>NZ_JBHVRW010000013.1:0-236753 GCF_042885475.1 Streptomyces sp. NPDC058051
AGTAGCACGCTCAAGACCCGAAGCGGAGTGATCTAGCCATGGGCAGGTTGAAGCGGAGGTAAGACTTCGTGGAGGACCGAACCCACCAGGGTTGAAAACCTGGGGGATGACCTGTGGTTAGGGGTGAAAGGCCAATCAAACTCCGTGATAGCTGGTTCTCCCCGAAATGCATTTAGGTGCAGCGTCGTGTGTTTCTTGCCGGAGGTAGAGCACTGGATAGGCGATGGGCCCTACCGGGTTACTGACCTTAGCCAAACTCCGAATGCCGGTAAGTGAGAGCGCGGCAGTGAGACTGTGGGGGATAAGCTCCATGGTCGAGAGGGAAACAGCCCAGAGCATCGACTAAGGCCCCTAAGCGTACGCTAAGTGGGAAAGGATGTGGAGTCGCAGAGACAACCAGGAGGTTGGCTTAGAAGCAGCCATCCTTGAAAGAGTGCGTAATAGCTCACTGGTCAAGTGATTCCGCGCCGACAATGTAGCGGGGCTCAAGCGTACCGCCGAAGTCGTGTCATTCGTACATGTATCCCTAACGGGAGTACGGATGGGTAGGGGAGCGTCGTGTGCCGGGTGAAGCAGCCGCGGAAGCGAGTTGTGGACGGTTCACGAGTGAGAATGCAGGCATGAGTAGCGATACACACGTGAGAAACGTGTGCGCCGATTGACTAAGGGTTCCTGGGTCAAGCTGATCTGCCCAGGGTAAGTCGGGACCTAAGGCGAGGCCGACAGGCGTAGTCGATGGACAACCGGTTGATATTCCGGTACCCGCTTTGAGACGCCCAATACTGAATCAGGCGATGCTAAGTCCGTGAAGCCGGCCCGATCTCTTCGGAGTTGAGGGTAGTGGTGGAGCCGACGAACCAGACTTGTATTAGGTAAGCGATGGGGTGACGCAGGAAGGTAGTCCAGCCCGGGCGGTGGTTGTCCCGGGGTAAGGGTGTAGGGCGTTGTGCAGGTAAATCCGTGCAACATGTGCCTGAGACCTGATGCCGAGCCGATTGTGGTGAAGTGGATGATCCTATGCTGTCGAGAAAAGCCTCTAGCGAGTTTCATGGCGGCCCGTACCCTAAACCGACTCAGGTGGTCAGGTAGAGAATACCGAGGCGTTCGGGTGAACTATGGTTAAGGAACTCGGCAAAATGCCCCCGTAACTTCGGGAGAAGGGGGGCCATTCCTGGTGAGGAGATTTTCTCTCTGAGCTGGGGGTGGCCGCAGAGACCAGCGAGAAGCGACTGTTTACTAAAAACACAGGTCCGTGCGAAGCCGTAAGGCGATGTATACGGACTGACGCCTGCCCGGTGCTGGAACGTTAAGGGGACCGGTTAGCTGACTTTCGGGTTGGCGAAGCTGAGAACTTAAGCGCCAGTAAACGGCGGTGGTAACTATAACCATCCTAAGGTAGCGAAATTCCTTGTCGGGTAAGTTCCGACCTGCACGAATGGCGTAACGACTTCTCGACTGTCTCAACCATAGGCCCGGTGAAATTGCACTACGAGTAAAGATGCTCGTTTCGCGCAGCAGGACGGAAAGACCCCGGGACCTTTACTATAGTTTGATATTGGTGTTCGGTTCGGCTTGTGTAGGATAGGTGGGAGACTTTGAAGCGGCCACGCCAGTGGTTGTGGAGTCGCCGTTGAAATACCACTCTGGTCGTGCTGGATGTCTAACCTGGGTCCGTGATCCGGATCAGGGACAGTGTCTGATGGGTAGTTTAACTGGGGCGGTTGCCTCCTAAAGAGTAACGGAGGCGCCCAAAGGTTCCCTCAGCCTGGTTGGCAATCAGGTGTTGAGTGTAAGTGCACAAGGGAGCTTGACTGTGAGACCGACGGGTCGAGCAGGGACGAAAGTCGGGACTAGTGATCCGGCAGTGGCTTGTGGAAGCGCTGTCGCTCAACGGATAAAAGGTACCCCGGGGATAACAGGCTGATCTTCCCCAAGAGTCCATATCGACGGGATGGTTTGGCACCTCGATGTCGGCTCGTCGCATCCTGGGGCTGGAGTCGGTCCCAAGGGTTGGGCTGTTCGCCCATTAAAGCGGTACGCGAGCTGGGTTTAGAACGTCGTGAGACAGTTCGGTCCCTATCCGCTGTGCGCGTAGGAATATTGAGAAGGGCTGTCCCTAGTACGAGAGGACCGGGACGGACGAACCTCTGGTGTGCCAGTTGTTCTGCCAAGGGCATGGCTGGTTGGCTACGTTCGGGAGGGATAACCGCTGAAAGCATCTAAGCGGGAAGCCTGCTTCGAGATGAGTATTCCCACCAACTTGATTGGTTAAGGCTCCCAGTAGACGACTGGGTTGATAGGCCAGATGTGGAAGCCCGGTAACGGGTGGAGCTGACTGGTACTAATAGGCCGAGGGCTTGTCCTCAGTTGCTCGCGTCCACTGTGTTTGTTCTGAAATAACGAACGGCTGTGTTGTTCCGGTGTTGGTTAATTTCATAGTGTTTCGGTGGTCATTGCGTTAGGGAAACGCCCGGTTACATTCCGAACCCGGAAGCTAAGCCTTTCAGCGCCGATGGTACTGCAGGGGGGACCCTGTGGGAGAGTAGGACGCCGCCGAACTCCTTTTGTTGAGAAGCCCCGTGCCCTTGTGGCACGGGGCTTCTCTGCGTTCACCAACCCCTCTTGATACCCCTGTGCATCCGCCGACGATGGCTGAGGGTAAAGTCAGGGGGCATCATTGGCACGTTCTTCACACAGGAGGCCCCCGGGTGGAGGTCCAGGAGACTCGGGTTCAGACGGACCGGGTCCTCACCATCCCCAACATCCTCAGCATGGCTCGCCTTGTGGGGGTACCGCTCTTCCTGTGGCTGATTCTTCGCCCCGAGTTCGGCGGTCCCAAGAGCGACGGCTGGGCGCTGCTGGTCCTGATGTTCAGCGGGGTCAGCGACTACCTCGACGGTAAGCTCGCCCGCCGGTGGAACCAGATCAGCAGCCTCGGCCGGATCCTCGACCCTGCTGCGGACCGCCTCTACATTCTCTCGACCCTTGTCGGCCTGACCTGGCGGGAGATCCTGCCCCTCTGGCTCACAGCGCTCCTGCTGGCCCGTGAACTGATGCTCCTCGTCATGGTGGGAATCCTTCGCCGCCACGGCTATCCGCCGCCCCAGGTGAACTTTCTCGGGAAGGCTGCCACGTTCAACTTGATGTACGCGTTCCCCTTGTTGCTGCTCAGCGACGGAAGTGGTTGGCTGGCTTCGCTGGCCGCTGTTTTCGGATGGGCGTTCGCAGGTTGGGGTACAACGCTCTACTGGTGGGCAGGGATCCTCTACGTGGTTCAGGTCCGCCGGCTGGTCAAGGCGGATGTAGCAGCCGATTCAGCTCGTTGATGCGGTGCCGTGCAATGTGGCAGGCCCGCTGCTGATCACCTGGATGGTGCCCTGACGGGCGAAGTCGGCTAAACCGTCGTCTCTGCAAGGAGGACGTTTCCGACATGAAGGCCGTCGTGATGGCTGGCGGCGAAGGCACTCGCCTTCGCCCCATGACTTCAAGCATGCCCAAGCCGCTTCTGCCCGTCGCCAATCGGCCGATCATGGAGCATGTGCTTCGGCTGCTCAAGCGGCACGGGCTCAACGAGACCGTCGTAACGGTCCAGTTTCTCGCCTCGCTGGTCAAGAACTACTTCGGGGACGGCGAAGAGCTCGGGATGGAGCTCAGCTACGCCAACGAGGAGAAACCGCTCGGCACCGCGGGTAGCGTGAAGAATGCCGAGGAAGCGCTGAAGGACGACACCTTTCTCGTCATTTCCGGCGACGCCCTCACCGACTTCGATCTCACCGACCTCATCGCCTTCCACAAAGAAAAAGGCGGACTGGTCACGGTGTGCCTGACACGTGTCCCGAATCCACTGGAATTCGGCATCACGATTGTGGACGAGGCAGGCCAGGTGGAACGTTTCCTTGAGAAGCCCACCTGGGGCCAGGTCTTCTCGGACACCGTCAACACGGGTATTTATGTCATGGAGCCCGAGGTGTTCGACTACGTCGAGGCCGATGTTTCCGTGGACTGGTCCGGTGACGTCTTTCCCCAGCTCATGAAGGAAGGGAAGCCCATCTACGGCTACGTCGCCGAGGGCTACTGGGAGGACGTCGGTACCCACGAGAGCTACGTGAAGGCCCAGGCGGACGTTCTTGAACGCAAGGTCGACGTCGAGATCGACGGCTTCGAGATCTCACCCGGTGTCTGGGTGGCGGAGGGCGCGGACGTCCATCCCGACGCGGTACTGCGAGGCCCCCTCTACATCGGCGACTATGCGAAAGTCGAAGCCGGAGTGGAGATCCGCGAGCACACGGTCATCGGGTCGAACGTTGTGGTCAAGAGCGGTGCGTTCCTGCACAGGGCCGTGATCCACGACAATGTCTACGTCGGGCAGCACAGCAATCTGCGCGGATGCGTGGTCGGGAAGAACACGGACGTCATGCGGGCCGCCCGTATCGAGGACGGCGCCGTCATCGGCGACGAATGTCTGGTCGGTGAGGAGTCGATCATTCAGGGCAATGTCCGCGTCTATCCGTTCAAGACCATCGAGGCCGGCGCCTTCGTCAATACGTCCGTCATCTGGGAATCGCGAGGACAGGCCCATCTCTTCGGGGCCCGTGGAGTGACCGGGATTCTGAATGTCGAGATCACGCCGGAACTGGCGGTCCGGCTCGCCGGAGCCTACGCCACGACCCTCAAGAAGGGCTCGACGGTCACCACCGCTCGTGACCACTCCCGCGGCGCCCGCGCGCTGAAGAGAGCGGTGATCTCGGCGCTCCAGGCCAGCGCCATCGATGTTCGGGACCTGGAGAACGTGCCGCTGCCCGTTGCCCGGCAGCAGACCGCGCGCGGCAGCGCCGGCGGAATCATGATCCGCACGTCCCCCGGCGTATCCGACTCGGTGGACATCATGTTCTTCGACGAGCGGGGCGCTGACCTCTCGCAGACACGGCAGCGGAAGCTGGACCGGGTCTACGCACGTCAGGAGTACCGTCGCGCCTTCCCGGGCGAGATCGGAGACCTGCACTTCCCGTCCAGCGTCTTCGACTCGTACACCGGATCGCTGCTGCGGAACGTGGACACTACGGGAATCGCCGACGCGGGGCTGAAGGTCGTCGTCGACGCCTCCAACGGCAGCGCCGGGCTTGTCCTCCCCAGCCTGCTGGGACGGCTCGGCGTGGATGCCCTGACCATCAACCCCGGCCTCGACGAATCACGGCCCACCGAATCCGCCGAGACCCGACGCTCCGGCCTGGTGCGGCTCGGTGAGATCGTCTCCTCGGCCCGGGCCGCGTTCGGCGTGCGGTTCGACCCGGTCGGCGAGCGGCTCTCCCTGGTCGACGAACAGGGCAGGATCGTGGAGGACGACCGGGCGCTCCTGGTGATGCTCGATCTCGTGGCCGCCGAGCGGCGCAGCGGACGCGTGGCGCTGCCGGTCACCACGACACGGGTCGCCGAGCAGGTTGCCGCCTACCACGGCACGCAGGTCGAATGGACGACGACATCGCCCGACGACCTGACGCGCGTGGGGCGTGAGGAAGGCACCATCTTCGGCGGAGACGGCCGCGGCGGCTTCATCGTTCCCGAATTCAGCAGCGTGTTCGACGGGTCCGCCGCCTTCGTGAGGCTCATCGGGCTCGTCGCCAGGACCCAGCTCACCCTCAGCCAGATCGACGCCCGCATTCCCCGCGCCCATGTCCTTCGCCGCGATCTGGCCACTCCCTGGGCCGTCAAGGGCTTGGTGATGCGCCGGGTCGTGGAGGCCGCCGGGGACCGCAGTGTCGACACGACGGACGGTGTGCGGGTCGTCGAGGCCGATGGGCGGTGGGTGATGGTACTGCCTGACCCGGCCGAAGCGGTCACCCATTTGTGGGCTGAGGGCCCGGACGACGCCTCCGCGCAGGCACTGCTGGACGAGTGGGCGGCGGTCGTGGAGAGCGCAGGTCAGTGACGGTTCGACCGGTGTGTCCGGCGGCGGCGGAGGGCGCCTTGGGGCACACCGGTGGGGCCATTCGGCGGTAGCGGTGGCGACGTGCGACGATGTGCGGCATGTCGCAGCAGCCCCCCGATCGGAGTACCGCCCCGCCCCGCGCGCGTCCCGACGCGTCCATGTCGCTGCTGACCAATGTGATGGACCACAGCCTGGACGACGGATACGCCGAGGCGTCAGCGCGTCGCAAGGCTGACGGGAGCGCGGGCATGCCCCGCACGCTCAAGTCGAAGCTCGGCCTCGCCGCGTGTCTGGTGCTCGCCGCACTCGTCGTCACTCTGGGGGCAGCCCAGGCACGCGTCGCCGCGCCGGTCCTCGCCAAGGAGCGCGAGGAGTTGATCGACCGTATCGACGGGGAGACGGCGGCGGCCGACACCCTTGAGTCGCAGGTCGACAAGTTGCGGGACGACGTGGGCAGGCGCCAGCGCAAGGCGTTGGAGAAGCACGGCGGGGACCAGGGAGAACTGGTGGCACTGCTCGCCGGGGCGACTCCGGTCGAGGGGCCCGGCGTGAAGCTCGTCGTCGACGACGCCAAGAACACGGACCAGGGCGGTGGCGGTCCCAGGGAATCCAGCGGATTCACCGACACCGGCCGGGTCCGCGACCGGGACCTCCAGCGGGTCGTCAACGGTCTCTGGCAGTCCGGTGCCGAAGCGATCGCCATCAACGGGCAGCGGCTGACAGCCCTGTCGGCGATCCGCGCAGCCGGCGACGCCATACTGGTCGACAACAGACCGCTGGTGCCCCCGTACACGGTGCTGGCGGTGGGGAACGGGAAGCAGCTCGGCAAGGCGTTCCAGGACAGCGCTGACGGCCAGTATCTGCAGGCCCTCAAGGACACCTTCGGCATCCGGACGACCTTGTCCGTGCAGAAGCATGTCAGCCTCCCGGTCGCACCGAGCCTGATCGTACGAACAGCAGAGCCTCATCAGGCCGCAGACACCGGCAGTGGTGCGGCCGACACAGGGAAGGGCACATCGTGATCGCCGTACTGGGCCTCGTCGTGGGAGTCGTGGTCGGACTGTTGGTCCGGCCCGAGGTGCCGGCGGTCGTCGAGCCCTATCTTCCGATCGCCGTCGTAGCCGCCCTCGACGCGGTCTTCGGGGGCCTGCGGGCCATGCTCGACGGAATCTTCGTCGACAAGGTGTTCGTCGTCTCGTTTCTGTCGAACGTCGTGGTGGCTGCACTGATCGTGTTCCTGGGCGACAAGCTGGGTGTCGGAGCACAGCTCTCCACCGGTGTGGTGGTCGTGCTCGGGATCCGCATCTTCTCCAACGCCGCGGCCATCCGCCGGCACGTCTTCCGGGCATGAGGCCGATGAGCAACGAAGAAGTTCCCAGCGAGCCGGGGCATGCCGACCGGCAGTCGGGCGGCACGGCCAAGGAGCCCAGCGGACGTCAGCGCCTGGTCGCCGGACTCTGGCCGCCGAGGGTGACGCGCGCCCAACTCATCGTCGCGGTGCTGCTGTTCGGCCTCGGACTCGGGCTGGCCATTCAGGTGCGCTCGAACAGCGACAACAGCGCGCTCAGAGGAGCCCGCCAGGAAGACCTGGTCCGTATCCTCGATGAGCTGGACGACCGCACCCAGCGTCTGGAGGATGAGAAGCAGCGCCTCGGCGCTCAGCGCACGGAACTGGAGAACAGCTCCGACCAGGCCGAGGAGGCGCGTAAGCAGACGGTGGAGAAGGAGCGGCAACTCGGCATTCTCGCGGGCACCGTGGCGGCACACGGTCCCGGGATCACACTCACCGTCGACGACCCGGGTGACGGGGTCAAGGCGGACATGCTGCTCGACGCGCTGCAGGAGCTGCGCGCGGCGGGTGCCGAGGCGATCGAGGTCAACGGAGTGAGGGTGGTGGCGAATACGTTCTTCTCCGGTGACGGCGGCCAGGTCAAGGTCGACGGCCGTAAGATCACCGCGCCCTACGTGTTCAAGGTGATCGGCAAGCCCCAGGACCTGGAGCCGGCGCTGAACATCCCCGGTGGTGTGGTCCAGACACTGGAGAAGGAGCAGGCCACCGTGCATGTGGAGCAGGCGGACGACATCGTCGTGGACGTGTTGCGAGCGGCGAAGCAGCCTGACTACGCTCGGTCGTCGTCCTCATGAGGCCGCGGCGCGGACGGTTCGAAGGATACGGGCAGGAGGTTGCGGGGGGTCGGCGCATCGTAATGGTGGTGCGTGGTGGAAACTGTCGAGTGGATACGGACGTTGTGAAGATGTCCGGGTCGGCAGGTGTGTTCGTTCAGGGTTCGTCCTGCCCCACGGGCGGGTCTATTTCGGTCAAGGGGAATCGCCCGTGAAGTTGTTTGGGAAGTTGTTCGGCAAGAGCGCTCGCGATGAAGCTGCCCGCCATCGCGCACCGCGCCACGGCCAGGCGGAGGAGCAGGGCTCGGAGCGCCCGCTCTTCCGCGATCAGGTGTCCGGTTCGGGCAGCGACAATTCGGGCTCTTCCGGCGCGTCGTCTGTTGACCCTGCCGGTGCCGGACGCATAGGTTTTTCGGAACCGTCAACCTCAGGTACGGGTGGAGGGTTCACCCCGAGGCAGGAGGGTTCGTCCATGCCGGTCTGTACGAGGTGCGGGCATCGCAATGCCGAGGCCAGCCGTTTCTGCTCCAACTGCGGTGCGCCGCTCAGGGGCGGAATTCCCGAGCGTGCTTCGGAGACGACCTCGACCATCTCCATCTCCGGTCTTGAGGCGTACGAGGCGGAGGCCACCGGACAGACGGCCGTTCCTTCCCTCTCGCCCGAGGCGCAGGCCGCCGTCGACGCTCTGCCGCTCGGCTCGGCGCTCCTGGTGGTGCGACGCGGTCCGAACTCCGGCAGCCGCTTCCTGCTGGACGGTGAGCTGACCACGGCCGGGCGCCACCCGCAGAGCGACATCTTCCTCGATGACGTGACGGTGTCGCGGCGGCATGTGGAGTTCCGCAGGAACGCCGACGGCAGCTTCACGGTCGGGGACGTGGGCAGCCTGAACGGCACCTATGTCAACCGCGAGCGCATCGACTCCGTCGCCCTGACCAACGGTGACGAAGTGCAGATCGGCAAGTACCGGCTGGTCTTCTACGCGAGCCAGCGGGGCATCTGACCCGTCAGGGAAGGTCCATGCTGAGAACACCGACGGGCGGTGCCGGTCACGGCACCGCCACCGCCGACGACCGCCCGATGAGCATCGGCACGGTGCTCCTGCACCTGCGGGACGAATTTCCCGAGGTCACGATCTCCAAGATTCGTTTCCTGGAGGCCGAGGGGCTCGTGGAGCCGCAGCGGACCCCCTCCGGCTATCGCAAGTTCCGTGGGGCCGATGTGGAGCGGCTGGCGCAGGTGCTGCGTATGCAGCGGGATCACTACCTTCCACTGAAGGTCATCCGAGAGCATCTGGACGCCCTTGCGCGCGGCGAGCAGTCCGCTCTGCCGTCCGGGGGCGGCCCGCGGGATCTGACCGACGGCGGCTGGGACGTCGGCTCCGGACGGGCGACCGCGGCCCGTATCGGCCGCGCCGAGTTGCTTGCCGCCGCCGAGGTCACCGAGAGCGATCTGGACGAGTGGGAGTCGTACGGCCTGGTCGTTCCGACCGCGGAGGGCGGTTACGACGCCGAGATGGTGACGGTGGCCAAGCTTGTGGCGGATCTGGGCCGCTTCGGTCTGGAACCACGTCATCTGCGTGCCATCCGAGCGGCCGCGGACCGTGAGGCGGGACTCATCGAGCAGGTGGTCGCGCCCCTGCGTCGGCACCGGAATCCGCAGACCAGAGCCCATGCGGAGGCCACCGCGAAGGAGCTCGCGGAGCTGTCCGTACGGCTGCATTCGGCGCTCGTGCACACCGCTCTGCGGGTCCGGATCCACTGATCGCGCCGATGCCCGACTACCCAAACCTGCCGAGCACGTCCTAGGGTTGCTGTGTGAACGAGCTCGACGTTGTGGGTGTCCGGGTGGAAATGCCCTCCAACCAACCGATCGTTCTCCTGCGTGAAGTGGGAGGCGACCGGTTCCTCCCCATTTGGATCGGCCCTGGTGAGGCGACCGCGATCGCCTTCGCCCAGCAGGGCATGGCTCCGGCCAGGCCGCTGACCCATGATCTCTTCAAGGACGTGCTCGACGCCGTCGGCCAGGAGCTCACCGAGGTCCGTATCACGGACCTGCGGGAAGGGGTCTTCTACGCGGAGCTGGTCTTCGCCAGCGGAGTCGAGGTGAGCGCGCGGCCGTCCGATGCCATAGCGCTCGCGCTGCGCACCGGAACGCCGATCTACGGCAGTGACGGGGTGCTCGACGACGCCGGTATCGCCATTCCGGACGAGCAGGAGGACGAGGTGGAGAAGTTCCGTGAGTTCCTCGACCAGATCTCACCGGAGGACTTCGGAACCAACAGCCAGTGACCGTTCTGCGGGGTCGCAGTCAGCGCATCCGACAAGCCTTTCCCGCTCGCGAGGCACGGCAAACCACCCTCAGGGTGATTATCACTCGGCGTGCCGAGTGTGGCGATCGTTGACGCACCCCGAGTGACTGCCTACCTTCGAGAGGGCAGGTCAAGGACGGAGGTCGGCGTGAGAAGCAGCGGCGACGGTACGGCAGCGGGTGGGCCGTACTCGCAGCAGGGGAGTACAGCCGGCCACACCATCAGGCAACCGGTTGATCCGGTGGCGGTGGCGGGGGGCGGCATGGCATCGGCCAACGACATCGGCTATCGCGGGCCGACAGCTTGCGCGGCTGCGGGGATCACCTACCGACAGCTCGACTACTGGGCGCGCACCGGGCTGGTCGAGCCGAGCGTACGCCCGGCATACGGTTCGGGCACACAGCGGCTCTACAGCTTCCGGGACGTCGTCCTGCTGAAGATCGTCAAGCGCTTCCTGGACACGGGCGTCGCCCTGCAGAACATCCGCACCACGGTCCAGCATCTGCGGGCCCGCGGTTTTCAGGATCTTGAGCGGATGACGCTGATGAGCGACGGGGCGACGGTCTACGAGTGCTCGTCGCCCGACGAGGTCGTCGATCTGCTCCAGGGCGGCCAGGGGGTCTTCGGCATCGCCGTGGGTGTGGTGTGGCGGGACGTCGATGTGGCGCTGTCACAGCTGCACGGGGAGCGGGTGGACACCGGCGAGACACTGATCGGGAACAACCCCACCGATGAGCTGGCGCGGCGGCGCAATCGCGCAGGCTGACCCGGCGGGTGCGGCAGGCGCAGTGAACGCGGCGATTGTCAGTGCCGTAGGGCAGCATCGATTGATGTGAGAGCCGCGCCCACCATCCTGCATCTGGACATGGATGCCTTCTACGCCTCGGCCGAGCAGGCCGCGAAGCCCAGCCTGCGCGGCAAGCCGGTCGTGGTGGGCGGGCTCGGGCCGCGCGGGGTCGTCGCCACCGCGTCGTACGAAGCCCGGCGCTTCGGGGTCAACTCGGCGATGCCCACGGCGCAGGCTCGGCGGCTGGCTCCCAACGCCGCGTATCTGGTACCCCGCTTCTCCCTGTACCGGACGGTCAGTGACCAGGTCATGGAGCTGTTGGGGCGGCTCTCCCCGCTGGTGGAGCCGCTCAGCCTGGACGAGGCCTTTGTCGACCTGGAAGCCGGCGGGGCGGCCGACGACAGCGCTTCCGCCCGGGAGATCGGTGAGCAGCTGCGCACGGCCATCAAAGCGGTCACGGGGCTCACCGGCTCGGTCGGGCTCGCCGGTTCCAAGATGCTGGCCAAGATCGCTTCGGAGGAGGCGAAGCCGAACGGGCTGCTTCTCATAGAGCCCGGGACGGAGCGAGAGTTGCTCGCGCCCATGTCGGTACGGATCCTCCCCGGTGTCGGACCGGCGACGGCGGATCATCTGCGCCGCGCGGGCATGACGACGGTCAATGATCTGGTCGAGGCGGGCGAGGCGGAGCTCGTGCGTCTGCTGGGAAAGGCGCACGGCGGCTCGCTCCACCGCATGGCGTCCGGATTCGACGACCGGCCCGTGGTCGCGGAGCGGGACGCGAAATCCGTGTCGGTCGAGGACACCTTCGACACCGACCTGCACGACAGGGTGCGCGTCCGGACGGAAGTGGAACGGCTGGCCGACCGATGCGTCCAGCGGCTGCGGAGTGCGGGGCGGTCCGGGCGGACAGTGGTGCTGAAGGTGCGGCGGTACGACTTCTCCACGCTCACACGGTCCGAGACGCTGCGTGGGCCCACGGACGATCCCGCGGTGGTCCGGGAGGCCGCCGCACGGCTCCTGGAGGCCGTGGACACCACCGGAGGCGTACGGCTCCTGGGTGTGGGCGTCACGGGGCTCGCCGACTACACGCAGGAAGACCTCTTCGCCCAGGCCGCCGGTGAACAGGCCGCGACCGGGGAAACGGCCGGGGAGGAGACAGCGCCCGCGGGCGAGGGGGACGCGCCGGTACACGACGAGCGGGAAGACCCCCAGGAGACCGCCGAGCGGCTCGCCGCACGGCGGTGGCCCGCCGGACACGACGTACGCCATGACACGTACGGCAACGGCTGGGTGCAGGGCAGCGGTGTCGGCCGGGTGACGGTGCGGTTCGAGGAGCCCGGATCAGCGCCCGGCCGGGTGCGCACGTTCCGGATCGACGATCCGGAACTCCAGCCGGCCGACCCGCTGCCGCTGGTGCGGAACCCGGGGGACTACTCGTCCTGGCCGGCCAGCCTGCCGAAGTCCCTGTCCGGTCCGGTCTCCCCGGGCGGGGAGTCCAGACCGTAGTGACGGTAGAGCTGGAGTTCCTGCTCCGGGGAGAGATGGCGGCCGACGCCGAAGTCGGGTGCGTCCTTGATCAGCGCACGGTCGAAGGGGACACGGAGCGAATCCTCCACGAATTCGCTGGGCTCCAGCGGGACGAACGCGTCCCGGCTGAAGAGTCCGGTGCGTACGGCTGCCCACTCGGGCACACCGGTCGCGTCGTCGAGGTACACCTCGTCCACGGTTCCGATCTTGGTGCCCTTGCGGTCGAACGCCTTGCTGCCGATCAGGCGGCGCGGATCGATGTCGGTCTGCACGGTCCCTCCCACTGGACGCTGCTACTCCACAAGCACTACAGAAGTGCAGATCCGGGGGGTTGGCCACTCGAGAATTCCGCCGCGAACCCCGCTGGTAGTCTGTTTACGGCCGCTGACCCCGTGCGGGAGAGTCCTCCGGAGCGAATCCGAAGGCGCCGAAGGAGCAAATCCTCCCCGGAATCTCTCAGGCCCCCGTACCGCACGGACGAGGCCACTCTGGAAAGCAGGGCGGGCTCCGTGCGGCCGAGTGCCGACGCGGTTCCCTTCCTCACCGACGGTGAAAGCCGGCACGCCTCAGGGTGCGCCGGTGAAGCTCTCAGGTTGAGATGACAGAGGGGGAGGCCGTTCGGGCACCCGCGCCGTGGTGCCCCTCGCAGGTCGTGTCAGACCAGGAGGCCTCCACCATGACCCCCCGTCGCACTCCGCTCTCCCAGCTGGAGCAGGGCATTCCGTTCGAGCAGCGTCACATCGGCCCCGATGACGAGGCCCAGTCGAAGATGCTCGCCCAGGTCGGTTACGGCTCGCTGGACGAGCTGACCGCGGCAGCGGTGCCCGATGTCATCAAGAGCGCGGCGGCACTCCAGCTGCCGGCCGCCCGTACCGAGGCCGAGGTTCTCGCGGAGCTGCGCACGCTCGCCGACCGCAACCAGGTGCTGGCCCCGATGATCGGGCTCGGCTACTACGGCACCTTCACCCCGCCGGTGATCCTCCGCAACGTCATGGAGAACCCCGCCTGGTACACGGCCTACACGCCATACCAGCCGGAGATCTCGCAGGGTCGTCTGGAGGCGCTGCTCAACTTCCAGACGATGGTCGCCGAGCTGACCGGACTGCCCACCTCCGGCGCCTCCCTGCTCGACGAGGGCACCGCGGCCGCCGAGGCCATGGCGCTCTCGCGGCGCGTCGGCAAGGTCAAGAACGGCGTATTCCTGGTCGATGCCGACGCTCTGCCGCAGACGATCGCCGTCATAGAGACCCGCGCCGAACCGACCGGTGTCGAGGTCGTCGTCGCCGACCTCTCCGACGGCATTCCGGCCGAGGTCGCCGAACGTGGTGTCTTCGGTGTCCTGCTGCAGTACCCGGGTGCCTCGGGGGCGGTACGGAACATCGAGCCCGTCATCGCGCAGGCCCATGGGCTCGGCGCGATCGTCACGGTCGCCGCCGATCTGCTGGCCCTGGCCCTGCTCACCTCACCGGGCGACCTGGGCGCGGACATCGCGGTCGGTACCACGCAGCGTTTCGGTGTGCCGATGGGCTTCGGTGGGCCGCACGCCGGCTTCATGGCCGTACGCGAGAAGTTCGCCCGCAGCCTTCCGGGCCGACTCGTCGGGGTGTCCGTCGACGTGGACGGCAACAAGGCCTACCGGCTGGCCCTGCAGACCCGCGAGCAGCACATCCGCCGCGAGAAGGCCACCAGCAACATCTGTACCGCCCAGGTGCTGCTTGCCGTCATGGCCGGGATGTACGCCGTCTACCACGGCCCGGAGGGGCTGCGGACGATTGCTCGGCGCACCCACCGTTACGCGACGATCCTGGCCGAGGGCCTGCGTGCCTCCGGTGTCGAGGTCGTGACCGGTGCCTACTTCGACACCGTGACCGTGCGCGTTCCGGGCAAGGCCGCCGAGGTCGTGGCGGGCGCCCGCGAGCGCGGCGTCAACCTGCGGCTCGTCGATACCGACCTGGTCTCCCTCGCCTGCGACGAGACGACCACCCGTGCGCGGGTCGCCGCCGTCTGGGCCGCCTTCGGCGCCGACGGGGACATAGAGGCGCTGGACGCCGTGGCCGCCGACGCGCTCCCCGAAGGTCTGCTGCGCACCGACGAGATTCTCACCCACCCGGTCTTCCACCAGCACCGCTCCGAGACCGCGATGCTCCGCTACCTGCGCACCCTCGCCGACCGGGACTATGCCCTGGACCGCGGCATGATCCCGCTCGGCTCGTGCACCATGAAGCTGAATGCCACCACCGAGATGGAGCCGATCACCTGGCCCGAATTCGGTGCACTGCACCCCTTCGCGCCGGCTGAGCAGGCGCAGGGTTTCCTCACCCTCATCAGTGAGCTGGAGGAGCGGCTCGCCGAGGTCACCGGATACGACGCGGTCTCGCTCCAGCCGAATGCCGGTTCGCAGGGCGAGTTCGCCGGCCTCCTGGCCGTGCGGGCCTACCACCGGGCCAACGGCGACGACCGGCGGACCGTCTGCCTCATCCCCTCCTCCGCGCACGGCACCAACGCCGCCAGCGCCGTGATGGCAGGCATGAAGGTGGTCGTGGTGAGGACCGCCGACGACGGTGAGGTCGACATCGAGGACCTCCGGGCCAAGATCGAGAAGCATCGTGACGAGCTTGCCGTGCTCATGATCACGTACCCGTCGACGCACGGTGTCTTCGAAGAGCACGTGGCCGACATCTGCGCCGAGGTCCACGATGCCGGCGGTCAGGTGTACGTCGACGGTGCCAACCTCAACGCGCTGGTCGGCCTCGCCAAGCCGGGCCGGTTCGGCGGCGATGTCTCCCACCTGAACCTGCACAAGACCTTCTGCATCCCGCACGGCGGCGGTGGTCCCGGCGTAGGACCGGTCGGTGTGCGCGCCCACCTCGCGCCGTACCTGCCGAACCACCCGCTGCAGCCCGCGGCGGGCCCCGCGACCGGTGTCGGGCCGATCTCGGCCGCCCCGTGGGGCTCGGCCGGTATTCTCCCCATCTCCTGGGCGTACGTGCGCCTGATGGGTGGCGAGGGCCTGAAGCGGGCGACGCAGGTCGCCGTACTCGCCGCCAACTACATTGCCAAGCGTCTCGAACCGCACTACCCGATCCTGTACAACGGTCCGGCCGGGCTCGTCGCGCACGAGTGCATCGTGGACCTACGGCCGATCTCCAAGGCCACCGGCGTCAGCGTCGACGACATCGCCAAGCGTCTGATCGACTACGGGTTCCACTCGCCGACGATGTCGTTCCCGGTCGCGGGCACGCTGATGATCGAGCCGACCGAGAGCGAGAACCTCGCGGAGCTCGACCGATTCTGCGACGCGATGATCGCCATTCGCGGTGAGGTCGAGAAGGTGGCCTCCGGCGAGTGGAGCGCGGACGACAACCCGCTGAGCAACGCCCCGCACACCGCGGCGATGCTGGGCGGGACATGGGACCACGGCTACAGCCGTGAGGTGGCCGTCTTCCCGGCCGGGGTCTCGGCCGCCGACAAGTACTGGCCGCCGGTGCGCCGGATCGACGGTGCCTTCGGCGACCGCAACCTCGTCTGCTCCTGCCCGCCGCTGGACGAGTACGACAACTGAGGCATGAGCGACAGGGCATGACGCGGACATGCGTCGGGGCCGGTGCGGAGGTTTCTCCGGGCCGGCCCCAGTTCGTACCGGCCGGGGTCAGGCGGCCTTCATCACCCGGGCGGTCGCCAGGGGCCGGTGCGGGGCGATGATCTGCCCGTCCGGGAGCAGCTCACCGGTGTCCTCGAAGTGCAGGACGCCGTTGCACAGCAGACTCCAGCCCTGTTCCGGGTGGTGTGCCGTCAGACGGGCGGCCTCCCGGTCGGCTGAGTCGGCGGTCGGGCATGGTGGCTGATGTTGGCACATGGGTGGGTTCTTTCGCTGCGTCGTGGTGAATGTCCTGCGGCTTGATGAAGTGTTCATGGCCGCCCCCCGTATCGATAGGTCCGGTCTCAGTGTTGCCCCACGGGCGTCATTCCGCAGGGATTTCGCAGCAGCGCTTCTCCATACTCGGAGGACGCGTCACCCGGCCGGACGGTTCACCGCAACTGCACTGTCACTTCGGGTGGTTCGGGGTGGCCGGACCGGGCTAGTCCGGAGGGTCCAGATGTGCGCCGGGCAGCGCTGTGCCCCGCGACCGGAGATCAGGACGGTGGCGGGGCACAGCGCTGTGACGCGGGATACGGCCGCTGTCAGGCCGGCGATCCGAGCAGGGGGCCGGGGCCCGGGGGGAAGCGCAGCGTCATCACACGGAGCAGATCGTCGACCTGGTGCGGGCGGTGCGCCGCGATGCCCGGTGGAGCGGGAGCCAGCGGGACCAGGAGATCGGCGGGATCGAGCGCCCCGCCGGAGGCGTCGGCCTCGGTGTCGCCGTGCAGCCACAGCGCCAGCATGTAGAGCTCCGGAATGGAGAGCAGGCGCGGCTGGTGGTGCGTCGGCATCGTTTCGGCCTGGCGCAGGGCGAGTTCGGTCGAGGCGAGGTACGGGCCCTCGAAGAAGTGGGAGAAGGCCCAGCCGTCCGGAGTGAGCATGGTGTCCGCCGCCGCGACGGCCCGGTCCGAGCTGCGGATCAGGAACCGCCACGCGGCGAGCCGGGTGGCGGGTGCGAGCCCGCTCGGGCCGATCCGGTCCAGTACGTGGACGGGGAGCGGAAGTTCGGGGCTCAGTGGTCCCGTGGCGGCTCGGAGAGCCGGTGTCCGGGCCTCGCGGACAGCGGTGGGTGAACCGATCGCCGCGAGAACGCTGCGCAGAGCGGGGGCGGGAGCCGGGGGAACATGCAGCGGCATAGTGGGTTGCCTCTCACTTCGGAGACACGGTGATGCGTGGGCGGGTGCAGACGGCGCTGTCGGCATGCGGGGCCAGAGGAGGCCGGTGACTGGGCCGGTGCGTCAACTCTCTGCCTCGTCTGCGAAGTTTATACGACACGTGTTCACACAGTGATTCAACTAGCCGTCGCAGGTATTGCCGACAAGGCGGTATCGAGACTTTATTATGCGGAGATTCTGCTGATTCGTCGTCAGCGGCGCAGCCACCACCATGGATTTTTCTCACGACGCGGTCGGCTGAAACGCGTCGGCGTTTCAGCACGTGCCGAACGGTGGAAACTGCATACTGCACCATGCCGACGGAATGTGCCCCGGACAGCCCACCTCAGATTACTGGGTGTGCGGCGTTCGTGGGGCGTTATGGATCACCGGGCCTGGGCATTATCGATCGTGACGCGAGCGGCCTGGGCCGCGGGCCGCCCACTTGAGAGAGGGACGCTTCGATGGGGGAGAAGGTCGTGGCGGGCGCCTTTGATCTGTCCGACCCGCTGAGGTACCGGAGCAAGCTCCACCAGTGTCTGCAGGGACTGGAGAGACTCCTGGCGGAACGGAGGTTCGACCGCCCCCGCAACCTCATGGGCATGGAGATCGAGCTGAATCTGGCAGGCGCCGACGGACTGCCGAGGATGATGAATGGGGAAGTGCTCCCGCGCATCGCGAGCGGTGATTTCCAGACCGAACTCGGGATGTTCAATTTGGAGGTAAACATCGTCCCGCACCGGCTGGGCGGACGTGTTTTCGATCAACTGGCCGAAGAGCTCAGGACCGGTCTCGGATATGCCCACCGGAAGGCGGGTGAGGTGGATGCCGGGATCATGATGATCGGAATTCTTCCCACCCTGGGCCACCAGGACCTCGTCGCGGCGAACCTCTCGGAGGCGGACCGTTACACACTGCTGAACGATCAAATGGTGGCGGCGCGGGGCGAGGATTTCTCCCTCGATATCCAAGGTGTGGAGCGATTGGTCTCCACCTCTTCCTCGATCACGCCCGAGGCCGCCTGCACCTCGGTTCAGCTGCATCTGCAAGTGACGCCGGGGCGCTTCGCGGCCGTATGGAACGCGGCGCAGGCCGTCGCCGGTGTCCAGATCGCCGTCGGTGCGAACTCTCCGTTCCTGTTCGGCAAGGAGCTGTGGCGGGAATCGCGGCCACCGCTCTTTCAGCAGGCCACGGACACCAGGCCACCCGAACTCCGGAACCAGGGGGTGCGGCCCAGGACCTGGTTCGGCGAGCGGTGGGTGGATTCGGCGTATGAACTCTTCGAGGAGAACGTGCGCTACTTTCCACCGCTGCTGCCGATCTGCGACGAGGAGGAGCCCCTGCGCGTGCTCGACAGGGGCGGGGTGCCGAGTCTGCAGGAACTCGTGCTCCACAACGGTACGGTCTACCGCTGGAACCGGCCCGTGTACGGGTTGGCCGACGGCGTACCCCATCTGAGGGTGGAGAACCGGGTCCTGCCCGCGGGGCCCACCGTCATCGATGTGATCGCCAACGCAGCTCTCTACTACGGGCTCGTGCGGGCGCTCGCCGAGGAGTCCCGTCCGGTGTGGACCAGGCTCCCGTTCGCCGCAGCGGCTGAGAACTTCGACACCGCCTGCCGCCACGGCATCGAAGCGGAGCTGATCTGGCCCCGCCCCGGCCGTTCGGGCGGACTGACCCGGATGCCGGCGGTCGAGCTCGTACGCGACGAGCTGCTGCCGCTCGCCGCTGCGGGGCTGGACGCCTGGAACATCGAGCGCGCGGACCGTGACCTCTACCTCGGCGTCATCGAGGAGCGGTGCAAGAGACGGGTGAACGGGGCGTCCTGGCAGGCGGACTCCTACCACCGGGCACGGGAGGCCGGGCTCGAACGGCGTGCGGCACTGGCCGCGACCACCCGTCGGTACGCCGAGCTGATGCACAGCGGCGAGCCCGTGCACACCTGGCCGACGGACGCCCCCGCGCCGTGATCCGTCGTCGCGGGGGCGGACCGCTTCCGCGGCCGGCCGGGTCGGGCGCTACTCCTGGGCGGCGTAGTTGCTCTGTCCCGCCGTCATCACGGCCTGCAGGATCACGGCCTGGATGTCGGCCGGGTCGGTGACCTGGTAGCCCCCGCCACCGGTCACCTTCGCTATCTCGTTCACCTCTTCGCGGTCGGCCTCGGGGCCGACCGCGATGGCGAGGAGCGGCACCGGACGCTGCGGGTCGGCGATCCGCTTCAGTTCCGCGATCAGGGCGCTGCGGGAGATGGAGCGGCTGTCCTGGTTCGAGCCGTCGGTGAGGATCACCACCGCGTTGAACTTGCCCTTCACGAACGTCGCCTGGGCGTCCTTGTACGCGGCCAGTGTGGTGTCGTACAGGCCGGTCGCGCCGTCGGGAACCGGCTGGAGCGCGGAGAAGGCCGCGGCGAGCTTCTCGCGGTGGGTGCCGCCGCCCTTCGCCCGGTCGCCGAGCCGGTCCGTCGGCATCAGCCGGCGGTAGTCCTTGTCGCCGTCGAGCGTGGTGGCGAACTCCCAGAGCCCGATCTCGTCGTTCGGGGTGAACTGGTTGAGGGCCTGGATCAGGGACGCCTTGGTGACGTCCATCCGTGACTGGTTGCGGCCCGGCACGATCGTGGCCATCGAACCCGAGGCGTCGACGACCGTCGTCAGCCGCGCGCTCTGCACCGTGATCGTCCACAGGCCGAGCGTCTGCTGGAGTGCCTCGGCGGACGGCGCTTCGGCGGCTGTCCCGGCGTACGGCTGGGGCTTTCTGCCGCCCGCCGACGCGACCACCGACTCGCCGGCCGTCCCGTCGACGTTCCGGAAGCCGTGCTCCTTCAGGATGGCCTGGGCGCCGGGCTCGTTCAGCAGGGTCATGAACCGCAGGGCCGCGCGGCCCTCGGAGGTGCTCATCTTCGTCTCGTCCACCAGCGTGTACGGATAGTCGAGGAGCGGGGTGCCGTCCTTGGGATAGAAGAGATCGAGCTTCTGGTCACCGGTCGACTCCCCGTTGTGGGCGAACGCCGCCTGCTCGGAGAGGAGCACGGCCTGGTTGCGTTCCGGATTGCCCTGCTCCGCGTCCGAATCGTCCTGAGCCAGCGTTTCGAGCACCTGGGTGTCACCGTCCGACATGCGCTCCGCGAGCAGCTTGGCGGTCGCCGCAACCCTGGTGTCGCTGTCGCCGCCCTGCTTCTCGGAGGAAGCGCCGATGCTGGAGAGGGCCAGCAGGCCGGTGGCGCTGCGGGCCGGGTCGGCCGCGCCGAGGCGCACCTTGTCCGAGTCCATGGCCGCGGCCGTCAACTCGGCCCAGGAGTACTTCTTCTTCGGCCAGCCCAGGCTCTCGGCCGCCGAGGGCACCATGGCCAGGGTGACGGGGGAGGAGGCGATGGAGTCCCCCGGTGTGATCGGGATGCCGTCGCCGGAGCCCTTCGCCCGGTCGAGCCAGAGGTCGGAGTCGGGCAGCCAGATCTGGTAGTCCGGCTTGCCGGAGCCGGAGGTGAGGGCATCGGCGACCTTGTAGGAGTCGCGGGCCACCACCCGGACATACAGACAGTGGCCGTCGGACTTCACCCGGTCCTTGCGCGCCTTGTCGGCGACGGCTTGCACGGCGGGGGCGATGTCCGGGGAAGCCACCATGGACAGGCGTACGGCGGAGTCCTCGCAGGACTCCGAGAACGACAGCAGATCGCTCTGTACCGCGACCGCCGTTCCCGCCGCCACCGCGAGGACGAGCATGGTTGCGATCGCGACGGTGCGACGACGGCGTCGCGGAGGACCGTCCCCGCTGCCTTCGGTCGCGTAGTCGTCAGGCAAGCTGTGACGTCCCATGACGGTGGTGCCCCTCTTCGAGGATGAACAAGGAAAAAGGGGGACCGCACCATCTCCCATGGTGGTTGGTCCCCCGGCCTGTCGCGCATGATCTTCGTACCTGCATTCGAGACCCTAGCGGGGCGGAGAGCAGGATGGGGTGTGAATGCACAACTCAAGGCAGGTGTACAGGTGGAGGCGGGGTACATGGCTGAATCTTTCCGTCAGGAGGCTGTGTCGCGAAGGATCCTGCGGTCCGAAACAGTGCTGGTGCTGGCTCTCTCGCTGGGCGCCAGCGGAGTGTCTGCCCTGATCAGTTTTGTCGGATCGCTGACGAAACCAGGGGGTTTGAAGCAACAGGCGGCGACGCTCAACAGCTCCTACGCACCGGGACGTCCATGGCTGGATCTCGCCTGGCAACTCTTCGGAATCACGACCGCCCTGGTGCCGGTCGCCCTCGTTGCGCATCTGCTGATGAGAGAGGGGGCGGGCCTGCGTGCCATCGGTTTCGACCGGACGAGGCCGTGGCCGGACCTCGGGCGCGGCGCGATGGTCGCGGCGGGCATCGGCAGCGCCGGGCTCGCCTTCTATCTGCTGGCGCGGGAAGCCGGTTTCAATCTGACCGTGGTCCCGGAATCGCTGCCCGACGTGTGGTGGAAATTCCCGGTACTGATCCTGTCTGCGATCCAGAACTCCGTGGTGGAGGAAGTGATCGTCGTCGGGTATCTGCTGCGCAGGCTCGGGCAAGTGGGGTGGACGCCGATGGCCGCTCTTGTGGCGAGTTCGGTGCTGCGCGGTTCGTACCACCTGTACCAGGGAATCGGCGGCTTCATCGGCAACATGGTGATGGGCGTCGTCTTCGTGCTGCTGTACCGGCGTTGGGGGCGGGTCGGTCCGCTCGTCGCCGCGCATGCCCTGATCGATATCGGGGCGTTCGTTGGATATGCCCTGCTGGCGGGGAAGGTGGGGTGGCTGCCCACGCCGTGAGCGGGGTGTGGGTGAGGGGGCGTGGGCGGCGGGTGGCGTGGCCGGTGTCCGGCGGGTGGCGCGGGCGCGGTTGTCGGCCGGTGTCCGGGGCGGTGTCCGGGGCGCGGAGGACGTACGGGAGGTTCCCCGCCCTCCGCGCCCCGGCGGAGGAGTCAGAGTGCCGCGAGCAGTTCGCCGTCGATGACGGTCACGGCGTGGCCGGTCAGGAGGGTGCGGTCGCCACGCAGTGAGGTGCGGACCAGCCCGGAACGGGCGGAGGCCTGTAGTCCGGTCAGCTCGTCGCGGCCGAGGCGGGCCGACCAGAAGGGGGCCAGTGCGGTGTGGGCGCTGCCGGTCACCGGATCCTCGTCGATTCCGACGCGCGGGAAGAAGCCCCGGGACACGAAGTCGTAGCCCCGGGCAGGGTCCTCGGCGGCGGCCGTGGCGATGATGCCCCGCCGGGAGAGGTGGGCCAGTGCCGGGAGGTCCGGGATCAGTCCCCGCACGGTCTGTTCGTCGGCCAGTTCGACGAGCAGGTCGCCGATGTGGGGGCCGGTGTCGTGGACGGAGAGCGGTGTGGCGCCCAGCGCGACGTCCAGGCCGGTCGGGGCGGTCTCCGGTGTCAGCGGGGCTGTCGGGAAGTCGAGCGTGATCGTGCCGTCGGGGTGCGCGGTCGTGGTGAGGATTCCGCATCGAGCCGCGAAACGCACGGTGCCGTTGATGGTCCGGGTGGTGTGCAGGACGTGCGCGGTCGCGAGCGTGGCATGCCCGCACATGTCGACTTCGGTGGTCGGGGTGAACCACCGGAGCGCCCAGTCCGCCTCGCCGCCCGGCGGCAGCGGGTGGGCGAAAGCGGTCTCCGAGAGGTTCACCTCCATGGCGATCTGCTGGAGCTGTTCGTCGTCGGCGAAGGAGTCGGAGTTCAGCAGCAGGACTCCCGCCGGGTTGCCGGCGAAGGGGCGGTCGGTGAACGCATCCACGATTCTGATCCTCATGACGCGACCGTACGTGCGGCGCAATGCGGCAGGCCAAGGCCAATTCCGTGTCTCTGGACCTCATGGCCCGGCCGCTGCCGGGTCCTGCGTGCAGCCGGACGAGAGGTCGCGGAATCCGCGCGTGCGGGAAAGGCCGGTTCGACGCCATGGGCGTCGAACCGGCCTTTCCGGTGGTGTGACCTCGGCGGATTCGGTCAGTCCGTGCCGAGCTCCATCGCGGCACGGTCCAGCATCGTCTCGTCAGCGGAGACCTCGCCGCGGGAGGCGATGGCCTCGGCGCCGCCCTCCGGCATGCTGCCGATCAGCCCGGTCGCCGCCGCCTGGGCGGCGCCGATGGCGGGATTGGCGGTGCCGATCAGGCCGAGTCCGGCGTACTGCTCCAGCTTGGCGCGCGAGTCCGCGATGTCGAGGTTGCGCATGGTGAGCTGGCCGATCCGGTCCACCGGGCCGAACGCCGAGTCCTCGGTGCGCTCCATCGACAGCTTGTCGGGGTGGTAGCTGAACGCCGGACCTGTGGTGTCGAGGATCGAGTAGTCCTCGCCACGCCGCAGCCGCAGCGTCACCTCGCCGGTGACGGCCGCGCCGACCCAGCGCTGCAGCGACTCGCGCACCATCAGCGCCTGCGGGTCCAGCCAGCGGCCCTCGTACATGAGCCGACCGAGGCGCCGTCCCTCGTTGTGGTACTGGGCGAGGGTGTCCTCGTTGTGGATCGCGTTGACCAGGCGCTCGTAGGCCGCGTGCAACAGGGCCATGCCGGGCGCCTCGTAGATGCCGCGGCTCTTGGCCTCGATGATCCTGTTCTCGATCTGGTCCGACATGCCCATGCCGTGCCGACCGCCGACGGCGTTCGCCTCCATCACCAGGTCGACGGCGGAGGCGAACTCCTTGCCGTTGATCGTCACCGGGCGGCCCTGGTCGAAGCCGATCGTCACGTCTTCGGCGGCGATCTCGATCGAGGGATCCCAGAACCGCACACCCATGATCGGTTCCACGGTCTCGACACCGGTGTCGAGGTGCTCCAGGGTCTTGGCCTCGTGGGTGGCGCCCCAGATGTTGGCGTCGGTGGAGTAGGCCTTCTCGGTGCTGTCGCGGTAGGGGAGGTCGTGGGCGAGCAGCCACTCCGACATCTCCTTGCGGCCGCCGAGCTCGGTCACGAAGTCGGCGTCCAGCCACGGCTTGTAGATCCGCAGGTGCGGGTTGGCGAGCAGGCCGTAGCGGTAGAACCGCTCGATGTCGTTGCCCTTGAAGGTCGAGCCGTCGCCCCAGATCTGTACGTCGTCCTCAAGCATCGCCCGGACCAGGAGCGTGCCCGTGACGGCGCGGCCGAGCGGTGTGGTGTTGAAGTAGGCGCGCCCGCCCGAGCGGATGTGGAACGCCCCGCAGCTGAGCGCGGCCAGGCCCTCCTCGACCAGTGCCGCGCGGCAGTCGACCAGGCGCGCGATCTCGGCACCGTAGGTCTTCGCGCGGCCGGGCACCGAGGCGATGTCGGGCTCGTCGTACTGGCCGATGTCGGCGGTGTAGGTGCACGGGACGGCGCCCTTGTCGCGCATCCACGCGACCGCGACCGAGGTGTCGAGACCGCCTGAGAAGGCGATGCCGACGCGCTCGTCGGCGGGAAGGGAGGTGAGGACCTTAGACATAGGAAGAGTATGCATTATCACGCATGATCATGCAAAGTCTTCCGCTCGCTGAATATCCCGGCGTCGCCGTGCTCGTGTCCTGTGACAGTGAACCTTGACCGATTGCCACTGAAGTTTGACCGCCTGGAGGCGCTCTACCGGCGGACCGCCGAGATCAGTCCGCCGGGCCGCTCCTCGCGCTGCGGCGGGGTGCTGATCGGGCGGCCGTAGGCGGCAGCGCGCTCGCGCAGGGTGTGACTGTCGGCCTCCCAGCCGTGCCCGGCCAGCCAGCCCACCGGGTCGTCGGGCATCTCCGAGACCCACATGGACGCCGCCGATCCCGGCTCGGCGTCCGCGCCGAAGCGCTCGATCACGCCGCGCGAGCCCAACGTCAGCCCCATCCGACTGCCTGCCGCCGACTGCGCGCTGATTCGGGCCAGCAGCAGCTCCACCGCGTCCTCGGGCAGATAGATCAGCAGTCCCTCGGCGATCCACACGGTCGGCACCGCCGGGTCGTGCCCTGCGGCGGCCAGCGCGCCTGGCCAGTCCTCACGCAGATCCACCGCGACGGTGATCCGCTCGCAGCGTGCGACGGCCCGCTCCTGGCGCAGCACCGAAGCCTTGAAGTCCAGTGGGGCGGCGGTGTCGACCTCGAACAGTCGGGTGCCCTCTGGCCAGTCGATCCGGAAGGCCCGGCTGTCCATGCCGGCGCCGAGCAGCACGACCTGCCGGACCCCGGACGCGGAGGCCTGCTGCAACAGGTCATCGAGGAACTTCGTCCTGATGACGATGGAGAACGACACGGCCAGTCGGCGGCGGCGCGCGGCCTCGTCATCGGGCAGCGGCGGCGAGGAGGGCCATAGGCCGCCGGCGGTGGCGAAGGCCTGTGCCAGTGGGTCGCGGAACAGCGCGTTCTCCCGCTCGGTCTCCAGCGCCCGCACCCGGGCCACCCCCACCGCCGTGGCCCACACTCCCGACGGCTGCACCCGCTTCTGCTCATCAGTCACCGCGCCAGCCTAGGCGGAGGCCGGCTGCGCCTTCCGCTGCCGGTATGCCTTCTGGCGGCAGCGCTGTGAGCATGTCCGGCGTTGTTGCTGGCAGCGCCCTTCCGGTAATGGTCCTCCGCAGGTCTCACAGGGTCTCGTTGATGCCGTGGGGGCTGGTTCGGGTGGCTGGGGTGGCGGTGCGGGCTGTGGTGTCGGCGATGTCACCGGCGGTGGAGAAGGTGGGTTCGCGGGAGGCTGCCTGAGCTGTTGGCGACGTGCTCGCCGGCGGCATCGGTCTGAGCATGTCCGGCGTGCTGCTGAGAACATCGGGCCGTCGCAGACCGGGCAGACTCGTGGTCCGGATGGATCAGCCGGGGCTGCCTCGGCCAACCACTTTTCTTCGTGCTTGAGGTAGTTGGCGCGTCGGCAGGCGGATGAACACAGGCGATAGCGCTGTCCGGGCTGGATCTTCATGCTCTTCCCGCACTCTCTGCAGGGGGCCTTCTGCACTGGAGCCCGCGGATGCCGTCTCCGGTATGCCTTCTCGCGGCAGGCCTGGGAACAGCGCAGGGCCTGGCGGCCGATGACGTCGGAGGGCGGTATCTCCGCGTCGCACTCCAGGCAGCGCCTCGTTTCCGGGGTGGCCACCAGCGTCTCCGGGGCGCGGCCGGTCGCGGCGGCCAGCCGTGTCCAGCTGGGAAGACCGAGATGTTCGGGCGGTTCGCAGAAGTAGGTCCGCAGGTAGCGGGGCGGAGGATGGTTGGCGTGGGCCAGGCGGACGATGAAGGACCGGATGCCTTCGCCGGACCGGGGCCGGACCTGGAAGGGCAGGACGCGGTGGTTCTCGTGGGTCATCGGGAGGACCTGGGCCCGCGGAGGTGAGGCGATTCGGCGGCGACGTCCAGCGGGACGGCCTTCAGCCCGGCTATCGTCGCCCCGGGCCGCGGCCCGCTCGCGCGCCGGGCTCGTGGTCGCCGTCCACCAGTTCCAGCCTGGCGTCCAGCGCGCGGATGCGATCGAGTTTGGCCCGAGTCGCGAAGCGGGAGCCACGACGGTGACGTCGAGTCCCCGGCCGCGACCGGACCAGGCGAGGGCCTGGCCGAGGTTGCCCGCGCTCGCGCACACCACGGCTCGCGAGCCGTCATCGGCGAGCTGGCTCGCGACCGGCTCAGTGCCGCGTGCCTTGAAGCTGCGGACCGGGTTCGCCGTTTCGAGCTTGATGCTCACCGCGCATCCGAGGTGAGGCTCCAGCGCCTCGCAGCGGTACAGCGGAGTATCGAGAAACATCGGGTCGATTACCCGGCGAGCCGCTCGGATTCGAGCAGTGTCGAGGCGCGTCTCCTGCACGACACAGCACCCTGGCGCCGCCGGCCGACACTCCACGAGAAATTGTCGAAGCCTGCTGGACAGGCCATCGGCCCGTCTTCGGTGTCACAAACCGTGCAGTAGCCCGTCTTCGCCGACACAGACTGCGATCGCCCCAGCTTCAGTGACAACCGCCCCAAGATCGCTGTCACGCGTCAACAGGACATCGGGGGTGCGGGCTTGTCGAGCGAGCTGTTCCGATATATCGTTGACGCATCGCGACAGGTCAACGATGAAAGGAGCGTAACGATGCGCTCACATGGACACGACCACGGACACGGGCACTACGGGCCCGGGCATCAAGGGTGGGGCGACCCCGAGGGGCGGCGAGCGGCCTTCGGGCCGTTCGGTCCGCCGTTCGGCGGCGGTCCCTTCGGGGGTGGCCCGTTCGGGGGCGGGCGCGGCCGGGGCGGCGGGCGGGGGAGGGCGCGGCGCGGTGACGTGCGCGCATCGATCCTGGCGCTGCTGAAGGACCGGCCCATGCATGGGTACGAGATGATCCAGGAGATCGGCGAGCGGAGCGGCGGGGCGTGGCGGCCCAGTCCGGGATCGGTCTATCCGACCCTTCAGCTGCTGGAGGACGAGGGTCTGATCGCCAGTGCGAGCGAGGGTGGCAAGAAGTTGTTCACGCTCACCGACAGTGGCCGCACCGAGGCGGAATCCGGTCCCGAGGCGCCTTGGGAGGAAGTCGGGCGCGGAGTCGACTGGGAGAGCGTCAACGAGATCCGGCAGGCCGGCGCCGGTCTGATGGAGGCGTTCGGCCAGGTCTGGAGGACGGGGTCGGCCGATCAGCGCCAGAAGGCGCTCACGGTCATCAATGACGCCCGTAAGAAGCTCTACCTGATCCTCGCCGACGAGCACTGAGCGCGCGGGCGGGATGTCGAGGGCCTCGCGGCCGGGTCGCGAGGCCCTTCCTCTTCTGCTCCGGCGGTCGGCGGTCGTCAGGCCGCGACCAGCTCGCTCAGTCTGCGCAGCGATTCGACGAGCGCGGCGGTGCCCGAGTCCTTGAGCTTGCCCGCCATCAGGGAGACCGCGGCGCCGGTGAACGTTCCGTCGATGCGCAGAGTGGTCGCGGCCCCGTCCGGGGTCAGCGAGTAGCGCATGGCCAGGTTGACGCCCATCGGCCCCTTGCCCGTGGTGGTCAGCAGGCGTGTGGTCTCCAGTTCCGTCACCGTCCAGGTCACCTCGGCCGGGAAGCCCATCAGCTTCATGTTCTCCTCGTAGGTGGCCGCGAGTTCGAGTGACGCCGGACCGCCTGAGGGGAAGCTGGTGTGGGTGGCGTTCCACCGGCCGTACGCGGTGAAGTCCGTCAGCTGGGCCCAGACCTTCTCGGCCGGTGCCTCGATACGTGCTTCCGCACTGACTTCGGCCATGAGACCACCCCTTCTCGGCGGGTTACGGTGTCGCGGAACGTAGCCGCAGTGACGTGAACATTCAATACTGATGAACCGTCATATCTGTGTGTCCGCTACTGCTGGGCCCACCCGCCAGATCCGGGCGGCGTCGAATCGGTCGGAGGCGCGCGGATGCGGGCCGTCGTCATGGCAGTGGAACGCGGCCCAGAACAGATCCGCGAGCAGGGCGTCCGCAGGTGCGTGGATCCGGTACACGTACTCCCGCCCGTCGAGCGCCGGCAGGGCGACCAGCCAGGACACGTCCGCAGATCCCCTTCCGCCTGCCGTATGGGTGGTGTGGCCTGTGGGACGCCTGCGGGCGAAGCCCGGTTGCGTCGGGGGCGCGAGGCAAGGCGGCGCGCGCTGCTCTTCCGGATCGGATTCCGAAATGGCGAGATCTCATTCGTAAGGAGGAGGAGCCGCTCGTGTGTGCCCAACTTGCGTGGGATGCCGTAATGGGCCCCTCCGGCGATGTTTTGACGCTGCGGAACTGATGGGGTGAGAGATGTGCAGAACCGGACACCGAGGATCCCTCAGCAGCCCGTACCGAACCGTGCTGAGTTCGATGCCAGACTCACTGCCGAGCTGGCCGCCGTGGTGACGGGCGCCCGCAGGCGCGCACTGCGCGGCGGTGACCGGCAGGTCGACACCGCACATCTGTTGCACTCCCTCATCGAATCGGACCCCGAGGTGCGGGCAGCCTTCGAAGGCGGACCCCAACTGGCCAGGGTTCTCGGTTATCTCGCCCAGCGCAGCATCGGATACGGGCTCCGCTGGCAGGGTGCGGTGGAGGACTCCGGTGCTCTCCCGGTTGTCGGGGGTGCGGGTGCCGCGGTGCGGGGTGCGGGGGTGGAGGGGTGGTCGCCCTCGGCCGCTTCGGCCATGGCCGAAGCCTGCGGGCGGGCGGAACTCAGGGGTGACGCGCGCGCCGGAGGGCTCGATCTGCTCGCGGCCCTGGCCGCGGACCGTGAATGCCGGGCCGTCGAAGTGTTGGAGCGTGCCGGTGTCGACGCCGGGCGGCTCGCCGCCCGGATCGTGTAGACGCCGGACCGGGGCCGGCGGCCGTCCCGCCGGCGGGGTGTCGCGGCCGGCCGGTTCAGTGCCGGGGTTCGGTCAGAGCCGTGAGGGCCGGGCGGAGCAGGGCGGCGATGCGGTCGACGGGGGCGTCGCGCAGGACGTCGAGGTTCAGGAGCTGGTGGCCGATGGTGACGCCGATCAGGGTGGTGACGACCAGTGCGGCGCGCAGCTCGGGGTCGTCGGCCTCCGGCAGCGCCGTACCGATGCTGTCGATCTGCCGGCCGAGGATCTCCCGGGCGTGCTGGGCCGCCACCGGATCGGTGAGCATGGAACGCATCATCGCCAGCGTGCCGTCGGGAAGGCCGCCGAGCTTGAGGTCCAGCGTGGTGAGCAGTTGATCCACCAGTGAGTCCGCGTCCGTGGTGGCCGGCGTGGGTGGTGACCGTACGGCTTGGGTGAACAGCTCCCGTTTCGCTCCGAAGTACTGCATGACCAGCGCCGGATCGACGCCTGCCGCGGCTGCGACGGCGCGGATGGTGGTGCGATCGAATCCGCGCTCGGCGAACAGCTCGCGGGCGCTGTCGAGGATGCGTGCCTCGGTGGCTCGGCGGCGGTCGGCGCGGGAGAGGTGAGGGGCGGTCACGAATTCACTCTACAGGCGTTGACCGATGCCCGTGCGGACTCGTACGGTCATTGGGTCAACGTTTGTTGAGCGAAGGGAGTGAGTGCTGTGCCAGGTCCGCAGGAAGCGTCCGCCCGTACGCCCCGTGAGGTGCTGGGTCGCTACCACCAGGCCATGCTCGACAAGTCCGCGGACGACCTCGCCGACCTCTACGCCGTGGACGCGCTGCATGAGTTCCCGTTCGCGTCCCCCGGCTTTCCCGCGCGTTACGAGGGTCGCGAGGCGGTGCGTGCCGGCTACCGGGCTGCCTGGGGCGCAAGTCCCGTCGAGGCGGAGGCGGTCGAGGACATCGAGATCCATGAGACCGGCGATCCGGAAGTGGTCGTCGGCGAGCATGTCGTCGTCGTTGCGCTGCCGGCCGGGGGCGGCACCTTCACCATGCCCGGGTTGCTGGTCATCCGCGTCCGTGACGGACTGATCACGCGGATCCGCGACTACATGGACGGCCTGGCCGCCGTGGGGCTCGGAGAACGGTTGGCGAGGGCTGCCGAGGAGCGGAGCACCTGAGAGCAGTGTCAGGGGTCACTGGGATGACGCTCCTGACCACAACTGTCATGATGTGCCGATGCACGCGCCTCAGGGGAGAAACGCCGGTCTGGGAATCGCCCTGGCCTCGGCGTTCGCATTCGGTGGTTCAGGGGTGGCTGCCAAGCCGCTGATCGAGGCGGGACTCGATCCGCTCCACGTGGTGTGGCTGAGGGTGGCGGGTGCCGCGCTCGTCATGCTGCCGGTCGCCTGGCACCACCGGGCTCTGGTGCGCAGCAGGCCCGCTCTGCTGCTGGGGTTCGGCCTGCTCGCGGTGGCCGGTGTGCAGGCCTTCTACTTCCTCGCGATCTCCCGTATCCCCGTCGGTGTGGCTCTTCTCATCGAGTATCTGGCTCCCGCGCTCGTCCTCGGGTGGGTCCGCTTCGTCCAGCGCAGGCCGGTCACCCGCGCCGCCGCCATCGGCGTGGTGCTCGCCGTCGGTGGACTCACCTGCGTGGTCGAGGTCTGGTCGGGGCTCCGCTTCGACGCGGTCGGGCTGCTGTTCGCACTCGTCGCCGCCTGCTGCCAGGTCGGCTACTTCGTCCTGTCGGACCAAGGCGGCGGGGACGGAGCGTCAGGAGGGGAACCGCCGCATCCGCTCGGTGTCATCGCGTACGGGCTGCTGATCGGCGCGGTCGTTCTCACCGTGGTCGCGCGGCCCTGGGGCATGGACTGGTCGGTCCTGGCCGGCCGCGCGGTCACGGACGGCACGGAGATCCCCGCCTGGCAGCTGCTCGTCTGGATCGTGCTGGTGGCGACGGTGATCGCCTACGTCACCGGCGTGATCTCGGTCAGGCTGCTCTCGCCCGCCGTGGCGGGCGTCGTCGCGTGTCTGGAGGCGGTCATCGCCACCGTGCTCGCCTGGGTGGTGCTCGGCGAGCACCTGTCGACGCCGCAGTTCGTCGGCGGTGCCCTGGTACTGATCGGTGCCTTCATCGCCCAGTCGGCGACACCGGGGCCACCCTCCGGGCCCGTCGCTTCCGGACCGGGCGAGGGGCGTGTCGCGGCACCGGGCGCGGGCCGTACCACCGCCGATGAGAGCTTGTCCGGAGAACGTGCCGGGACGTAGTGTGATGATCATGCGTCTGACCGTGCTTTCGCCGCCTGCCGCCTAGCGCGGGCGGCCACTCCTGACGAAGACCGGGCTCGGGCAGTCCCCGAGTGGCTCGTCGCTGCCCGTGTGCGGAGCTGAGCGACCACCATCCTGTCTTCATCCGGAGAGACCACGTGTCACACCCTGCTTCCGGCCTGCCCGTCGGGCGGAGCCTCTTCTTTCTGATCGTCGCCGGTGTTGCCTGGGGCACCGCCGGGGCCGCCGGTTCGCTGATCTTCGAGGCCAGCGACCTGGGCCCGCTCGCCCTGTCGTTCTGGCGCTGCCTGGGTGGCCTTGTGCTGCTGCTCGGCGTGCTGGCGCTACGGCCCCGGCGCGCGGCCGGCCCCGCCGAACCCCGCCGCCGACTGCTGCGCGTCCTGGGGACCGGTGTGGGTCTCACCGTCTTCCAGAGCGCGTACTTCGCGGCCGTGGAGGCGACCGGCCTCGCGGTCGGGACCGTCGTCACCCTCGGAGCGGGCCCCGTCTTCATCGCGGTCGGTGCGCGACTGACCATGGGGGAGCGACTGGGGCGCGGCGGACTTGCCGCGGTGGTGGGCGCGCTGGCCGGGCTCGCCGTACTGGTTCTCGGCGACGACGGGGCCTCCGTGCGGCCCGCCGGGGTCGCCCTGGCGCTGCTCTCCGCGGCCGGCTACGCGGCGATCACCCTGCTGACCCGGTGGCTCGGCCGTGACGGCGGCGCCACCGACTCGCTCGCCACCAGCGCCTGGGCGTTCGGGATCGGAGCCGTCGGCCTGCTGCCGATGGCGGCCTGTGAAGGGCTCGTACCGCACACCGACCAGGCCGTGCGGGTGGCGATGCTGCTGGTCTATGTCGCCGCGGTGCCGACCGCGCTCGCGTACGCGCTCTACTTCGCGGGCGCAGCGGTGGTGCGTGCCGCGACGGTGTCCGTGATCATGCTGATCGAACCGGTCAGCGCGGCGGTCATCGCGGTGGTGGTGCTCCGGGAACAGCTCACCGCAGCCACGGTCGTCGGGACGCTCCTGCTGCTCGCCGCCGTGGTGGGGCTGGCGTGCGCCGAGGCGCGGGATGCCGCGCGGGCTCGCCGTCGGGCGGCCGTGGCGGCCTGAGCGCCGGGGCGGACGGGGCCGGTGCGCCCGGCGGTCCCGCCCACCCCGGCGTATCCGGGAGGGGTCAGAGAGCGGCGATGTAGTCGGGCACTCCGACGGCGGGATCCAGGTCGTCCGAGGGGAGTGGTGTCGCGTAGCCGCGGGCGAGCGGGACGACGCCCGCCCAGTGGGGCAGTGCGAGATCGCGGGGCTCGTCGTTGGGGCCGCCGGTGCGGATCTTGGCGGAGACCTCCTGGAGTTCCAGCCGGATCACGGCTGTCGCGGCGAGTTCCTTCTCGTCGGCGGGCCGTGAATCCGCGGAGCGGCCGGGCACCACGTGGTCGACGATGGCGTCGAGGGCGGTCCGCCGCTCCTGCGGGTCGGTCACCGTGCGCGCGATGCCGTGGACCACCACGGAGCGGTAGTTGATCGAGTGGTGGAAGGCGGAGCGGGCCAGCACCAGCCCGTCGACATGCGTCACCGTCAGGCAGACGGGCAGGCCCGGGTCGGTCCGGCCGGCCTCCCGCAGCGGCCTGGAGCCGGTCGAGCCGTGTACGTAGAGCCGCTCGCCGACCCGGCCGAAGAGCGTCGGCAGGACGACCGGTGCGCCGTCGCGGACGAAACCGAGATGGCACACGTACGCCTCGTCGAGTATCGCGTGAACCACGTCCTTGTCGTACGCGGCACGATCGCGCGAGCGCGTCGGGACGGTGCGCTCGGTCGGCCGGTATGCGGCTGCGGTGTCGCCCGTGGGCTGCGGCGGTGCGGTCTCCGACATTGCGTACTCCATTGCACTAGTGCATAATCATGTTTGTGCTAGGAGAGTATCGGATTGTCGGGCGGCGCGCATCGGAAATCGCTGCCAGCGTGGAGCGCGGGGTCGGTTCGGGGGACCTTGCTCCTGGGCAAGTGCTGCCTCCCATGAGGGAGTTGGCGGACCTGCTGGGGGTGAATCCCAATACCGTGGCGTCCGCCTATCGCACGCTCCGCGAGCGCGGGGTGATCGAGACGGCCGGGCGCAGGGGCAGCAGGGTGCGGCCCCGCCCCGCGAGCACGGCGCGCGGTTCGCTCCGGGTCGAGGCGCCGCCCGGCGTGCGGGACCTGGGTGCGGGCAACCCCGATCCGGCGCTGCTGCCCGCGCTGGGGGAGGCGTTCGCGGCGGCCACGGGCGAGTACGCGCGGCGGCCCGGGATGTACGGACAGGCCCGGGTGGACCCGGAGTTCGCCGCGCTCGCCCGCGCCGCGCTGGATGACGACGGAGTGCCCGCCGGGCCCGTGGTCGCGGCCTCCGGATCGCTGGACGCGATCGAGCGCGTGCTGATGGCGCACCTCAAGCCCGGTGACATGGTGGCGGTCGAGGATCCGGGATGGGGCAGCATGCTGGACCTCGTACCGGCGCTGGGGTTGCGTCCCGTGCCCGTCGCGCTGGATGACGAGGGGCCGCTGCCCGAGGCCGTCGAACACGCGCTGAAGGCCGGTGCCCGCGCGCTCGTGGTCACCGACCGTGCGCAGAATCCGACCGGTGCCGCGATCAGCGCGGGGCGCGCACGCGAGCTGCGGGGCGTCCTCGCAGGACACCGCGGCGTCCTGCTGATCGAGGACGACCACGGACACGCCATCGTCGATCTGCCGCTTCATCCACTGGCGGGCGCCACGGACCGGTGGGCGTTCGTGCGCTCGGTCGCCAAGGCGTACGGGCCGGATCTGCGCGTCGCCGTCCTGACCGGCGATCCGGTCACGACGGACCGGGTGTCGGGCCGGCAGCGGCTCGGGCCCGGCTGGGTCAGCAGGCTGCTGCAACGGGCCGTGGTGCACCTGTGGACCTCGGGCGCGGTCGATTCCGGCGAGGTGGCGCGGGCCTACGGGCGGCGGCGGGACGCACTCGTGCGGGCGTTGGAGGAGCGGGGTGTGGCGGCGCACGGACGCAGCGGCATGAACGTATGGGTGCCGGTCAGCGACGAGACCGGTGCGGTGGCGCGGCTGCTGCACGCGGGCTGGGCGGTCGCACCCGGGGCGCGGTTCCGGATGTCCGCGCCCCAGGGGATCCGGCTCACCGTCTCACCGCTCACCCCTGCCGACATCGGGCCGCTGGCCGACGCGGTGGCTGCGGCGGCGGGGCCGGCGCAGCCGCTGAACTACGGCTGAGCCCTGTTCCCGGCTCTGCCGCCGCGCGCCCTGCTCTGGGTGAGGGCCGCCCCCACCAGGATCACGAGCGCGCCCACCGGCGTGTTCCAGCTCAGCCGCTCACCCAGGACGACGACGCCGGCAGCGGTGGCGATCACCGGGGTGAAGTACGTGACCATCTGGGCAGTCGTCGGTCCCACCTCCTCCACCAGCCCGTACTGCAGCAGCACCGCGAGGCCCGTGCCGAGCGCCCCCAGGGCGACCACGGCAAGGGTCGGGAGCAGTGGGAATCCCTCGGGAGCCGACGTGGCCAACGGGGTCACCAGAGCGATCTGCACCGTGCCGAGGAAGAGCTGGCTGCCGGTCAGGGCAAGCGTGGACGCCCCGCTGCCCGCCAGCGTCCGGCGGACGTAGATCCAGCCGACCGGATAGCTCAGAGAGGCGAGCAGGGCCAGGGCCGTACCGCTGAAGCCCAGCCCGGTGAAACCCTGCCAGGCGCCCAGCACGGTCAGCACACCGAGGAATCCGAGTCCGAGCCCCGCGACGCGGCGGCGGGTCGGCCGGTCCTCGGAGAGCGCGACGAGCGAAAGCGCCATGCCCCACAGGGGCGAGGTCGCGTTGCAGATCCCCGCCAGCGTCGACGGGATGCTCAGCTCGGCGTACGCGAAGAGCGAGAACGGCAGCGCGTTGAGGAAGAACGCGGCGACGGCCAGATGGCCCCACGTGCGGGCGCCGCGCGGCAGCCGATCGCGCCGCACCGCCATGGCGACGGCCAGCACCGCCGTGCCCGACAGGAGGCGGCCGAGAGCGACCTGGAACGGGGCGTACCCCTCGGTGCCGACCTTGATCAGAAGGAAGCTGAAACCCCAGATGAGCGAGAGCGCTCCGAACCGGATCCGCCAGTCCGGCGTCCGGCGCGCGGCAGGGGCCGCTGCGGCCCTCCCGGGCGGAGGGACAGAGGTGGCGTATTCGGCGGAACGGTTGGTGTCCGGTGCGGCAGAGGCGCTCATGACGTCAACGATGACGAAGCTCATCACGTAGAACAAGTGAGATTTTGTGCGCGCATCCGCGTAGCATCGCTTACATGTTGAACCTGGAGCGCTTGCGTACCCTGGACGCCCTCGCGCGGCACGGTTCGGTCAGCGCTGCCGCCGAGGGACTGCATGTCACCACATCTGCGGTCTCCCAGCAGATGTCGAAGCTGGAGCGGGAGGTGGGTCAGCGACTCCTCACCAAGAACGGCCGCGGCGTCCGGCTCACCGACGCCGGCCGGCTGCTCGCCGACCACGCGGCCCGCATCCTGTCCCAGGTCGAACTGGCCCAGTCCGACATCGAGGCGCAGCGGGGCGAGGTGGTGGGCGAGATCCGGCTCGCCGCCTTTCCGACCGCGGCGCGCGGACTCTTCCCCGCGGTGCTCCTCGCCCTGCGCGCGGACCATCCCGAGCTGCGCGTGCATACCCGGGAGCTGGAGCCCGAGGTCGGGATCCGGGCGGTGATCAGGGGCGACGTCGACCTCGCGGTGGTGCTGGACTGGAGCAACAAGCGACTCCCGGTGCCCGGCGGTCTGACCAGGGTCGGGCTCCTGGACGATGTCCCGGATGTCGCGATGCCGGCCGGTCACCGGCTCGCGGACCGGGCGGAGGTGGACCTGGAGGAGTTCGCCGACGACGACTGGGTCTCCTGGCCCGAGGGGGAATTCTGCTACGACTGGCTGGTGTTCACCCTGCGCTCCAAGGGCATCGAGCCGCGTATCGCGCATCTGGCGGCCGAGCACCACACCCAACTTGCCCTGATCGCCGCCGGGACGGGCGTGTGCGTGGCGCCCCGGCTGGGCCGAGGGCCCGTGCCCGACGGGGTGCGGCTCGTGCCCGTGCGGCAGAGGATGCTGCGGCACGTCCACGCCGTGTGGCGTACCGACGCGGACCGGCGTCCGTCGATCCGGGCGGCGGTGGCGGCGCTGCGGGCGGCCGGCCGGGAGCAGGGCGCGCCGCCGGAGTAGACGGGGGCGGAAGGTCCTCAGGCCGCGGCGGGCCCGGCGAGCTTCCGGAAGTCCCAGGAAGTGATGGCCTCGGGAGTGAGCCGGAGCCAGGCGTGCCGGCCGTCGTGGGGCATGGTGTCCATCCCGAAGTACTTCGCCGCGAACAGCCGTTCCGGTACGTCGAGTTCGGGGCACGGTTCGCCGGTTCGCGGCGCCTCCGCGACCGGGACGGCCGTGCCGGAGAGTTCGATGCCGCGCAGATCGGTGTACTCCACCCCGTCGTCCACGATCACCGCGATCCTCGGGTCCTCGCGCAGCTGGGACCAGCGCAGGCTCCGGGTGATCGAGTAGAGCCAGAGCGAGGTTCCGTCCCAGATGAACCAGAGGGCGCCGATGTGCGGTCGGCCGTCCGCGGACACGGTGGCGACCCGGCAGGTGCGCTGCTCGGCGAGATAGGCGTCGCGTTCCGCGTCCGTCATCATGATCCGACGGCCTCGTCGCTGCACGGCGGCCATGGAGCCCCCTCCCACTGGCTGACTGTATGTCAGGAAGCATGGGGCCTCTTCCCTCGGCACGCAATGGTCGTTACCCTCGCGCGCCCGATCCCGCCCGCCGAAAGGGGCAGTAGTGCCGTCGAAGGAACAGCTCGCCGAGCAGCTCGATCCGGCCACCACCGTGCTTCTGACCGTCGAATGCCAGCAAGGTGTCGTGGGTCCTGGCAGCGCGCTGCCCGAACTGGCCGAGGAGGCCAGATCCTCCGGCGCCCTGCACCGAGTCGCCCGCCTGGTCGCGGCCGCCCACGAGGCCGGGGTCCAGGTCATGCACGCGGTGGCCGAACGCCGTCCCGACGGGCGGGGCGCCAACAGCAACGCCCGGCTCTTCCGCGCCGCCGGCCGACTCCCCGTACAACAGCACTCGGGCACCACCGCGGTGCGGATCGCCCCGCCCGTCGAGGTGGCGGACGAGGACCTCGTCGTGCGCAGGTTGCACGGCCTCTCGCCGATCGCCGGTACGGACGTGGACGCCCTGCTCCGCAACCTCGGCTGCCGGACGCTCGTCGTCACCGGGGTGTCCGCCAATGTCGCCGTCCCCAACGCCGTGTTCGACGCGGTGAATCTCGGATACACGGTGGTGGTGCCGTCGGATGCCATCGCGGGAGTGCCGGCCGACTACACTCCCGCGATGGTCCGCAACACACTCGCCCTCGTCGCCACGGTCACCACCACCGATGACGTACTCGGCTGCTGGCTGAGCCGAGGACGGGCCAGGGGCTGACCGACGGTCGGGGCAGCCCTCAGGACGTGAGCGTGATCGAGCCGCCCTCGACGGTGATCGGCCGGGCGGGCAGCGGCGTGGTCGCGGGGCCGGCCGTCACGCTGCCCGTGGCCACATCGAACTTGCTTCCGTGACAGGGGCAGTTGATGGTGCCGTCCGACACGCTCGACACCGCGCATCCCGCGTGGGTGCACTTCGACGAGAACGCCTTGAACTCGCCGGCCTTGGGCTGCGTCACGACGACGCCCTGATCGGCGATGATCACACCGCCGCCCTCCGGGACGTCGGCGGTCTTCGCCAGAGGCTCCCCGCGACCACCGTCCGATCCGTCGTCGGCCGACTCGCTCGCGGTCGAACCGCCCGATTCCACGGTGGGCGCTCCCTCGGTGGCCGCTTCCTTCCGGCCGCCGCACGCCGTGAGGACGGCTGCCGCCGACACGGCTCCGACCGCTGCGACAACGGACCTGCGCCCGGGACGGACCTCGGGGTCCTGCGATGCGCTCATGCTGGCTTTCCCTTCCGCGTGTTCACGACTTCGCTGTTCACGACTTCGCTGTTTTTCACTTCGGTGTTCTTCATTTCGGTGTTCTGTATTTTGGTGTTCTCGACCTGTGTTCACGCCCTCCGTGTTCACACCCTCCGTGTTCGCGACCTTCGCATCCGGCCGGTAGGACGCGGAGAAGGACTCCCGTACCCACCGGCCGGAACGCTTCGCGAGGATGCCCCGCTCCATCAGTAGCAGGGTGCCCACCGTCTCCTCCCGGGGTGCTGGAGGGCCGGCCCCGGACAGCGACAGCGCGGAGTGCGACCGGCCCGGCCAGGAGCGCGGCGACGAACCCCAGCATGTGGGCGGCGGCCACATTCTCATCGGCAGGACCGGGCACCGACATGAGCGGCGAGTCGGCTCGGCCGCCTCCGCTGCCCGGTCGGGCGGCCCTGCCCGGCCTCGGCCGCGTCGGGCCGCCTGTGGGGAGAAAGGCGCACCGCGTCAGTGTCAGAGGCGTCTGCAAGGCTGACCGGTATGACACTGAGCAACTTCAACGACCTTGAGCAGGCCATTCGCAACGCTTGGGGCGCGGACACCACGACGCCGGCCCACCGCCCGGACTGGACCCCGGACAACCCGGCGCGCGACCAGTGCGGAGTCACCGCGCTGGTGGTGAACGATCTGCTGGGCGGTGAGCTGATCCGCGGTGAGGTGCATGTCGACGGCGAACGAGTGGACTACCACTGGTGGAACCGTCTGGGCATGGGGGTCGAGGTCGATCTCACGCGCGAGCAGTTCGGCCCCGACGAGAAGGTCGTCGGCGGAGAGGTGATCCAACGGCCTGCGGAGATCGTGCGTCTCCGTGAGGAGTACGAGCTGCTCCGCGACCGAGTCCTGGCGGGCCTGCGTCCGTTGGGCTGATCTTGTCCTATGCCTCTGACGACGGCTGAGAGGGGGACGGTGAGCTGATCCGCGGATGCTGGGAGACGGCGGCTGGCGCCCGTTGAGCGCGTTTGACGGGAGTGGGGCGCCGTGATGGTCGACGTGTTGTCGACGACGTCGCACGCCTTCGCGTCTGATACGTGTCCCGAGGGGGTCTTCTTCGCTGACGGACATGTCGGTGTGCGTGTCTCCCTCTCGCTCGGCACATCGCGAGCGCACTGCGGTGACCCGTGCGGGGACACGCTGGTGGAACACCCGGCTGGCGGTGTTGAGCAGCCGGGACCACGCTTCGGACGGCCGGCTTTTGGATGCGGTGCGCTGCACATCCTGCGGCCCCATGGAGAGGTAGAACGTTCTGTCTTGACAAGCTGTGACGTCCTTGCCAGTCTGAGGGTACAGAACGTTCGTTCTTGCGGGAGTGGTCTCCGGTGACCCGGGACGCCTATCCGGCGCCGAACTGCCTTCTCCTCCGCGTATCCACCGAAAGGGATCACCGTGAGCACCATTGCTGCTCCGTCCGGCATCACGGGGACGGCCTCTGCCCTGCGGCGGCTGTACTTCGCCCGGTTCGCGTTCGCCATCGTCTGGGCCCTTGTGATGTTCACGATGGCGGCGGAGATCAGTCCGGTCGCGGCCGTGCTGCTCGTGCTGTATCCGCTGTTCGACGTGGGGGCGGCCGTCGTCGACGCGAGGTCGTCGCGCACTACGGGGTCGCCGGTACTGCTCTACGTGAACATGGCGGTGAGTCTCGTCGCGGCCGTCGGCGTGGCCATCGCCTGTGCGTCCGGCATTCCGGCGGTGCTGCGCGTGTGGGGAGCCTGGGCGATCGCGTCCGGGCTGGTCCAACTGATCGTGGCTGTGCCCCGCCGCAAGATGGGCGGCCAGTGGCCGATGATCCTCAGCGGCGCTATTTCGGTCCTGGCCGGGGCGTCGTTCGTGGCGTCGGCCGGCGCGGACGAGCCCACGCTCACCAGCGCGATCGGCTACGCCGTCCCGGGCGGCATCTTCTTCCTCGTCTCGGCCCTGCGCCTGGGCCGCGCCGCGAAGGAGAACTGACATGGATGCGTCGGCCTGACGCCGAGTGCCCGGCTCACGGTGGACGACACGCTGCGGGTGGTCGGAGACGAGGGGACGCCGCCGGCCGGCGGGTGGCTGTACGCCGCCGGTGACGTCAACCGGCGGCGTGCTGCTGCCCCACCAAGGCAAGTACCGGGCCTGTGCCATGGGCGATGTCATCGTGGCGCGCGCCACGGGCGAAGCGGTTGGCTTCGGTCATGTGAAGTGGTTCCGGCTCAACTTGTGTGACGCGCCTACTCTGAGTGACAGTCGGGCTCCTTCGAACCGTACGCGAAGTCGCCCGAAAATGCTTCATGGACAAGACCGTTGGGCTGAGAGTTCGGGGCCATGCAAGAGGTCGTGCTCCGGCTGAAGGAGCTGTTGTTCCCGTCGATCGCGGACGTCGCGGTGCTGTCGGTGGACGTGAACATCGAGACTCTGCGGAGTCTGGTCGGGCCGGGTTCATGGTTCCTAGTGCTGTGACCGGGATGGTCCACCGTGATCGGAAGGCAGCTCGCGCGACGAGCGCAAGCGCAACGGCTGGTATTACTGGGGCATGCAGGAAGAGACGGCACGCTCCGCGATCGACACGTTCATCTCCGCGTTTAACGCCTCGGACGACAGCTATGTGACTGCCCTGCTCTCCCAGGCACTGACCTCAGACGTGGTCTTCTGGGGGCCGTTGGGCCGCAGCGAAGGAGTCGCGGCGGTCGAGCGGTTCGTGCTGGACATCCGGAGCCACCCGGCGGGGACGGGCACGATGGTGCGCTGCTCAGCGGTGGACATGCCTGACGAGTGGGCCCGGTACCAGTGGGTCTTCACCACGCCGGATGGAGGCCCCCGCCTGGCGGGAACGGACATCGTCCATCTGCGGCGGAGCCTCATCGACCAGGTCATCGTCTTTGCGGGGGAGATCGAGCCGTCCGCCTCCTGAGTCGTCCTTCTGTCCCTTTCGGCACTCCGGGGCTGCGGTTCGCGGTCGGTCAGGCTGCGGTGTTGAGGGGGCGTCCGCCCCAGCGGATGCCCTTCTCGCTGCGGATGCGGGCGCGTTCCTTGCGCTGGGCGGCAAGTACGTCGGGGTGGCGCGCGTTGGCGTTGCGCCAGCGCAGGTAGGCGTGCAGTGCCCGGGTCTGCACGGTGTGGTTGGGGTGGTTGGAGTTGGCGATGGTGAACTGCCGCAGCGGTCCGAAATGCGCCTCGATCGGGTTCGCCCACGACGCGTAGGTCGGAGTGAAGCACAACTCGACCTTGTTCGCCTTCGCCCAGCGGCGGAGGTCGGCGCCTTTGTGGGCGGACAGGTTGTCCAGGATGACGTAGATCGGGGCGCCGTCGGGCCGGGCGGCGCGGATCGACTTCAGCGCGGCCAGCGTGTTCGCGGCACCTTTCGTGCGGCGGTTGACGCCCCACAGGCGGTCGTCGCCGACCGAGTAACAGCCGTGGAAGTAACGCACCCCGTGAGTGCGGTGGTAGGTGGCCGGCACTCGGTCGGGATGCTTCCGTTCGGCCCAGCCCGAGCCTGCGGTGGGTCGGATGCCGAGCGGTCCGAACTCGTCGAAGGCGAAGACCCGGTCGGGGAAACGGTCCAGGATCTCCTCGATCCGGTCCAGCTTCGCCTCGCGGTCCGGGTCGGGGGATTCCTTCCATGTCTTGGTGCGCTGGAAGGCGACGCCGCGGCGGGCGAGCAGACCGCGTAACGCCTCGCGGCCGATGCGGATCACCCGGCCGTGGACTTTCCGCAGGTAGACGACGAGCTTACGCAGCGACCAGCGAGTGAAGGGCTGGCCGAGCTTGGTCGGGCGGGTGGTGGCCGTCTGGATGACGAAGTCCTCGTCGTCAGGACTGAGCAGGCGGGGACGGCCTCCCGCCCACCGAGGGTCCAAGCAGGCCAGACCGATCGCGTTGAACCGATGGATCACGTCACGCACGGTGTCCTCATCGGCCTGCACCAGCTTCGCGATCACCGGCACCCGGTTCCCGCCCGCAGAGGCCAGCAGCATCGTCGCCCGCCGGTACCGCACCGAACTGGTACTGCCCCGACGCACGATCTGCTGCAGCTTCTGCCCCTCCTGATCGGTCAACCTGCGCACACGGACAGGCTCAGCCACCACACCCCCCAGCAATCGGACGGACGTCAGCGCCCATCCAACCGCCGGAGCCCTCGACCCGGCCAACCTTCCCGGTCAGAGCGCTAGCGGACCGAGCGGTTGCGTTCCACCCTGGCCGCGGTCGGTCTGGCCCTCGTGGGCCGGGGCCCGCATCGCCCGCGTTCTCGGGATATCCGTCAGCCGCAGCACAGTGCGCCGACTGGTCGACTCACTTCCCGACCCCGAGGTGGCCGCGCCGCGGGTGGTCGGCGTCGACGAGTAGGCCACCGGCAAGGGCCGCCGCTACGGCACCGCCCTCGCCGTCGGCATCGACCGCGACCTCGACGCCGTCATCGCCGGATTGACCCTGCCCTGGAGCTCAGGCGCGGTCGAAGGGCATGTCAACCGGAGGATCAAGATGCTCAAGCGCCAGATGTTCGGCCGCGCCGGCTTCGCACTCCTTCGCAAGCGAGTCCTGCTCGGCTGATGTTGTCCACCAATGAGCCGTCGAGAGTGGGGCTGTTGCCCTTCCAGGATCAGATCGCGGGGCGCCGGAGCACGTCGGTGGGCTCCCAGTCGTTCGTCCAGAGGGATTCAAGTCCGTGCTCATTGATGAACTGCCGCTCGACCTCGTGGATGGGGTACATCCCTTGGATGTTGATCACGTCGTGACCCTCGTGTCCCGGAACGCCGACGTCGATGCCCAGGCAGTCGTCTCTGTCGAGGACCAGCGGCGCGAACACGCAGAAGGCCGTCATCTCCGACTCGGGCACGATGCGCTCACCGAAGTTGATGGTGCTGCCGTAACTGAAGGGGCAGGTGCCGCGGAACTGCTCGGCGAGGAAGCCCGCCGCGTGGGCCCAGATCACGTTGGTCGAGCTCACGCTGAGGCAGAGTTCCGGCGAGCCGCGCTGCCAATCCGGGTGTTCGGCCAGCGACAAGCCGTAGGTGAGCGCCGTGAGAAGCCCGTCCGGCAGGTTGTCGTACACGATCTCAGTCACGCCGCGCAGCCCCTGCTTGGTCGACTCGACAGGGAAGAAGCGGGGCTCCCTTCCCCGGGTCGACGAGGCAACCGGCTGCCATGGCGCCGTCCCTGAGCATGACGAGGTGTCGGGCGGCTGGGGCGGCGGGCACGTCGCTGGTCTGTGCCAGCAGGTCCGTGACGGTGTTCAGGAACCACCGCCGGTGGGCCAGGACGCATTGGTGGACCGGGTGGGTGGGGTCGGGGTATTCGGCTGCTGCGTTGAGGAAGGCGCAGCCGCGGAAGCCGGGGGTGAGGATGCCTCGGGTGATGTGTTCTGCGACGGCCCGGACTCTGCCGACACCTGACGGGCTGTTCGCCCGGGCGGCGGCGACCTGTCTCCGGATTCCCTGGTCGGATTGGTCGAGGTAGGCGAGGACGAGGTCTTCCTTGCCCGTGAAGTGCCGGTACAGCGTCGACCGCGTCACCTTCGCCTCGACGGTGATCCGGTCGATGCCGGCGGAGTGGATTCCTTCTGCGCAGAAAATTCTGGTTGCTGTGCTGAGCAGCCGTGCTCGCGCTTCGGAGGCGCTGCCGCCTTCTGGGGTCGGGCTCATCTCGTCAGGCCAGCAAAACAAGAGACAGAACGTTCCGTCTTGACGGGAGGTCGCCGAATGCGTCTCATGGTGAGACCGAACGTTCTCTCTTGGTGCGTGGGTGGGCCGGCGCGGATCAGGCAGCCCGGCGAGCCTCTGCGCTGGTGGAGCGCTGCTGGAGATCGCGTTGACCTGCCTCTGTTCCATCAATCGAAAGGACACGCCATGCGTATCCGAATCCCACGCCGCGTCGCGCTCGCCGCCGGCGCCCTCGTTCTGCTCGGCGCCGCCACCGCTCCGGGCGTGGCGATGGCGAGCGGTGAAGGTTCTACCTCCGCATCCGCATCTGCTTCCCCGAAGCCGACCGTCGTCCTCGTCCACGGAGCCTGGGCGGACTCCTCCAGCTGGTCGCCGGTGCTGGAGCGACTGCGCAAGGACGGCTATCCCGTGCGCGCCATCGCCAATCCGCTGCAGGGGCTCACCAGCGACACCGCCTACGTCTCCAGCTACTTGTCCACCATTGACGGCCCGGTGGTGCTGGTCGGCCACTCCTACGGCGGCGCCGTCATCACCAACTCCGCCGCCTCGGACCCCGATGTCAAGGCCCTGGTCTACATCGCCGGCTTCATCCCCGCGAAGGGCGAGACGGTGGGCGACCTGGCTGCCACGTCCTGACCGGCCATCCCGCTGGTCTCGACTCCCGTCCCGGACGGTACGGACGTGTCCATCGATCCGGCCCACTTCCGGGAAGCCTTCGCCGGCGACGTCGACAGGACCACCGCCGCGGATCTGGCAGCGGTCCAGCGGCCCGCGAACACCAAAGCGGTCTCCGACGCCAGCGTGGAGGAGGCATTCCGCACCATTCCCTCCTGGAGCCTGATTACCCGTCAGGACCACGCGATCGCTCCCGACGTCCAGCGCTTCATGTCGCAGCGGGCCGGTGCGCACATCGAGGAGGTCAACGCCTCCCACGCCGTGATGATCAGCCGCCCCGGCACGGTCACGCACGTGATCGAGGACGCTGCCCGCAACACCCGGTGAAACGCATCCCTGCATCACCGCCTCGCCGGCCGGGGCCGCCGCGGGCCGCCTCGGCCGGACCGTCCCCACGGCGTCGGCCGGCAGTGGCCGACGAGGGAAAGCCGCTCACACGTTCTTGCCGAGATCCTCAAGACAGAGGTGCCATGTCCGCGACGACACACCAACAACTCGGCCGTCTCACCGACACCCTGCGGCGGACCGTCCACGCGGGACGGGTGGTGACCGCCGGGCCGGACTTCGACGCCGGCCGAACCCTATGGAACGGGGCCGTGTCCGCCCGCCCGGGCGTCATCGTCCGGTGCGCCGACCCGGCCGAGGCCCGGGCTGCTGTGCTGGCCGCGCAGGAATTCGGGATACCTCTGGCGGTGCGCGACGGCGGTCACGACTGGGCCGGAAGGGCACTGAGCGACGGCGGCCTGACCATCGATCTCTCCGGCCTGCGCCGGGTGACGGTGGACCCTGTGGCAGAGGTCGCCGAGGTGTCAGGAGGGGCCACGGCCGCCGGTCTCGTCGCCGCAACCCAACCCTTCGGTCTGACCGCAGCGACCGGCTCCGCCGGCTCCGTGGCATGGCGGGACTGACACTCGGCGGCGGCTACGGACCACTCAGCGGCCGCTTCGGACTCGCTCTGGACAACCTGTTGTCCGCGGACGTGGTGCTCGCCGACGGCTCAGTCGTCACTGCCGACGCCGAACGGGAGCCGGACCTGTTCTGGGCGCTGCGCGGAGGCGGCGGGAACTTCGGTCTCGTCACCTCGATGCGGGTGCGCCTGCACCGTGTGCCCACACTCCTGTCCGGCACGGTGACGTACCCGTGGGACCAGGTCGAGACCGTACTGGCCGGGCTGTCGGACGTCCTGTCCGAGAGTCCGGACGAGCTGACCGTGCAGTCCGGCGTCCTGCCCGGCCCCGACGGCAAGCCCGTGGTGTTCCTCTCGCCCACCTGGAGCGGCGAGGACACCGCGGCGGGAGAACGCGCGCTGGCGCCGCTCGGCACCCTCGGCACACCCCTCGTCTCCCGAGTCGCCCCCACCACCGTGCCCGAGATGCTCGCGTCCATCGACGCGCAGTTCCCCTTCGGCCGGCACGTCGAGATCCGCCCTCGTTCGGTACCGTCACTCACCCCGGGAGTGCGTGACATGCTGAGCCTCGCAGGCTCCACCCTGACCTCGCCCCATTCAGCCGTATCCGTGCACAGCCTGCACGGAGCCGCCGCACGAGTACCCGTGACGGAGACGGCGTTCGGCAACCGCGACCCGCACCTCATGGTCGAAATCATCGCCCTCTGGGAACCGGGTGACACCCGTGCGGCGGAGCACCGCGCCTGGGCCGGCAAGCTGACCGACGCTCTCAAGTCCGATGCGCTGCCGGGCGGCTACCCCAACCTGCTCGGGCCGGACGAGGCCGCACAGATCGCACACGCCTACGGTCCGAACACCGAGCGGCTGCTCGCAGTGAAACGCCGCTTCGATCCGGACCACGTCTTCCGCGCGATCCCCCTGCCGTCCTGAACCCGGTGAACGGCCCGCTGATGCAGGCAACCCACGCCCTGCGTTTATCGAAACCGAGGTAGACGATTGAACCTGCGAAACAGCTTGACTCGCCGCGCCGCGATCACCGGATTGCTGGGCGCCACAACAGTACTGACGGTCCCTCAGGCCATGGCCACACGTGCCCATGTGAACGCTGAATCCGTCAGCAGCACGGTCGGGACGATCAGGTCACGCGGCAGGCTCGGCCCTCTGACGGACCTTGTCATCGAGCGCATTCGCGTGAGTGATGACGTTGCGGCGTCCAAGTTCGGCACCGACTCGCCCATCGAAGACCCTGTGCGCGAGGAACAGGTACTGGAGCAGGTCCGGAAGCAGGCCGATGCTGCCGGAGTGAACCCGGACGCGGCAGCGGCGTTCTTCCGGGACCAGATCACCGCGAGCAAGGCCGTGCAGCGGGGATTGTTCACCCGTTGGACCGCTCACCCCGAGGAAGCCCCCACGACACGCCCCGATCTTGATCAGATCCGCCGGCAGCTCGACCAGCTGACCACGGCCCTGCTCCAAGAGCTCAAGGACACGGAGCGACTGCGGGACAAGCCCATCGCGTGCACAGTGCAGCTCGCCCTGGCCAGTGGATCAGGGGCAGCGGGGGAACGGTTGGACACGCTCCACCGGCAGGCGCTCAGGGCGGCGACCCACTCGGTGTGTCGCTCCAGTGCGGCGACCGGACGACGCTGAGCCCTTCTCGCGCACAGCGCTTCATGGATCAGGACGCGGCAGGCCACTCACCGCGTTGCAGAGCGGCCCGTCGGCGTGCTGGTCCATGACGGCACCCCGCAGTGCGCATGGCGCAGACTTGGTCACTGGTGTCACTGGTGTCACTGGTGTCACTGGTGTCACGGGTGTCGCTGTTGTCGCGGCAATGCGGCGCGAGAGGACTACCGAAACCTGACCCGGACCAGCGGCAGCGGTCCGGGGAACCCGCGGGAGATGAATACGTGACTTCTGAATCACCGGAGGGGCGGGGTGCTCCTGTCGGACGGCGGGTCTTCCTCGGCACGCTCGGGCTGGGTGCGCTCGGCGTCCTCGCCGCCCCCACTCTGCAGCGTGGCACGGAAGCGTTTCTCGGCGGCGCCGCCGAACGGGATCCCACCGGCCTGACGGGACTGCTCCCGAACGGAGGAGGCTTCCGCTACTACTCGGTCGCCTCGTCCGTGCCGCACAAGAGCGCCGAGACCTACCGGCTCACCGTCGACGGCCTGGTCGACCACCCGGCGACGTACACCCTGGCCGATCTCCGGGCGCTGCCCCAGACCCGTACGGTGCGCGACGTCCAGTGCGTCACCGGGTGGCGTGTCCCGGGCACCCCCTTCGAAGGAGTACGCCTGTCCAGGCTGCTGGACGCCGCGGGAGTGCACTCCTCGGCCGGTGCGGTGCGCTTCACCTGCTTCGACGGCTCCTATACGGAGAGTCTCACCCTGGAACAGGCGCGTCGCGCGGACGTCCTCGTCGCCCTGCGCATGCAGGACAAGGACCTCGGTCATTCCCACGGTGGCCCCGTACGCCTCTACGTGGCGCCCATGTACTTCTACAAATCCGCCAAGTGGGTCTCCGGCATCACCGTCACGCAGAACGTGAAACCGGGCTACTGGGAGGCGCGAGGCTACGACGTCGACGCCTGGGTGGGCCGATCGAACGGACGGGACGATGAGCCGACGACCTGATCCTCCCCGGGTCGCCACGCGCGTGCGGCGATTCAGCGCGGCCGAGCGCTGGGCGCACCGCGCGACGGCCGTGCTGATGGGGGTGTGTGTACTCACCGCGGCCTTCCTGTACCTGCCTCTGTTCGCCGAACTCGTCGGCCGCCGTGCCCTCGTGGTCACCGTGCACCAGTGGGCGGGAGTCGCTCTCCCGGTCCCGGTCCTGACCGCTCTCGGTTCCCGGGCTCTGCGCGCCGACCTGGGACTGCTGAACCGCTTCGGCCCGCATGACCGCCGGTGGCTGCTTGCCGTCCTGCGCAGGGACAAGCGGCCCGCCTCCCGTCCGGCGCACAAGTTCAACGCCGGGCAGAAGCTCTACGCCGCCTGGGCCGCCGGTGCCACGCTCGTCATGCTCGGCACCGGGCTGATGATGTGGTTCACCCACCTCACGCCGCTGGTGTGGCGCACTGGAGCCACGTTCGTTCACGACTGGCTGGCCCTCACCCTCGGTGTCGTTCTCGCCGGGCACATCGGCATGGCCATGGGCGATCCGGAGGCCCGCCGGGGTATGCGCAGCGGTTCGGTCGCACGGGAGTGGGCGGAGCGGGAGCACCCACTCTGGCGGCCCGAACCGAAGGCACCACGCTGAGCGGCAATGTCCGGCACAGGACCGGCAGGCAAGGCGAGAGGTCCGGTCGTGGGACACGAGCGAGAGCACCGGCACTCTTCTGCGGCGGTTGGAGTTCCGGCTGTTGGGGGAGCACAGCCCCAACGTGGCCGAACTCGGATATCGGCCGAACCAGGTGGCACGGGGGAGCGACCGTGCCACCGAGGGGTTCCTGGCCAAGATGGCCGGGCCGGCGCCCGGCGTTCTTCGAACTGGCTCCCGCGAGCGGCGACCTGGGGAGCTGACTGCACGCCGGAGTCACGGAGCTGGGCGAGAACGGAGACTGACAGTCACTGTGCCGGGCGAGGCACCGGCCAAAGGCCGTTCAGGTCGCGAACGGGACGGCCGCAGCAGACGCGGCCGGCCAGGCGGAGCGGGCTCGCAGTCAGGCGGAGCGGGCTCGGAGGATTCCTTCGACTCCCTGAAGGAAGGTCTCGGAGACCAGTTCAGGGTCGGACAGGCAGCCGGAGGCCATGGCGCCGTCCCGGAGCATGATGAGATGCCGGCCGGCGGCTTCGGCAGGTGCGTCGCCGGTCTGGGCCAGCAGTCCCGTGATGGTGTCCAGGAACCACTGGCGGTGGGACAGGACGGCTCGGTGGACCGGATGGTCCGGATCGGGGTATTCGGCCGCCGCGTTGAGGAAGGCGCACCCGCGGAATCCCGGGGACTGGATGCCCGCGGTGATGGTCCGGCAGACGGCCCGGATCTTGTCGGCTGCCGACTGTTCGCCTGCCTGAGCGGCTTCGGCCTGCGCCCGGAGTTCCCGGTCGGCTTGGTCGAGGTACGCGAGGACGAGGTCTCCCTTGCCCGTGAAGTGCCGGTACAGCGTGGCGCGGGTGACCTGGGCCTCTGCCACAATCCGGTCGACGCCGACGGAGTGGATTCCCTCCGCGTAAAAGATCTTGGTTGCCGTGTTGAGCAGCCGTGATCGCGCTTCCGACGTGCCTCTTCCTTTTGTGCTCTGGCTCATGCGCCCAGGTTAGCGCGAGGGAGAATGGTCGGTCCCGCGTGCCGGCCGTTGCCGGAGACGACGACCGGAGCACCGGTCCGGTCGCCGAGCCGAATCCTCCGGACCGGTCGAGGCCGGGGCGACCGCTCCGGCCACGGCGGCAGATGGCCTGATCGGCACTGCGGGGGAGTGGCCGCCGGCTGGAGCTCCCCGGATTCTCCCCGGAGTTGACGGGGTGATTCCCGGAACTGACGGGGATGGTGCGACGCTCCGTGGATCGTAAGGTGCCCTCGCCGGATAGCCTGGGGAAATGCTCACCGAAGTCACAGCGACCCGCTACGTCACGCCCCTGCGGGAGGGCGGATCGCTGCCCGGAATCGTCGAGGCCGACGACCTCGGCACCTATGTCATGAAATTCACCGGTGCCGGACAGGGCCGCAAGACACTGGTCGCGGAGGTCATCTGCGGACAGCTCGGCCGCAGGCTCGGTCTCCGTGTCCCCGATCTCGTCCAGATCCAGCTCGACCCGGTCATCGGGCTCGCCGAGCCCGACCAGGAGGTGCAGGAGCTGCTGAAGGCCAGCGGTGGGCTCAACCTGGGCATGGACTTCCTGCCCGGCTCGATAGGATTCGACTCGCTCGCCTACCGGGTGGACCCCCGGGAAGCCGGACGGGTCGTCTGGTTCGACGCGCTCATCAACAACGTCGACCGGTCCTGGCGCAACCCGAACATGCTGATCTGGCACGGCGATCTGTGGCTCATCGACCACGGAGCCACCATGATCTGGCACCACAACTGGCCCGGTGCCCAGGCCTCCGCCGCCAAGCCGTACAACGCCTCGGACCACGCGTTGGCACCGTTCGCCCCCGATATCGCGACGGCCGCCGCCGAACTCGCCCCCCTGGTCACCGAGGAACTGCTCACCGAGGTCGCGGCCGACGTCCCCGACGAATGGCTGGTGGACGAGCCCGGGTTCGGCTCCACCGACGAGCTGCGCCGCGCCTATGTGGAGGCGCTGCTGCCGCGCGCCGCCACCATCCATGAGCGGATCACGATGGACGGTCCCACCGAGCCCAGCACGTCGCAGGCCCCCGGCTGGCTCACCGACCACCTCGCCCCCTGGCCCCACTCCACCAAGAAGAAGAACGACAAGGACGGCCAGCGGTGACCGGGCGCGATGTCTACGAGTACGCACTGCTGCGCGTGGTGCCGCGGGTGCAGCGCGGTGAGTTCTTCAACGCGGGCGTGGTCGTCTACTGCCGTGCGCGGGGTTTCGTCGCCGCCCGCACCCATCTCGACGAGACCAAGCTGAAGGCCCTGGACCCGAGCGCCGACGTGGTCGGTGTGCGCGCCGCCCTGCACGCCGTCGAGGGCGTGTGCCGCGGCGGTACGGACGCGGGCCAGGCGGCCGGTGACGACGCCGGCCGCCGCTTCCGCTGGCTGATCGCCCCGCGGTCCACCGTCGTCCAGCCGAGCCCCGTGCACAGCGGCCTCACGACCGACCCGGAGGCCGAGGTCGAACGGCTGCTCGACCAGCTGGTGCGCTGACCCGACGTTCGACGGCGCCGCCCGCGGGCGCGGCGGCACGGCGCCGCCGGGTGTGACATGCGCCCCTGCGGCCGTGGGCCGTTGACACCGGGTGTCAGGGCTTCTAGCGTCTCGTCTGCTGAAGGTACTAAGCGGTTGCTCAGTTATCGGCCAGGCTCCGCGCACACGAAGCCGCACACGAAGCTTCTGTGCCGGGGTGCCCCGACGTCCGCTGAGCCGCGATCCAAGGGCGAGGAGAGCCAAGCATGTCCACCACCGAGCAGCGTGTCGCCATCGTGACCGGAGCGGCGCGGGGTATCGGCGCCGCCACCGCGGTGCGTCTGGCGGCCGAAGGCCGTGCCGTCGCCGTACTCGACCTCGACGAGGCGGCCTGCAAGGACACCGTCGAGAAGATCACCTCCGCCGGGGGCACCGCCCTCGCCGTCGGCTGCGACGTGTCGGACAGCGCCCAGGTGGAAGCCGCGGTCGGACGGGTCGCCGCCGAGCTCGGCGCCCCGACGATCCTCGTGAACAACGCCGGTGTGCTCCGCGACAACCTGCTCTTCAAGATGAGCGAGTCGGACTGGGACATCGTGATGAACGTGCACCTCAAGGGTGCGTTCCTGATGGCCAAGGCCGTTCAGAAGCACATGGTGGACGCCGGGTTCGGCCGTATCGTCTCGCTCTCCTCCTCGTCGGCGCTCGGCAACCGGGGTCAGGCCAACTACTCCGCCGTCAAGGCCGGTCTGCAGGGTTTCACCAAGACCCTGGCCAAGGAGCTCGGCAAGTTCGGCGTCACCGCCAACGCGGTCGCACCCGGCTTCATCGTCACCGAGATGACGGCGCAGACCGCGGCCCGGGTCGGCATGGGCTTCGAGGAGTTCCAGGCCGCTGCCGCCACCCAGATCCCGGTACAGCGCGTCGGCCGTCCCGAGGACATCGCCAACGCCATCGCCTTCTTCACGGGCGACGAGGCCGGCTTCGTCTCCGGCCAGGTCATGTACGTCGCCGGCGGACCGCTCAACTGATCCGGAAGGTCACGGACATCATGACTGCGCAGGACAGCGGGAAGGTCGCACTCGTCACGGGCGCGAGCCGGGGCATCGGATACGGCGTCGCCGAGGCGTTCGTGGCGCGCGGCGACCGGGTGTGCATCACCGGGCGCGGCGAGGACGCTCTCAAGGAGGCCGTCGAACGGCTCGGCTCCGACCGGGTCATCGGCGTGCCCGGGAAGGCGCACGACGAGGCTCATCAGGCCGCGGCGGTCGCACGCACCATGGAGGTCTTCGGGCGTGTCGACTTCCTGGTCAACAACGCCGGTACGAACCCGGTCTTCGGTCCGATCGCGGAGCTCGACCTCAATGTGGCCCGCAAGGTCTTCGAGACGAATGTGATCTCGGCGCTCGGTTTCGCCCAGCAGACCTGGAAGGCGTGGCAGAAGGAGAACGGCGGGGCGATCGTCAACATCTCCTCGGTCGCCGGTCTTTCCGCCTCGCCGTTCATCGGCGCGTACGGCATCAGCAAGGCCGCCATGGTCAATCTGACCCTCCAGCTGGCGCACGAGTTCGCGCCGATCGTCCGGGTCAACACGATCGCCCCCGCCGTGGTGAAGACGCGGTTCGCCCAGGCGCTGTACGAGGGCCGCGAAGCGGAGGCCGCGGCGGCCTATCCGCTCGGCCGGCTGGGGGTGCCCGAGGACATCGGTGGTGCCGCGGCGTTCCTCACTTCGAGCCAGAGCGACTGGATCACGGGACAGACTCTGGTGGTCGACGGCGGAATCTTCCTGAATGCGGGCGTGGGTTGAGAACGGCCTGAACCGGTTTGGTCGTTATTGAGCCAAGTGCCCTGCCGGGCCTGCGGATTGACCCGGTGGGGCACTGCGATATGGTCTGCCGACCCATGGCTGATCGAGGAGCGTTCACGTGTTCTACCGAGCCAGTCTGCAGGCAGCTGCAGTCCTAGCTTCCTTTTCTCTGCTGGCAGGCTGCGGACTGTTGTCCGACGGTGAGTCGAAAACGGAGCAGAAGATAGTCGTCGGTACGACGAGCGAGCCGTCCACCCTCGATCCGGCGGCGGCGTGGGACAACTCCTGGGAACTGATGCGAAATGTCTTCCAGACCCTGGTGAGTTTCCCTACGGGCAGCACCAAGCCGGAGCCCGATGCTGCGGAATGGTGCAAATTCACCGATACGACCAGCACGGCCTACCGGTGCAAGCTCCGCGAGGGGCTGAAATTCTCCAACGGCGACAAGCTCGACGCCGAAGCCGTGAAGTACTCCATCGACCGGATCACGGACCTCAAGGTCAAGGGTGGCCCCCTGGGCATGCTCGGTTCGCTCGACCGGGTGGAGACCACGGGGGACGACATCGTCGTCTTCCATCTCACCAAGCCGGATGCCACCTTCCCGTTCATCCTCGCCACCCCCGCGATGTCGCTGGTGGCGCCCAGCGCCTATTCGAAGCACAAGGTCCGCAGTGACGGGCTGGTCACCGGATCCGGTCCGTATCTCCTGGATTCGTACAAGCCGGGGAACCGGGCCGAACTGGTGAAGAATCCGGAATACAAGGGTTTCGCGAACCGCAAGAATGACGCGGTGACCATCCGGTACTTCAAGGAATCCGCCCCCGTGGTCGCGGCACTGAAGGCGAAGGAGATCGACGCGATCTACCGCGGTCTGACCGCCGAGGACGTCGTCAGCCTGGAAGACAACAAGGACAAGGACAGCGATCTTCAGATCGTCGAGAACGTCGGCGCGGACATCCGCTTCCTGGTCTTCAATCCCGAGGATCCGGCTGCCGGGAACGTGGCCGTACGGCGGGCCATCGCCCAGCTCGTCGACCGTGACGCCCTGGTGGCCAAGGTCTACCAGGGAACGGCCGAGCCGCTGTACTCCATGGTTCCCAAGGGCATCGGCGGACACACCACCAGCTTCTTCGACGCCTACGGTGACCCGGACAAGGGCAAGGCGAAGCAGATCCTCGCCAAGGCGGGCATCACCGAGCCCGTCTCCCTGACGTTCTGGTTCACGACCGACCGGTACGGATCCTCCACGGCCCCCGAGTTCGACGAGCTGAAGCGGCAGCTGGAGGCCTCCGGACTGTTCAAGATCACGTTGAGGAGCAAGCCCTGGAAGGAGTTCCAGGAGGGCTTCAACAAGGGGCAGTATCCCGTCTTCGGCCGCGGCTGGTTCCCGGACTTCCCTGACCCGGACAACTTCATCGCCCCCTTCGTGGGCAAGGAGAGCGTCACCGGGATGCCGTACATCAAGAAGGAGATCACCGACCAGCTGCTGCCGCAGACCCGTAAGGAGAGCGACCGGGCCGCGGTCACCAAGCAGTTCGAGCGGGCCCAGAAGATCCTCGTCGACGACGTGCGGCTGCTGCCGCTGTGGCAGGGCAAGCTGTACGTCGCCGCGGGCGAGGACATCGGCGGCGGCGAGCGCGCTCTGGACCCGCAGACAGTCATGCAGATGTGGGAGCTGTACCGCAAGGCCAGCTGGTAGGCATCGGCAGGACTGGCGGGATCCGTTGTCAGTGGCCACCGGTAGGTTCTTCGTCGAAGAACTGATTACCTACCGGAGGTTGTTGACGTGACCGACACCGACCTGCTGCCTGAGTCCTGGCGCGGCGTCCTCGGCGAAGAGCTGCAGAAGCCCTACTTCAAGGAGCTCACCGAGTTCGTCGAGGAGGAGCGGGCCAAGGGGCCGGTCTACCCGCCGCGCGACCAGGTGTTCGCCGCCCTGGACGCCACTCCGTACGACAAGGTGAAGGTCCTCGTCCTCGGCCAGGACCCGTACCACGGAGAGGGGCAGGGGCACGGGCTCTGCTTCTCCGTGCGGCCGGGTGTGAAGACGCCGCCGTCGTTGCGGAACATCTACAAGGAGATGAAGGAGGAGCTCGGCCTGCCGGTCCCGGACAACGGGTACCTGATGCCGTGGGCCGAGCAGGGCGTGCTCCTGCTCAACGCCGTGCTGACGGTGCGCGCGGGCGAGGCGAACTCGCACAAGGGCAAGGGGTGGGAGAAGTTCACCGACGCGGTGATCCGCGCGATCGCCTCGCGGCCCGATCCGGCGGTCTTCGTGCTCTGGGGCAATTACGCCCAGAAGAAGCTTCCGCTGATCGACGAGGAGCGCCACGCGGTGGTGAAGGGCGCGCACCCGTCACCGCTGTCGGCCAAGAAGTTCTTCGGCTCCCGTCCGTTCACGCAGATCAACGAGGCGGTGGCGGCGCAGGGGCACGAGGCCATCGACTGGCGCATTCCCGACCTGGGCTGACATCGCCGCTCCGGCGCCCGCCCCGACCCCGGCACGTCCGGGGTCGGGGCGGGCGCCCGGTGGACAGGCCCCGGGCGACCGCCCGTGCCTCAGCGGGATTGGCCGCGGCTGCCGCTAGCGTCGAACGGAACCGGGTGGACGTCGACAGGGAGGCCGCAGTGGCGGAGCAGCGAGAGGCGTCCAAGGATGCCGTCATGACCAGGATCGGCCAGGCGATCATGCTGCTGCACGGCGGCGACCGGGAGGAGGCCCGCAATCGCTTCGGCGAGCTCTGGTCCGAGATCGGGGAAGAGGGGGACGCCCTGCACCGCTGCACCCTCGCCCACTACATGGCCGACACGCAGGACGACCCCGGTGACGAGCTGGCCTGGGACCTGCGGGCGCTGACCGCGGCCGGCAGCCTGACCGACGAGCGCGCGGCCCAGCACTCCGACGCGCTCGCGGTGCGCGCGTTCTACCCGTCGCTCCATCTCAATCTCGCGGCGGACTACGTGAAGCTCCACCGCCCCGACGCGGCCCGGATCCATCTGGACCGGGCGCGTGCCGCCTCCGGTGTGCTGGCGGACGACGGATACGGCGGAGGGGTCCGCGCGGCGATCGAGCGGCTGGAGCTGAGGCTGCGGCAGATGTGACGGGTGGCCCGTCCAGCGTGGACGGGCCACCCGCGCGTCGCTCTCCTGCCCGGCTCAGTGGCCGTAGGTGCGGTCGCAGATCCGGGACTGCGGGCTGCCCGCGGGCCAGTGCCCGTACCCACGTCCCAGCGCGCAGACGTCCTTCCCGGCGACGGGGGCGGGCAGGTCCGGTACCGGTGCGGGCACGGCGGGCGTGGTCCGACGGGGCAGTGCCCGTGCCGCGCCGGGGCGCTGCCATGGGTGCGGCGCGCGGGGCGCGGCGCGGCGGGTGTCCGGCCGCGTGCCATGCGCCGGAGCGGACGCGGACCGCTCGGGGGCCGGTACGGCTCCCAGACTGTCGTGGCCCGGTGGCTGCACGATCTGCGGCGCCAGATCCTGGGCGGGCCCACTGGCCTCCGGCCGTGACGGTACGTCCGGCTGCGGCGCCACGGACACACAGCCGGACAGGGTCGTGATCGCCACGCCCACCAGGAGCTTCAGGGTGATTCGGGTTGCTTGCACCTGGTCAACTCTGCTGTGCCACCCGGGTATCCCGTGAGCCGGAATGCCCGGATTGGCCCGCACGAGTGACGCCGGTCAGCGCAATGCCACCAGCGAGCCGAGCATCCCGCGCAGGAGTTCGGTGAAGCCGGTACGGAGCTCCTCCTCGGTCGGTACGGAGCGGTGGAACGACCCTGCGGCGCACGAGAACATCAGCCCCTCGCACCAGGCCACCAGGGAGAGGGTGTGCCGCTCCGGCTCGGCCGAGCCCGCTGCTGTCATCAGCGCCGTCAGCGGCTCGCGGAACTGCCGGCCGGTCGCGTCGAAGAACTCCCGCAGTTCCGGGCGGCGGGTGGCTTCCAGGGCGAGCTCGTAGCGGCAGACGAGCAGTTCCGGGTGGCGGGTGAGATACCGGTGCAGGGCCGCCGCGAGGGCGGCCACCACCGCTTCCGGGTCGATGCGCGGGCGGTTTCGCGCGCCGTTGCCCGGACCGCCTTCCGTGGCGGTGCCCTGGTCGGCGGTCTTTCTGGAGTCGTCCGGTCCGTCTTCCTGGTCGGCGGTCCTTCCGGGGGCGTCCGGTCCGGCTTCCCGGCCGCGGGCCGAGTCGGCGCCCGGAACCGGAAGTTCACCGGGCGCGAGCACCCGCGCCTCGCGCTCCGCCAGACGCCGCACCGCCGCTTCGAGCAGGGCCTGCCGGGTGCGGGCGTAATTGGACGTCGAGCCCTGGGGGAGTCCGGCGCGTTCGTCCACCGCTCGGTGGGTGAGGCCGCGCATCCCGCGTTCGGCGAGGAGGGCGAGGGCGGCATCGGTGATGAGGTCGGCCCGGGAGGTTCCGGTGGTGCGTGTGGCCATGAAGTCAACCTACCTCCGATACTACAGCTGTAGTACGGTGATCCTGTCACTACATCTGTAGTTCGGAGGAGAAGTGATGGAGACACCCCATGCCGTCGTCATCGGCGGTGGAATCGGCGGCCTCACCGCTGCGGTGGCCCTGCACGGATGCGGCTGGCGGGTCACCGTTCTGGAGCGCGCCGCGTCCCTGGAACCCGTCGGCGCGGGCATCGCCCTCGCTCCCAATTCCCAACGCGCTCTCGACGTCATCGGCCTCGGCGACGAGATCAGGTCGCTCGCCGCCTGGCAGGGGGAGGGCGGTCTGCGCACCCCCGGCGGCCGCTGGCTGTCCCGTACGAACAGTGACGCCGCGGCCGAGCGATTCGGAGGGCCGCTCGTCCTGGTGCACCGGGCCGTTCTCGTCGACCGCCTCATGGCCCGGCTGCCGGACTCCGCCGTCCGCACCGGTGTCACCGCCGAACTGCTGGACCCGGGTGCCGTCGACGGCCCGCGTGCCGTGGTGCGGACCGCCGCCGGAGACGTCGAGGCCGACCTCGTCATCGGCGCCGACGGCATCAACTCGGGTGTGCGCGGCGCTCTCTTCCCCGCCCACCCCGGGCCCTCGTACGCCGGCTTCACCACATGGCGCATCGTCGTCCCCGCGCCCGAGCGTTCCTTCGCCCCGCACGAGACCTGGGGGCGCGGCGCGCTCTGGGGCACACAGCCGCTCCAGGACGGCCGGATCTACGCCTACGCGGCCGCCGTCGCCCCGGCCGGGGCCCGTGCCTCCGACGACGAGAAGGCGGAGCTGACGCGCCGGTTCGGCAGCTGGCACGACCCGATCCCCTCGATCATCGCCGCCGCGGACCCCGGACAGGTGCTCCGCAACGACGTGTGGCAGTTGATCGACCCCCTGCCGTCCTTCCACCGCGGTCGCGCCGTGCTCGTCGGCGACTCCGCCCACGCCATGGCACCCAGCCTCGGCCAGGGCGGCAACCAGGCCATCGAGGACGCGATCGTGCTGGCCCACCATGTGACGCCCGCCGGGGATCTCGGCGCGGGGCCGGCGGCCTACACCGCCGACCGGTTGCCCCGTACATCGGCCGTCGTCCGCAAGGCGGCACAGACCGCCCGGCTGATGCGCGTGAGCAATCCCTGCGCCGTGGCGCTGCGCGACGCGCTCATGGCCACCGTCTCGCGGCTCGGGCCGACTCTCGTCCTGCGCACCCTCGACGGCATCGCGGACTGGCAGCCGCCGCAGACACGTATGCTGCCCGGACGGAGAACGCGCACAGGCCACTAACGCGCACAGGCCACTGAGGCGGACACCGGTACGAACAGCTCGACGGGGCACCCGCACCCGGTGAACACCACGCCGGCCGACGCCGGACAGTGAGAGGGAGACCCCTGTGAAGGTCGGCTGCATCGGGCTCGGCGACATCGCCCAGAAGGCATATCTGCCGGTTCTGACGACCGTGCCCGGAATCGAACTGCATCTCCAGACCCGCACCCCGGCCACCCTGACCGCGGTCGCCGAGACCCACCGGATCCCGCCCGGGCAGCTCCATGCCGATCTCGACTCGCTGCTCGCCGAGGGCCTGGACGCCGCGTTCGTCCACGCCCCGACCGCCGCACACCCCGAGATCGCGGGCCGGCTGCTGGACGCGGGCGTGGCCACCTACATCGACAAGCCGCTGGCCTACGAACTCGCCGATTCGGAGCGGCTGGTGAACCTGGCCGAGGAGCGCGGGGTGAGCCTCGCCGTCGGTTTCAACCGCAGGGCCGCGCCCGGATACGCGCAGTGTGCCGAGCACCCGCGCGAGCTGATCCTCATGCAGAAGAACCGGATCGGCCTGCCCGATGACCCGCGCACCGTGGTGCTCGACGACTTCATCCATGTCGTCGACACCCTGCGCTTCCTGGTGCCGGGGCCCATCGAGCACACCGTCGTACAGGCCCGGATCCGCGACGGTCTGATGCACCATGTCGTGCTGCACCTGGCCGGTGACGGCTTCACCGCCATCGGCGCGATGAACCGGCTCAGCGGCTCGGCCGAGGAGCGGCTGGAGGTCTCCGGCCAGGACGCCAAGCGCGAGGTCGTCAACCTCGCCGAGGTGATCGACCACAGGGGGCAGCCGACCGTACGGCGGCGCGGTGACTGGGTGCCGGTGGCCCGCCAGCGCGGCATCGAGCAGAGCGTGCTGTCCTTCCTGGACGCCGTGCGGGCCGGAAAGGTGCTCAGCGCCGAGGACGCCCTGCGGACACACGAGCTGTGCGAACGCATCCTGCGCGACCTGGACTGCGGGTAGCGCGCATCCCGCGCCGCCGGCCCGGGCCCGGGATGCGCCGGGCTGCGCCCCGATGCAGGCTGGGGAGATGGACCGCCGGCCCGTGGAGGTGACCTCGTGAGGCCCCACGACGAGCCCAGGGGCTGGGGAGCACTCCAGCCGCCGCCCGGCTACTACTCGGCCGACGGGCGACCACCCGACACGATGCAGCGCGGCCTGATCCTCGACTGGGCCGTCAATCAGCGGATCGCGAGCGGCTGGCGGGTGGAATGGCGCTCCGAGACGCAGGCCGTCATGGTCCGGGGCAGGCCGGTGAACCATGTGCTGCATGCCGTCCTGACGGCGTTCAGCTGCTTTCTCTGGGGCCCTGTGTGGCTGGTGCTGGCCGTGACCAACAAGGTCGAGCGGGTCGCGCTCACCGTCGACGCGCAGGGGCGCATCGTCTCCGTCAACGGCCCCGGGTAGTCCTCCCGGAGCCCCGGCGGGGGCTCACGCCGGCTGCGGAGGCTCACGTCGGCCCGGAGCGGCCGGTGGAATCGGAACGACCGCCGGAATCCGGGGGTACGGCCGGCGCCGAAGCCGCCGTACCCGCGGAGCCCGCTGTTCCGGCCCGGTCGCGTCGCCTGAACCACCGCACGCCTTCGACGGCGCAGAAGGCGGCCAGCACCGCCGCCGCCCCTTGCCCCGGCCAGTCGCCCAGCCGTGTGTAGAGCGTCGTACCGGACGCCAGCGGTACGTCGAACACGGCGGCCCCGCTCGTGTGCGTACCGAGCGGAGCGCCGATCCGCTCGCCCCACGGGCCGTACGCGGTACTGACGCCGGTGAGCGTCGCATGCACCATCGGCCGGCCGTTCTCGGCAGCCCGCAGCGCTCCGAGCGAGGCATGCTGCTCGGGAGCCCAGCTGTGCTGGAACGTCGCGGTCGACGACTGGGCGACCAGAACCTGCGCACCGTCCAGGGTCAGTCTCCGGCTCATGTCGGGGAACGCGGTCTCGAAACAGATCAGCGGTCCGATCCGCAGCCCCTTGCCCCCGTCGGCCCCGGGAAGCCGCATCGTCACGGGGCGGGTGCCCCGCAGCCGGTCCTCGCGTGCGGCCTTGCCCAGGGACGTGGCCCAGCCCAGCACCGAGCGGGCCGGGATGTACTCGCCGAACGGCACCAGCCGCATCTTGTCGTACCGGTCGCCGGTCAGGCCGTCCGGACCGACCAGCACCGCGGACTTGTAGATCCCCCTGCGGCCCGAATCGCCGGTCTGCCGGGCGTCCATGTTGACCAGCACATCCGCACCCACCCGGCGCGAGAGGGCCGCGATCCTGGCGGTGACGTCCGGGTGCCGCGACAGATCCACGCCGACGCTGCTCTCGCCCCAGACCACCAGATCGAGATCGCGTCCCGCCAGGGAGCCGGTGAGCCGCTCACTGACGGCGAGCCGACGCTCGGCGCTGTGGGAACCCGAGATCACCCCCGGCTGCACGACGGCGATCCTGGCCACCCCCGACCGCTCGGGACGCGGCGCCCACTGCGCCATGGCCGTCACGGCCACGGCACACACCACGATGCCGACGACGGCCGCCGTACGGGCGGCAGCGGTCACGAACAGCAGCGCGACAGCGGTGTTCACCGCGACCACCAGAAGGCTCACCAGCCACGTTCCGCCGACGGACGCCACGCGGAGCGCCGGGGCCACCTCCCACTGGCTCGCGCCGAGCAGCCCCCAGGGACCGCCGAGCCCCTCCCAGGAGCGGGCCAGCTCGATCATCAGCCAGCCGCACGGCACCAGGACCAGAGCGCTTCCGGCCGCGGCTGCCGAAACCCGCCCACGCAGCAGCCGGAAGACCAGCAGACCCCACGGTGCCCACAGCAGACCGAGCAGTGCCGCCAGGACCACGATGAACACATGGAGACTCGGCATCAGCCAGTGGTGCACCGCCAGCAGGAAGCCCATCCCGCCCAGCCAGCCGTCGAGAGCCGCCCGGCGCCCCGTGCCGGCGGACCGGATCAGCAGCAGCCACGGCACCAGACCCACGTAGGCCAGCCACCACAGGGACGGCTCCGGGAACGCGAGCGCGGGCAGCGCACCGGCGAGGAGCGCCAGGCAGCCACGCCACCGGCCGGACCGGAGTATCCGCTCCCACCTCTCGCGCCGGCCGACCGGAATCCGCATGCCGCGCCTCCTCGCCCCGCTGATCAGCAGTGTCCCTCCTGATCACCCGTTCCGCAGTTCTTCCCCGGTGCGGGCCGGCGGAAGCACCGACGGGGGGTTCAGACCGGGCCGACCGATCCCCCCGTGCCGCGCCACTTCTCGTGCACGGTCACGGTCCGGATCCGCCAGCCGCTCCCCGCACGCGACAGCGTGAAGGAGTACCGCCCGCCGGATACGAAGTTCGGTGCGGCCGCCCGTACCTCCGAACCGCTCCCGCCGTCCTCCGTGACCTCCAGCCGCATCGGGTTCAGGTAATCGGCCCGTGCCTCGGCCCGGTCGCCCGGGTAGCCGCCCAGGTCCTGGATGTCGATCCGGCGGTTGACGATCAGATGCTGGCGCACGGGGAAGAGCCGCATGGTCTCCTCCAGCCACTGGGCGACCACGTCCGTCGGCCCTTCGACACCGCCCGCGCCGCGGTAGTCGGCGCGGGCGTCCGGGGCGAACAGGGCCCGGTACCCCGCCCAGTCGCCGTCGTCCACCGCCCTCGCGTAGCCGGTGATCACTGCGTCGATGGACAGCCGGTCCATCACGGTCGCGAGATCCACGCGCTGCGTCATCGAGCCAGTGTCCGCCCGTCGGCGTGCGAGGCCAAGGGGCGTGCACGCGGAACGGGGCGGCTCCGGCGGTCAGCAGGGCACCACGGCCACCGGCCCGAGCGCGTGGGTGAGCGTGGTCTGGGCGACGGGGGAGAGCCCGAGCCCGAGGGACTCGCCGCCCCTGCGCCGTCCGATCACGGTCAGTGCCGCGGTCGCCGACGCCGTGACCAGGGCGCGCCCGGCGGAGCCCCCGACCGGCTCCCGCACGACATCGACCTGTGGATACTTCTCCCGCCATCCGGCGGTGAGTTCGGCAAGCGTCCGCTCGGCCGCTCCCGCCGCCGCGTCCCGGTCGAAGACGGGACCGCCGGACACCATCGAGGAGAACATCGTCCAGCCGTGCACGATCCGCAGGCGCGCACCGGGCCGGGAGGCGGCCGTCGCGAAGGCGAACTCCAGCACCGCCTCACTGCTCTCGTCGGCGGCCACGCCCGCGACGACGTCCGAGAACGCCTCCGCCGCCCCGTCGTCCTCGCCGGACGTACCGCCGTGGACGACGACCACGGGGCACGTGGACATCGAGGCGACCGCCAGGCTGTTGGAACCGAGCATCAGGGACCGGAATCCCCCCAGTCCGCGCGAGCCCACGACGACCAAGGACGCGTCACGGCTCAGCGAGGTGAGCGCCGACGCGGGGAAGTCCACCGGCGCGAGAGTCGACGGGCGCAGATCCGGAGCGATCTCGGACACCCGGCGCACGGACCGGTCGAGCAGTTCCCGCGACCCACGCTGCTGCGCCCGCGGGTCGGTGCGCCGGTCCGGAGTCCGGGCGTGCACGATCACCAGCGGAAGATTTCGGCGGCCCGCTTCGTGGGCGGCCCAGTCGAGCGCCTCACGGCTGTGCGACGAACCGTCGACGGCCGCGATCACGGGAAGCTCGGTGGTGGTCATCATTACCCTCCAGGTTCCGGCGGTACATGTCCCAGGCTGGTACGCGCGCGCCTCGTGCGGCAGGGACTTTCGGCCCTGTCCGTCCGGGAAAGTCCGGGCAGTCCCGTACCTGTCCCATAACGCCGGGCCTGCCCCGAACCTGTCTCGCACGCGAGGGTCAGGCCCCGCTTTGCCCCGTGCGGCCGGGTCCGGCCACGCGCACTGTGTTGCCGCATGCCAGGTACGCTACGGCCGGCCGAGGCCCGAGGACGGCATCGGGACACCCCGTCGCGGCGGCACGGGCCATGAGGCGTCCGGTCCCCGGCGACGGGACAGTCGGAGGACAGCCCGGCAAGTCGTCAGTCAGTGCCCGAGCCACAGCCACCGGGATCTGAGTATCAGCATCGATGTCAGTGCCGGGTGCGATCCTGCACCCATGGACGAGCTGATGCGGCAGCGCCGGGTGTACGGCGCCGACCACGACGATCCCGACCCCGGACCCCAGCCGGGCCGTTCCTACCGGGAGTTGGTGGGCGGTCCGCTCGACGGGCTGCTTCTCGACGTGACCGGCTGGACGGGGACGGCATTGCGCGAGGGAGCGGCGCTGAGCACCGAGATCGGTCGATTCGGCCCGGGTGGCCGAGCCGAGTACGGGCCCAGGGACGGGGACGTCGACCGGTGGGACTGGCGGGGCGACACACCCTGATCCCTGCCCCGTCCCGCCGCGGCGCAGGTGTGCGGCGGCAGGACGCACCGAGCCCGCGCCGCCGAAGCGACGAACGAGACCTGCCAGGACCGAGTGGTACGTGAGGCCAGTCAGGACCGAGTGGTGCGTGAGACCTGCCCAAACCAATCGGTGCATGAGGACGGTCAGAGCTGGATGAATGAGACCTGTCAGGACTAATCGGCTGAATCGCTCGATACTGGTGTCATGGCACAGAAGATGACTTCACCGCACGCCCCACCGACCCTCTCCGTCAAGGGCCGGGACGTGCGGCTGCGCACGATCGGCATCGTGGTCCTGACGGCCATCGCGATCTGGTTCATCGCCGCGAACACCGAATCGGTCAATATCCGGCTGTGGATCCCCACGGTCACCCTGCCGCTGTGGGCGGTGCTGACCGTGACCCTGCTGATCGGAATGGCCATGGGCGGGCTCCTGGCCCGCCGTCGCGCGAGGCGCTGAACCGACGGGATGAGCCGGACGGTGCCGGATGCGGCGGCTCGGTCAGCCGGCGGACTCGCCCGCGTGCGGGCTCAGGATGTCCGTGCCGACCAGGGCCAAGAGCAGGATGCCCAGAATGATCCGGTAGATCACGAAGGGCATGAAGCTCTTGGTCGTGATGAACTTCATGAACCAGGCGATCACGGCATAACCCACGCCGAAGGCGATCACGGTGGCGAAGATCGTCGGTCCCCATGACACGTGCCCCTCGCCCGCGTCCTTCAGCTCGAATGCCCCCGAGGCGAGCACCGCCGGGATCGCGAGCAGGAAGGAGTACCGGGCCGCCGCCTCGCGTGTGTACCCCATCAGCAGGCCGCCGCTGATGGTGGCGCCGGACCGGGAAACGCCCGGGACCAGCGCCATCGCCTGGCAGAAGCCGAAGATCAGACCGTCCTTGACGCCGAGATCCTTGAGCGTCTTGCGCTCCCTGGCGGCCCGGTGTCTGCCGCCGTCGGCCTCGTCACGGGCGGCGAGGCGGTCGGCGATGCCGAGGACGACACCCATGACGATCAGGGTCGTGGCGATCAGGCGGAGATCACGGAAGGGCCCCTCGACCTGGTCCTTCAACGTCACCCCGAGTACGCCGATGGGGATGGAGCCGACGATGACCAGCCAGCCCATCTGGGCATCGTGGTCGCCGCGCATCGACCGGTCGACCAGCGAACGGAACCAGGCCGAGACGATCCGGACGATGTCCTTGCGGAAGTAGATGAGGACGGCCGCCTCCGTACCGATCTGGGTGATGGCGGTGAACGCCGCACCCGGGTCGTGCCAGCCGGCGAACGCCGCGGTGAGCCGCAGGTGCGCACTGGAGGAGATCGGCAGGAACTCGGTCAGTCCCTGAACGAGGCCCAGGACGAACGATTCGAACCAGCTCATGGGGCTTTGGCCATCCCGGAGGTGATCGTGCATCGGCCGACGGCGGTCAGGGCCGGCGGCAACGTGCGCATAGCGGTCAAATGAGGGCAGGGCCGTGCCGGGCCCAGAGATCTTCGGTCGGTCGCGGGCAGGGTACCGCCCTCAGATGAACAGCGTGACGCGCTCCCTCTCCCGCGCCCGTCACCCGCTCCCGCGCCCGTCGGATCACTCGGAGGAGAGACGGTGACGCTTGACCCAGGCGACGACGGCCGCGCCGACGCCCGTCAGCACGATGAAGCCCATCGCGGCCAGGAACGCGGGCGACGTCGGTGACGAAGCCTCGCTGCCCGCGACGACATACGCGGCGGTGTTCGGGATCGAGCCGAGCCCGGTCGCGACCAGGAACGGCGGACACCCCATGCGCGAGACGGCCGCGAAGTAGTTGGCCGCTGCGAAGGGCACACCCGGGAACAGCCGCAGTGCCAGCATCGAACGGAAACCGTGCCGGCTCAGCTGACCGTCCGCCGCCGTGAGCCAGCGCCCGCGCAACAGCGTACGGAGCGCGTCCTGCCCGAGCACCCTGCCCAGCCCGAACGAGATGCCCGCGCCGAGCACTGTGCCCGCCAGCGCGGCGGCCAGCCCCGTCTGTGTTCCGAAGAGCGCACCGGCGGCGAGATTGAGCAGCGGCCGCGGCGCGAAGGCGACCGTGCACACGCCGTACGCGACACCGAACAGCACCGCCGCGGTGGCGCCGCCGCTCAGCCGGCCGGCCGCGAGCATGTGCTGGGGTTCGAGGAACAGCATCGCCGCCGCGGCGGCCAGCAGTACGGCCACGAGCAGCGAGAACCGGGACCAGGGCGAGAGCAACGCCCTCGTGCAGCGCACGGCGAGGCCGCCTGCGGGCCGGGCGGTGGGGACGGGGTCGAACATGCGGGGAGACTAACCGACACCTGTGTGTGAGCGCCGTAATGCGCGCGTACGAGCCAGGTGGCCGGCCTTGACCCCGTGCGTCCCCGTTGTCCCCCGGAGCGGGGTGCGGCGGTGCGGGTGCGCGACCCCGGCCGGCGGAGTGGGGCGCCAACTCCCGGACCGGCCCGCGGTGTCCGCCGGAAAACCATTCGACGCGTCCGCGCCCGTCAGCCATGATCGGACCCATGTTCCGGTACCCCTTCCTCGCAGCGCGGTCCGCAGTCGCGGACGCGCCGAAGGCTGCCGCGAACCCCGTCACCGCGACGGCAGTTGTCGCAGCGGCAGCGTTCACCGCTGCCGCGGCACCCACCGGCGGCGCCCGAAGCTGACCCTCCCCCGACAGTCCGGCGGACCCCGCAAGGGGAGGGTCGGCGGGGCCCTGGGGTCTTCTCTCTCAGCTTCGAATTCCAAGGAATGAGCCATGCCCAAGACGGCATACGTGCGCACCAAGCCGCACCTCAACATCGGCACCATGGGCCACGTCGACCACGGCAAGACCACCCTGACCGCCGCCATCACCAAGGTCCTCAGCGACCGCGGAACCGGCACGTTCGTCCCGTTCGACCGGATCGACCGGGCGCCCGAGGAGAGCCGGCGCGGCATCACCATCAACATCGCGCACGTCGAGTACGAGACCGACACCCGTCACTACGCGCACGTCGACATGCCCGGACACGCCGACTACATCAAGAACATGGTCACCGGTGCGGCTCAGCTCGACGGGGCGATCCTCGTCGTCTCCGCGCTCGACGGGATCATGCCGCAGACCGCCGAGCACGTCCTGCTCGCCCGCCAGGTGGGTGTCGACCACATCGTCGTCGCCCTCAACAAGGCGGACGCGGGTGACCCCGAACTGACCGACCTGGTCGAGCTGGAGGTCCGTGAGCTGCTCTCCGCGCACGGCTACGGCGGTGACTCCGTCCCCGTCGTACGGGTGTCGGGCCTGATGGCCCTGGAGGGTGACCCGCGGTGGACCGCGGCCGTCGAGGCACTGCTGGACGCCGTCGACACGTACGTACCCATGCCGGTCCGCTACACCGACGCACCGTTCCTGCTGCCGGTGGAGAACGTCCTGACCATCACCGGCCGGGGCACCGTCGTCACCGGAGCCGTCGAGCGCGGCTCCGTCCGGGTCGGTGACCGCGTGTCGGTGCTCGGCCCGGACATCGAGACGGTCGTCACCGGTCTGGAGACCTTCGGCAAGCCGATGGACTCCGCACAGGCCGGCGACAACGTGGCCCTGCTGCTGCGCGGCGTGGAGCGCGACCTGGTGCGACGCGGTCACGTGGTCGCGGCGCCCGGCAGCGTCGTCCCCAGCCGCCGCTTCACCGCGCAGGTGTACATCCTGTCGGCACGTGAGGGAGGCCGGTCCACCCCGGTGACCACGGGTTACCGACCGCAGTTCTACATCCGCACCGCGGACGTCGTCGGCGACGTCGACCTCGGCGCGGTGGCGGTCGCGCGCCCCGGCGACACGGTCGACCTGACCGTCGAACTGGGCCGTGACGTCCCGCTGGAGACCGGACTCGGCTTCGCGATCCGTGAGGGCGGCCGTACCGTCGGCGCCGGCACGGTCACCGGACTGCTCTGAGCCATGCCGCACCGGGTCCGCCTCCCCGTACCCCACGGGAGGCGGACCCGGTGCCCTGAGCGAGACCGCCGGTAGGAACGCCACAGCACTGGTCCTCGGTGCCGGCGGCTGGGAGACCGGAACTCCAACGCGCCGACGTGCACGACTTGACCGGCGGGAGGCTGGGCGTCCCGGCCCTGCCGCGTGCCGGGCTCGCCCGGTCGGCGGCGCACACCGAAGCCGTCGCCGCGGTCATGAGCAGCTGATCCAGCGCCCCACAATGGGGGAGTGAACGAGTCGATACCCGTCATCCGGAACGTGGACCAGGGCACCGCCAGACTCCTCCCCGACGTGGACCGCGACAGGGCCTGGCTGCTCACCGTCGACGGCGCGCCCCAGTCGTACGTCGACCTCGACGCGCCCGAACATCTCGAATTCGAGTACGCGCGCCGGCTCGCCCACGTCGTGGACTGCGCCGCGGCACCGGGCACACCGCTGGACGTGCTCCATCTCGGCGGTGGGGCGCTCACCCTGCCCCGCTATGTCGCCGCGGCCAGGCCGGGTTCCCGTCAGGACGTGGCCGAGTTCGACCTCGGGCTCCTCGCCCTGGTCGCCCAGCACCTGCCGGTCCCCGACAACAGCGGGATCACCGTGCACGGCACGGACGCCCGCAGTCGGCTGGAACAGACCCCTCCCGGCTCGGTCGACGTGCTGATCGCGGATGTCTTCGGGGGCTCGCGGGTGCCCGCCCACCTCACCACCGTCGAGTACGCACAGGCGGCGCGCCGGGCACTGCGCGACGGCGGAATCTACGCCGCCAACCTCGCGGACGGCGCTCCCTTCGACTTCCTCCGTTCCCAACTCGCCACCTTCGCGGCCGTCTTCGAGGAGCTGGTCCTGATCGCCGAACCGGCGGTGCTGCGCGGCCGACGCTTCGGCAACGTCGTCCTCCTCGCGTCCCGCAACCCCGTCGACACGGCGACGCTGACCCGCCGCTGCGCCGCCGACGCCTTCCCCGCCAGGGTCGAGCAGGGGCCCGCGCTGGTCCGGTTCGTCGGCGCCGCCCGGCCGGTCAGGGACGGTGAGGCGGTCGCCTCACCCGAGCCGCCCGACGGAGCTTTCGGCATCGGCTGAGTCCGACGTCCGCGCTGGGGCCGCCACCACCTCGGTGGTGGCGGTGGCGCGGGTCAGGCGGCGTACCTCGGGTACGAACAGCACGGCACCGGTGACCAGCACGATCAGTGCCGCGCAGCCCCACAGCGCCGCACCGCGCCCCACCAGCGCTTCCACCGGGCCGGCGACCGCGGTGGCGACCGGCATCATCGCCACCGAACCGAACCAGTCGTACGCGGAGACGCGCGACAGTTTCTCCTCCGGGATCTCCTGATGCATGGCCGTCATCCACGAGACCCCGAACACCTCGATGGCGACGCCGCTGACGAACATCACCAGGCAGAGCCAGGCGACCGGCAACGGCACCGCGAGTCCCGCCGACGGCAGGGCGAGCGGGAAGACGCAGAGCGTTCCCGCCAGCAGCAGACGCCGGGGTTTCCAGCGCAGCATCAGGAGCGCCCCACCCAGCGTGCCCACCCCGAACGCGGCGAGCGCGAAGCCCCAGGGGCGGGCGCCGCCGAGCTCGTCCCGGGCGACCAGCGGCCCGTAGACCGACTCAGCCGCCCCGACCGCGGCGACGACCACCGAGAACTGCGCCACGATGCTCCACAGCCAGGGGCGTCCGATGAACTCCTGCCAGCCGTCCCGGAGGTCGGCGAGCAGACCGCCTCCCGGTGCGCGCGACGGAATGTGGCTGACGTCGAGGAACGCACGCAGCGCACCCGCCACCGCGAAGGCCGCGGCATCGACGGCCAGCACCCAGCCGGGATCCATCGCCGCGATCATGGCACCGCCGAGCGCCGCACCGCCGATCGTCGCGCCCTGCGTGGCCATCCGGAAGAGCGCGAAGGCGCGGTTGGCCTGCTCCGGACCGACGCTCGACATCAGCATGCCCTCGGCGGCGGGGTTGAAGAAGGCCTGCCCGGTCCCGCACAACGCGGTGAGCAGCATCATCTGCCACAGCTGCGGATCGCCGGCCAGGACCAGCCAGGCGAAACCGGCCTGCGAGACGCAGTTGAGGGTGTTGGCCGCGACCATGACGCGGTGCCGCGGCAGCCGGTCCGCGATCGCCCCGCCGATCAGCAGGAAGACGACCAGCGGCGCGGTCCTCGCGGCGGCCACCAGACCGACGTCGCCGCCGTCGCCTCCCGACTGCAGAACGGCGAACGCCGCCGCGATCAACGCGCCATGGGTGCCGAGGCCCGTGATGATCGCGGCGGCGGTGAGCAGACGGTAGTTGCGGCCGGGGCCGCGTACTGGGGATGCGGGGGCGGAGGTGTCGGTCACCAGGGGACTATCGCCGTCGGGGCCCCGCACCGCCAACTCTTTTCCGGCGGCAGCCGGAGAAGGTCAGGAGGACGAGTCGACGTCCGCCAGCCGCACGGTGCTCAGGATCTTCTGGATGGTCGTGTCAGGAAGCTCGTCCTTGACGCCCGCGGCTCCGTACAGCACCCAGGACGCGAACTCGCCCTTCTTGTTCTTGAAGGTGAAGGCGATCGTCTTGCCGTCGCTGTCGCACTTCTTCCGCTTCGTGACATTCGGAGCGGTGGCCGTGACGACCTGGCCGGTGAGGCCCGACTTGGTGGTGTACTGCTTGGCCTCGGTGAACTTGATGGTGCTCTCCGGCATGTGCTGCGCGTAGGCGGCCCAGGCCCAGGTGCCGGCCTCGCTGTGGGCGTTCTTGGCGGCGTCGGTGGCGCCCTGGGCGCCCCTGGTACCGGCACTGGCGAGGCTCGACTCCTCCGTGGTGCCGTCCTTGTCGGAGTCGTCCACGCACCACTTCTTCTGGAAGTACGACGGGGCGGAGAATCCGATGAGCGGCGAGCCGTCGCCCTTCTTCTCGTCCTCGAAGTACGAGAACGTGCCGGGGGTACCGACCTCCCAGTCACCGGGCACGTCGAACTGGGTGCCCCACTTGGGGTTGGTGACGACCTTCCAGCCCGCGATCAGGGGCTTGGCGTCCCCGTCGGTACCGCGCGGGTTCGCCTCGGACGTGGACGCGGACTCGGACGGTTTCGCGGGCGCCGAGGAGTTCTTGTCGTCCGCGACGTCCTTGCCCTTCTTGTCGTCCTTGTTCAGTACGACGACGCCAGTGACCACGGCGGCCACCACGACGGCGGTCGCCGCGACGATCGCGATGGCGGTCGTCTTCCTCTTGTTGCCGCCGGGCTGCGGTGCACCGGGCGGACCGGGAACCGCGTACTGCGGCACGGTCGGCTGCTGGTACGGGTTCGGCTGCGGGTAGCCGGGCTGCTGGCCCTGCTGCGGATGTCCCGGCTGTTGTCCGGGTTGTTCCTGCTGCGGATATCCCGGCTGCTGGTATCCCGGCTGCTGATAGGGATTCGGCTGCTGGTACCCCGGCTGCTGGTACGGGTTCTGACTCTGGTCCTGCGGGTTCTGCTCGCCCCCGGGCGGCTGCTGTCCTGGCCACATGGCGAGTAACGATAGAGGGGCAGCGTCCGGTCCGCACGGCCGCCCCCGTGAGCGGACGGTGAAGGACGCGGGCGGTCCACGGGGTAACGGGGTTCCTGGGATGGCCAACTCGTTCTACTCATGAGTAACATCCGGTCATGAGTGCTGAACAGATGACCGCCGGTGAGATGCTCACCGCGACGGTTCCGATGACCCGGACCCTCAATCTTGAGTTCCTGGAGACCACCGCCGAGCGCGCGGTGGTCCGTCTGCCGGACCAGGCCGACTACCACAACCACATCGGTGGACCCCACGCAGGTGCGATGTTCACGCTCGCGGAGTCGGCGAGCGGTGCGATCGTCATCGCCGCTTTCGGCGACCAGTTGTCGCGTGCCGTACCACTCGCGGTGAAGGCCGAGATCGGTTACAAGAAGCTGGCCATGGGGGATGTCGTCGCGACGGCGACCCTCGGCCGCCCGGTGGCCGATGTCGTCGCCGAACTCGACCGGGGCGAGCGGCCCGAGTTTCCCGTGGCCGTCGAGATCCGGCGTGCGGACGGTGCGGTGACGGGTGAGATGACGGTCGTCTGGACGCTGCGTCCGAACGCCTGATCCCGGAGCCGGCCCGCAGGGGCGCCGCGTACCCCGACGAGGGGCGTGGCGCCCCTTCGCGCTGGTCGGGCCCATGGCGGGGCAGGTAGCATTCCCGCCGTGCGCCGCGGAGTTGACCGGCGGGCAACGGGATCAGTACGGAAGGAACCGGCGTTGCACATCCAGGAGTGGCTTGAGACCGTGCCCGCGGTCAGCGTGTACGTCCTGGTGGGCGTCGTCATCGGGCTGGAGAGCCTCGGAATTCCGCTGCCGGGCGAGATCGTCCTGGTCAGTGCCGCGCTGATGGCCGCGGGACACGACGGCATCAATCCCTGGATCCTCGGGGCCTGCGCCTCGGCGGGCGCGGTCATCGGTGACTCGATCGGATACGCCATCGGCCGCAAGGGCGGACGTCCGCTTCTGGCCTGGCTCGGCGGGAAGTTCCCCAAGCACTTCGGCGAGAGCCAGATCGGCCTGGCGGAGAGGTCGTTCCAGAAGTGGGGCATGTGGGCGGTGTTCTTCGGCCGCTTCGTCGCCCTGCTCCGGATCTTCGCCGGGCCGCTGGCCGGCGTCCTGCACATGCCGTACTGGAAATTCCTCATCGCCAACGTGCTCGGCGGCATCGTCTGGGCCGGCGGCACCACGGCCGTGGTCTACTCGGTGGGTGTCGTCGCCGAGGCATGGCTCAAGCGGTTCTCCTACCTCGGCCTGGTGATCGCGGTGCTGATCGGCGTGGCCTCGATGCTGGTGCTGAAGAACCGGGCCAAGAAGGCCGCGGCACAGGGAGCGATGGCCTCCGCGCCGGAGGCGGGAACCGTACCGGCCGCGGACTGACCCGGACGGTGGGGGCAGGGCACCTTGCGCCGTCGCCCACCACGCCCTTCGGCCCCGCCGCGTTCCGTTCAGCTCTGGTGTGCCTGACGGTGGGCTCTGGCGAGCTCCACATAGCCCACCGCGTTGAACCGGATGCCTTCCAACTCCTCCTCGGTCAGCTGCCGCTTGACCCTGGCGGGGACACCCGCGACGAGCGAGCCCGGAGGCACCTGCATTCCCTGCGGGACCAGCGCCTGCGCCGCGATCAGCGAACCGGCGCCGATGCGGGCTCCGTTGAGAACGGTGGACCCCATGCCGACCAGCACGTCGTCCTCGATGGTGCAGCCATGGAGTACGGCGTTGTGCCCGACCGAGACGCGCTCACCGACCGTGACGGGGAACCCGGGATCGACATGGACGCTGCAGTTGTCCTGGATGTTGCTGTCGGCGCCGATGACGATGGGGCCGCAGTCGGCCCGAAGCACGGCGTGGTACCACGCGCTCGACCCCGCGGCCATGGTGACCTCACCGATCACGACCGATGTCGGCGCGGTGAAGGCATCCGCGTCGATGACCGGCACCTTGCCGCCCATTCCCGTGATCAACGCCTGCTCTGCCATCGCGTTCCTCCGTGCCGAGATGCTGTGTGTGCGCGGTCGTCCCGTCGCGGCAGCCCGGTCGCCGCTCTCCCGTCGCGCCCGAGGAACGGTATGCGACGGGCGGCGGGGCCCGGTCGAGTGGGGTGAACATCACAGGTTGCCGCGGTGATCCGGCGACGCGCCGCCGACTACCGTGTGCCCGTGCCCAAGAACAGGAACACGTTCTCTTCCCTCGCCGCCTGGCGGCGGCGCGCCCTCTCCCGGGCCGTGCACCGCGGCTGGCGCTGGGTGCAGGAGACGGGCGCGGTCACCGCGGAGCACCCCGGGCGGCTGCGCTTCGGCCGGATCGGCACGGGCACCCGGCTGGCGTTCCCGCAGGGCACGGTCTTCGGCGAGCCGTGGATCGAACTCGGAGCGCACTGCGTGATCGGTGAACAAGTCACGCTGACGGCCGGGCTCATGCCCGACCTGGACCTCGGATCCGAGCCGATCCTGACGCTGGGGGACGGGGTGGTGCTCGGCCGCGGCAGCCACGTCGTCGCCGACACCAAGGTCGCCATCGGCTCGGACACCTACTGCGGACCGTACGTCTACATCACGTCCACGAACCACAGCTACGACGACCCGCACGAGCCGATCGGCAGGCAGTGGCCCCGCATGGAGCCGGTCGCCATCGGGCCGGGCTGCTGGATCGGCACCGGAGCCGTGATCCTGCCCGGGGCCGTGCTCGGGCGCAACGTGGTGGTCGCGGCGGGAGCGGTGGTGCGGGGCGAGGTACCCGACCACGCGGTGGTGGCCGGCGCTCCCGCCCGTGTCGTACGCAGCTGGGATCCGGAGAAGGGCTGGCAGCCGCCGCTGCGTACGCCCGCCCCCGTGCCGATCCCCTCCGGTGTCACGCCCGAGCAGCTGCTGGCCCTGGCGGAACCGGCCGAGACACCGGATACGCCCGGCGACTGAGGAGGACGGCCGCCTGAGCGGGGCGGCGCCAGGGCGCGCGCCGGCCGTCTCCCCCGCGATGATCTTCGCCGACGAGCCGAACAGCGCTGTCCTCGTACGCCCGCAGTACAGTGCGAGGGACGGTTGGGGGCACCACATCGCTGTGCGGTATTTTTGACCCCGGCATCCAGAATCTTGGACGGAACGTGTCTGACCTCGATCAGCTCACCCAGTCGCTCGCGCGCAATCTCAAGCGCTGGCGGGGGGAACGCGGCTTCACTCTGGACGCACTCGCCGCCCGTGCCGGGGTCAGCCGCGGCATGATCATCCAGATCGAGCAGGCCCGCACCAACCCGAGCGTCGGCACCACGGTCAAGCTCGCCGACGCGCTGGGTGTCAGCATCACCACACTGCTCGACTTCGAGCAGGGCTCACCGGTCCGGCTGGTACCCGCGAGCCAGGCGGTCCGCCTGTGGTCCACGGAAGCGGGCAGCTCCACCATGCTGCTCGTCGGCACGGAAGCCAGGGGACCGCTCGAACTCTGGTCCTGGCGCCTGATGCCGGGCGACAGCAGCTCCTCCGACCCGCATCCCGAGGGCACCGTCGAACTGCTCCACGTCACCGCGGGCGAGCTCACCCTCGTCGTCGACGGAACCCCGTACCGCGTGGCTGCGGGAGGGTCCGCCTCCTTCGAGGCACACCACCCGCACGCCTACCGCAACGACGGATCGGAACCGGCCGAGATCACCATGGCGGTCTCCATCCCGCCCGTGCGGTGAGACGGGCGGACGACCGTCCCACCGACGCTGTTAGCGTTCCCGCATGCGCGCACCCATCGGTTCCTTCGACAACGCCTCACCCGCGATCGACCGCCTCGGGCTTCTCACCGGACCCGTCGCCGCAGCGGTCACGGAAGGCTGGGGTGGTGTCGAGGCCGCTCAGATCATCCATGTCGACACCGACCCGGCCATCGCCGACACGGCTGTCTTCGCCGAGCACCACGGCGCGGACCTGCTCGACCGGTCGGCCAACTGCGTCGTCGTGGCGGGCAAGCGCGGTGGTGAGGTGACGCTGGCGGCCTGCCTCGTCCTCTCCCGCTCCCGCGTCGATGTGAACGGTGCCGTCCGCAAGTACCTGGGTGCCCGCAAGGCGTCCTTCGCCCCGATGGACACCGCGGTGGGGGAGACCGGCATGGAGTACGGCGGAATCACCCCGGTCGGACTCCCCGCCGCGTGGCCGCTGTTGATCGATCCCTCTGTCGTCGACGAGGAATGGGTGCTGATCGGCAGCGGAAGCCGGCGGGGCAAGCTGATCGTCCCGGGCAAGGCCCTGGCGGCGCTGCCGGGTGCGGTGGTCGTGGAGGGGCTCGGCGTCCCCGCCTGACCCGGATCCTTTCGCGCACCGGCCCTCTGCCCAGCGGCGGTTGGGGGCGACGTGCGGCTATCCCCGCTCCTTCCGCAGCGACGGAAGCCGACGGACCGCGAAGTCGACGGCGTCGGTGAAGCGGAAGAGCCGACTCGTCGACGAACCCACCGGGCCGGTGCGTACTGCCGCGCCGTTGTCCGGGCCGGCGAACTCCGCCCCGAGCACGGCGAAATCGCTGTCGTCCAGGGCGACGTCCTCGTACTCCCACCACCGGCGCCGGCCCCCGGCCGCCACCACGCAGCGATAGCTGCGACGAGGCGGGGAGGGCACGCGGTACTCGCCGAGATGGAACGCGGTGCAGGTGTCGAAACCAGTGCCAAGCATCAGGACTTGGGCCCGCAGATCGTAGAGGCGGGCCAGTGGGGAGTCCTCGCCGAGGTGGCAGTCGGGGAGGTGATGCGCCACCAGCTTCCGGGCCCGGGGCCCGAGTGCGGCGAAGGACGTCTGGGGGTGACCGCTGCGCACCGACCCCTCGGCGAGCCGCACGGACTCCGCGAGGCGGCCCATCGACGGCGCGGCCGACGTCGCCGGGTCGAACGGCGGCATGCTCGCCCGCACCGCCTCCCGGGCCCGGTCGCCGAGACCGCGTACCCGGTCGAGGTAGTGCCGGGAGGTGTCGGAGTTCTCCGAGGTGAAGGCCGGGACGACGAGCGTGCCGTGCGCGCCGAGGGCATCGCGAACCGCGGCGACCACCGCCCGCACCCCGCCGCTCACCGGTCCCACGGCCCGCATCGACGCATGCACCAGGAGAACGCCGCCGAGCTCCACGCCCAACTCGGACAGCTGGCCGGCCAGACCCGTTCGGCTGTGAAGTACCGTCGGCGCAGTCGTAGTAGTCACAGCCGCCCATTCTCCCAGCCGGACGCCGCGTGTGACACCACGCACATTCGGCCGAGAGACAGGCGTGCCGTGCCTGTCGGCCCCGCCCCGTCCTCCGCGCCGTACGCCGGAGGACAGGGGCTTTTCGCGTGAGCTAACCCACGGAATTGAGCTCGATCGCGGGGCAGCGGTCCATGACCATGTCGAGGCCGGCCGCTCTGGTGCGGTGGTACGCCTCGGTGTCGACCACGCCGAGCTGGAACCAGACCGCCTTCGCGCCCGCCGCCACCGCGTCGTCGGCCACCGCGCCCGCCTGTTCGCTGTTGACGAAGACGTCCACCACGTCGACCGGGAAGGGGATGTCGGTCAGTGAGGCGTACCCGTCCTCGCCGTGGACCCGCTCCGCCTTCGGGTGCACCGGCACCACGCGCTTGCCATGGCGCTGAAGCACCTCGGCGACACCGTAGGCGGCGCGCGACCGGTTGTTGGACAGCCCCACCACCGCCCAGGTCTCACCCGTGTCCCGGAGAATCCTGCGGATCGTCTCTGCGTCTGCGTACATGATCGGGACAACGGACGGCGGCCCCGGACCATTCCCGGCCGGGGCATAGGCTGGCCGGATGCAGGAGCAGTACCGGACAGTCGCCCGAGCGGGCGTGCACGAGACCGAGATCAACCGGTCGCGCTTCATCTGCGCGCTCGCCCCCGCCGCGACCGAGCAGGAGGCGCAGGACTTCGTCGCACGCATCCGCAGGGAACATCCGACCGCCACCCACAACTGCTTCGCCTACGTGATCGGCGCAGACGCCTCGGTACAGAAGGCCAGTGACGACGGCGAGCCCGGCGGCACCGCGGGTGTCCCCATGCTGCAGATGCTGACGCGCCGTGAGATGAGATACGTCGTCGCCGTCGTCACCCGCTACTACGGCGGTGTGAAGCTCGGCGCCGGGGGACTGATCCGGGCGTACGGGGGAGTGGTCGGGGAGGCCCTCGACGAACTCGGCACCATCACCCGGCAGCGGTTCCGCCTCGCCACGATCACCGTCGGCCACCAGCGTGCGGGCAAGCTGGAGAACGATCTCCGGGCCACCGGGCGCGGTGTCCGCGAGGTCCGCTACGCGGAGGCCGTCGTCATCGAGATCGGGCTGCCGGACGCCGATGTCGAGTCGTTCCGCGGCTGGCTGGCCGACGCGACAGCGGGCGAGGCCCGGCTGGAACTGGGCGGCGAGGCGTACGGGGACGTCTGACCGGAGCCCGGGATGCGTACCGGCAGGCGGACCGGCCCACCGCGGACGCGAGGGTCGATCTTCTCGGCCGAAGGCCCCGGCAGCGGTCGGCGGTGATGGGAGACTGTGAGCGGTGAGGAAACAGGGCCTCACCGGTGTCCCCGTGGCCGGTGCGGACGACGGGAACGCGCGCCGGCCCGCTGGGCCACGGTGCGGCGGCAGACTCGGGCCCCGCGGCGGAGGAAGCGAACGATGCAGGTCGGAGCCGGCTCTTGAGAATGCTGCACACATCGGACTGGCACCTGGGGCGGTCGTTCCACCGGGTCTCCCTGCTCGAAGCCCAGGCCGCATACCTCGACCATCTGCTCGCCACGGTGCGTGAGCGTGAGGTGGACGTGGTCCTCGTCGCGGGTGATGTGTACGACAGAGCCGTCCCGCCGCTGTCCGCGGTCGAACTCTTCGACGACGCACTGCACCGGCTCGCCGCCGCCGGTGTGCCCACCGTGATGATCTCCGGGAACCACGACTCGGCACGCAGGCTCGGCGTGGGCGCGGGCCTGATCGAACGAGCCGGAATCCACCTGCGTACCGACCCCGCCCACTGCGCCGCCCCCGTCGTTCTGCGCGACGTCCACGGCGACGTGGCTTTCTACGGGCTGCCCTACCTGGAACCGGCCCTGACCAAGGACGTCCTCAAGGCACCGCGTGCCGGACACGAGGCGGTGCTGGGTGCGGCCATGGACCGGGTGCGCGCCGACCTGGCGAGCCGCCCGCCGACCACCCGGTCCGTGGTGCTCGCGCACGCGTTCGTCGCGGGCGGCGAGCCCAGCGACAGCGAGCGCGACATCACCGTCGGCGGAGTGGCCGCCGTGCCCGCCGGAGTGTTCGACGGCGTCGACTACGTGGCACTCGGGCATCTGCACGGCTGCCAGACCGTCACCGACCGGGTCCGCTACTCGGGCTCACCGCTGGCGTACTCCTTCTCCGAGGCCGCCCACCGCAAGACGATGTGGCTGATCGACCTCGACGCCTCGGGAGCGATCGCCGCCGAGCGCGTCGACTGTCCGGCGCCCCGCCCGCTCGCCAGGCTCCGCGGCCGCCTCGACGCCCTCCTCGACGACGCCGCGCTGGAGCGGCACCGGGAATCCTGGGTGGAGGCCACCCTCACCGACCCGGCGCGTCCGGCCGAACCCATGGCCCGCCTCGTCGAGAGGTTCCCGCACACACTCAGCCTCGCATTCGAACCCGACCGGGCCCCCGACAGCCCGCTCGCCTCGTACGCACAGCGCCTCGTGGGGCGCGACGACCAGCAGATCGCGGAGGACTTCGTGGCACATGTGCGGGGCGGGTCGGGAACCGATGAGCAGGAGCGAGGGGTGCTGCGTGGTGCCTTCGACCACGTGCGGGTGGACGACAGCGTCCGCGAGGTGAACCGTTGAGACTCCACAGGCTCGGCCTGACCGCCTTCGGGCCGTTCGGAGCCACCCAGGACATCGACTTCGACGCACTCTCCTCGGCGGGGCTCTTCCTGCTGCACGGGCCGACCGGCGCCGGGAAGACGTCCGTCCTCGACGCTGTCTGCTACGGCCTGTACGGCACGGTGCCCGGCGCCCGCCAGAGCCCCGGCACGTCGCTGCGCAGCGACCACGCTCCCGCGGACCTTCCCACCGAGGTCACACTGGAACTGACCGTCGGCGGCCGGCGCCTCGAAGTCACCCGGCGCCCTGTTCAGCCCCGCCCCAAGAAGAAGGGCAACGGCTTCACCACGGAGAAGGCCCAGAGCCTGCTGCGGGAGTACGACACCGAAGGCGGCTGGCAGCCGCTGAGCCGCTCGCACCAGGAGATCGGTGAGGAGCTCACCCAGCTCATCGGCATGAGCCGGGACCAGTTCTGTCAGGTGGTGCTCCTGCCGCAGGGCGACTTCGCCCGGTTCCTGCGCGCCGATGCCGAGGCACGCGGCAAACTGCTCGGCCGGCTCTTCGACACCCGCAGGTTCGCCGCCGTCGAGGAGCGCCTGGCCGAGTTGCGCCGCGCGGCCGAGACCCAGGTCCGGTCAGGGGACGAACGCGTCCTCGCGTTCGCCCAGCGCATCGCCCAAGCTGCCGGACCGGCCGGGCGTGAATCGTCGCTGCCCGAGATCCAGCCCGGCGAACCGGGCCTCGCCGACAGTGTGCTGGAGTGGGCCGCGACGGCCCGCAGCAGCGCCAGGGAACGACTCGGGATCGCAGAGTCCGTACTGGCCGTGGCCGAGAGCCGGCAGTCGGCCGCACGTCTGGCCCTCGACGACGAGCGCGAACGCGCCAGACTCCAGCAGCGTGACGAGGAGACGCGGCGCCGTGCCCTCGCGATCGAGGCCGCCCGGCCCGACCACGACCGACACCACGCACGGCTCGCGCGGGCACGAAAGGCGGACCTGGTCGCCCCCGCCCTGGAGCTGCGCGCCGAGGCCGAGCGCGACTACGGCGCGGCGCGCGAGGTCTGTGACCGGGCCCGCACGCGGCTGCCCGGCAGCCTGGCCGACGCCGGTGCCGAACAACTCGCGGAACAGGAACGAAGGCTGCGGCAGGAGCTCGGCGGGCTCGACGCCGCGAAGCGGGCCGAGCGGCGCAGCGCGGAGATCGATGCCGAGCGGGCCGCACTGGAGAGCCAGGCACGGGCCGACGACGAACTCCTCCAGGACGCGAAGGACTGGCTGGCCGGCTGGGAGTCGGCACGCCACGACCTGCGGGCACGCATCGAGGAGGCGCAGGAGGCCGCCACCCGCGCCGAACAGCTCGCCGGCCGGCTGGAACCGGCTCGCGCACGGCTGGAAGCCGCCGGACACCGCGACGCGCTGGCCGACCGGGCGTCGGCAGCCGCCGAGCGGCTGGCCGAGACCCGTGAGCTGGCCTCCGGCGCCCACGAGTCGTGGCTGGAGCTGCGCGAACGACGCCTGCGCGACATCGCCGCGGAGCTGGCTGCGGAGCTGGTGGACGGCGAGGGCTGCACGGTGTGCGGCTCGGCCCAGCACCCTCACCCCGCACGCGCGGCGGACGGGCATGTCGACCGGGCCACCGAGGAGCGGGCGCTCGGCGCGTACCGGCGGGCCGAGGAAGTTCGCACCGAGGCGGAGCGGGAGCTCGGGGCCGTACGCGAGAAGCACGCGGCGGCGCGCGCTGCCGCACGGTCGGGTGTGCCGCACCCGAGGGACGGCGCGGACGCCGCCGAGTCAGGCGTGGCCGGGGTGGTCGCCGCCGGGTCGGCCGTGCCGCAGCCGGCGGTCGGGGCCGAGGCGGCCGGCGCCGATACGGCCGACCTCGGGCGTCGTGCCCGTCGCGACGCGGCCACCGACCCCGCTCTCACCGACCCTGCCGTCACCGATCCCACCGTCGTCGAACTCGGCGCTCTCGTCGACCGGTTGACGCGCCTGCATGCCGAGGCGCACCGGACCGCGGCCGGTATGCACGCGGCACGGGAGGCCCTCGCAGCCGCCGAGCGGGAACAGGCCAAGCGCCTCGAAAGCCGGCAGCTGGCCGAGCGCCGCGCCGCGGCCCGTACCTCGCTGAGGGAGGGACTGGACCGTGAACAGGCCGTGCTGGAAGCGGATCTGGCGACCGCCCGCGGTGAGTCCCGCAGCGTTGCCGACCACGCAGAGCTGCTGGAGCGCCGGGTCGGACTGCTCGCCGCTGCCGCCGAGGCGGTACGCGGGGAGGAGACCGCCGCACTGCGCCGCAAAGAGGCCGACGGCCGACTCGCCGAGGCCGCGTTCCGGGCCGGGTTCGACACCCCAAAGGCCGCTGCCGAGGCCCTTCTCACGGACGCCGGACAGCACGAACTCCAGCGTCTCGTCGACGCGTGGCAGTCCGAGGCGGCCGCCGTCGCCGACCGTCTCGCCGAGCCCGCGACCCGGGCAGCCGCCGAAGGCCCGCGGGCCGCGGTGGATGTCGCTCAGGCCGCGCACGACACGGCGGAGCGGCGGCTGCGGGACGCTTCCGCGGCACTGGCCGCCGCACGGGAGCGCTGCGCCGAACTGGACCGGCTGTCGCGCAGCGTCGCGAACGAGGTGCGCAGGCTCGGGCCGCTGCGCGAGGAGTACGACCGGGTGGCGCGGCTGGCCGGGCTGACCGCCGGCACCTCCGCGGACAACGAGCGGAAGATGCGGCTGGAGTCGTACGTGCTCGCCGCCCGGCTCGAACAGGTCGCCGCCGCCGCCACCGCCCGGCTCCGACGCATGTCGTCCGGCCGCTACACGCTGGTCCACTCCGATGCCCGCACCGGAGGCCGCAGGTCGGGTCTCGGCCTGCACGTCGTCGACGCGTGGACCGGCCGCGAGCGCGACACGGCGACGCTCTCGGGCGGCGAGACGTTCTTCGCCTCGCTCGCCCTCGCGCTCGGCCTCGCCGATGTCGTCACCGACGAGGCGGGCGGCGTACGGCTGGACACCCTCTTCATCGACGAGGGCTTCGGCAGCCTGGACGACCAGACCCTCGACGAAGTCCTCGACGTACTGGACTCGTTGCGCGAACGGGACCGCAGCGTCGGCATCGTCAGCCATGTCGCCGACCTGCGCCGCCGCATCCCCGCACAGCTCGAAGTGGTGAAGCAGCGGCACGGATCGGCGGTGCGGCACCTGACCGCCGGCGAGATCAGCGGCTGACGGCGCGCCGGGGGAGCGGCGAGGAGTAGACGACGCTCGTGGTCACGGAGCCGAGGGCGCCGATCCGCCCCGCGATCTCCTCCAGATGTCGCATCGAGCGGGCGGTGACCTTCAGTACGAAGCAGTCGTCGCCGGTCACATGATGGGCCTCCACGACCTCGGGGGTCGTGGCGAGCAGATCGTGGAACGGCTTGTAATTGCCGTTCGGATAGCGCAGCCGGACGAGTGCGAGAATCGGCAGTCCGAGCCGCTCCGGGTCGACCACCGCGGCGTACCCGGTGATCACGCCGGCCTCCTCCAGCCTGCGCACCCGCTCGGTCACGGCGCTCGGGGACATCGCCACCGCCCGCGCCAGCTCCGCGAACGTCGCACGCCCTTCGCGTTGCAGGACTTCGAGGATGCGCCAGTCCGTGGCGTCCGGGGAATAGTCGGTCATCTTGCGAGAGAACAGTGAAATCACCGGCAGGTCAAGATGCGTGCCGGGGATCTCGCCTTCCCGGTCCTGGAGCCCGGTCATAGATTCTCTGGCATGACATCGCAGCCCGTCACCACCACGACCAACCCCGTCCTCCGCGTTCCGCCGGCCTCCCCGGCCGCGGCTGCCGCCCACTTCGGCGCCTCGCTCGCCTTCCACACCGACGTCTCGGACGTCGCCGCCGCGCTCGCCGCCGACGACGACCCCGGCTTCGTACTCCTCGACTCGCGCTCGACCGCATCCTGGGAGCAAGGACGTGTTCCCGGGGCGATCCACCTGCCGACCGCCCTCATCCCCGAGCACGCCCGAAGCCTGCTCGACCCCTCCGTCCCCGTCGTCACGTACTGCTGGGGCCCTGCCTGCAACGGCGCCGCGCGCGCAGCCCTGGCCCTCGCGGACATCGGCTACCGGGTCAAGGAGATGCTCGGCGGCTTCGAGTACTGGGTACGCGAGGGCTTCGATTTCGAGACCGGGGAAGGGCGCGAGCGGCCCGGCACCGACCCGCTCACCGCGCCGGTCAGCGACCGGGCGTGCGGTTGCTGACCGGCGCGGTCGGACGAACACCCCTTCCTCCTGCCGCTCCCGCCGAGGTGTTCCACGCGCGGTTGTGAACGCGGTTCCGCATGCGGGAACGGCCTGAAGCGGGACAGGAGGAGAGGGGGGCGAGAAGCGACTCAGAGCTTGGACAGCTCATCCACCAGATCGTCGAGTCCGAGCGGCCCCTGCGAGAGGGCGGCCATGTGCCAGGCCTTGGGGTCGAAGGCGTCGCCGTGCGCCTTGCGGGCGTTCTCCCGGCCGAGCAGCCAGGCACGTTCGCCCAGTTTGTAGCCGATGGCCTGGCCGGGCATCGAGAGGTAGCGGGTGAGCTCGCTCTCCACGAAGTCGGCCGGACGGCCGCTGTGGTTGCCGAAGAACTCCTGGGCCAGCTCGGGGGTCCACCGCTCGCCGGGGTGGAACGGGGAGTCCGCCGGGATCTCCATCTCCGCGTGCATACCGATGTCCACGATCACCCGGCAGGCCCGCATCATCTGCGCGTCCAGATAGCCGAGTCGCCGCTCGGCGTCGGGCAGGAAGCCCAGCTCGTCCATGAGCCGCTCCGCGTACAGGGCCCAGCCCTCGGCATTGGCGCTCACCATGCCGATCGACGCCTGGTAGCGGGAGAGGCTGTCGGCGACGTGCGTCCACTGCGCGATCTGCAGGTGGTGGCCCGGCACACCCTCGTGGTACCAGGTGGAGACCAGGTCGTACACCGGGAAGCGGGTCTCGCCCATGGTGGGCAGCCAGGTGCGGCCGGGGCGCGAGAAGTCCTCGGACGGGCCCGTGTAGTACGGGGCAGCGGCGCCGCCGGGCGGGGCGATGCGGGATTCCACCTTCCGCACCCGTTCGGCGAGTTCGAAATGCGTACCGTCGAGGGCGTCGATCGCCTCGTCCATCAGACCCTGCAACCAGGCCTGGACCTCGTCGACCCCCTCGATGTGCGTGCCGTGCTCATCGAGGTGGGCCAGCGCCTCCCAGGGACCGGCTCCCGGCAGGACCTTCTCGGCCTCGGACTTCATCTCGCCGAGAAGCCGGTGGTACTCGGACCAGCCGTACGCGTACGCCTCGTCGAGATCCAGGTCGGTGCCGTTGAAATAGCGCGACCAGCGCGCGTACCGCTCACGACCGACGGTGTCCGGCGCGTCCTGGACCTCAGGGGCGTAGACATCGCGCATCCAGTCGCGCAGTGTCACGATCGACTCGGTGGCACGGCGGGCGCCGTCGTCCAGATCGGTGCGCAAGGACGCGGGGCCGGTGGCCGTGAAGTCCTCGAAGAACGCAGTACCGTCCTCGCCGGCCCATTCGCCGAGCTGGTCGATGAAGGTGGCGGTGGCGCGCGGGCCGCCGTACAGCTTGCGCTCCAGGCCGAGCGCGAGCGACTCGCGGTAGCCCTCCAGAGCTGCGGGTACCGCACGCAGTCGCTCCGCGACCGCCGCCCAGTCCTCGTCGGTCTCGGTCGGCGTCACCGTGAACACCTCACGGAGGCTGTGCGCCGGGGAGGAGAGGTTGGAGACCGTGCGAAGCCCCTCGTCGGCATCATGAACGGCGAGTTCCGCCAGGAGCCGCTCGCGCAGCAGTCGGCCGCAGCGGCGCTCGACGTCGCTGTCCGCGCCGGGCAGCTGCTCGGCGGCGTCGAGCTTCGTCAGGGTGGTACGGGCGAGCTCGGCACGGGCTTCCTGCCCCGCCGGGGAGAAATCGGGAAGGCGGCGCGAGCTCTCCGCGACACCCAGATAGGTGCCGGCGATCGGGTCGAGTTCGATGAATGCGTCGACGTAGGTGTCGGCGACCTGACGGGGCAGCGCGCTGCTGGCATTGTCTGACATGCGGACATCCTCGTACGGCAGGGGCCTCCGCGTCACCATCATTCGGTCTCAGAGGACTCTCCCGCCCGATTCTTCGGCAGGCGGCAGCAAGGGCCCGCACTCCCACTGCTGGAATATCAGCCGCGTCTCGACCCTGGCCACTTCGCGGCGTGAGGTGAATTCGTCCAGCACCAGGCGTTGCAGATCCGCGGTGTCGGCGACCGCGACATGGACGAGGTAGTCGTCGGGGCCGGTCAGATGGAACAGCGCTCGGGACTCGGGCAGCGTCCTGATGCGCTCGACGAACGGGCCGATGAGCTCCCTGCGGTGCGGACGGACCTGGACGGACAGGAGCGCCTCCAGGCCGCGACCGAGCTTCGCGGGATCCAGGCGCAGTTGGTGGCCGAGGATGACGCCCGAGCGGCGCAGCCTGGTCACCCGGTCCAGACAGGTCGACGGCGCGACCCCGACCTCGGCGGCCAGCTCGCGGTAGGTGGTCCGGGCATCGTTCTGCAACAGTCGCAGAATATGCAGGTCCACCGGGTCGAGGACGACAGAATCCGCCATCTGCCGAACGTAGCACGGGACGTTCGCCACCAGATCCGGCCATTGTTCAGAGTGGTGTCATGGACACCGAACCCTCGATGGCGTTCCCTGCGACGACCCGCTCCAGGGCACTGGCCACCGAAGCCGTGCACGCGGGCCGCGACGATCTCGCGGCCCTGGGCCTGCACGCCCCGCCGATCGACCTGTCCACCACCTACCCCTCATACGACTCCAGGGGCGAGGCCGAGCGGATCGACTCCTTCGCCGCCACCGGCGCCAGGCTCGAAGGACCCCCCGTCTACGCGCGCCTGGACAACCCGACGACGGCCCGTTTCGAGACCGCCCTCGCCCGGCTCGAAGGCGCGGAGAGCGCCGTGTCGTTCGCCAGCGGAATGGCGGCGCTCACCGCGGTCCTGCTGGTCCGGTCCGGCATGGGGTTGCGCCACGTGGTGGCCGTCCGTCCGCTCTACGGCTGCAGCGACCATCTCCTCGGCGCCGGACTGCTGAACACCGAAGTGACCTGGACCGACCCGGCGGGCATCGCGGACGCCATCCGTCCGGACACCGGGCTGGTGATGGTGGAGACGCCGGCCAACCCGACGCTCGCCGAGGTCGACATCCGCGCGCTCGCGCACTCCTGTGGTTCCGTGCCGCTGCTCGTCGACAACACCTTTGCCACGCCGGTACTCCAGCGCCCCGTCGAGCACGGCGCACGGATCGTGCTGCACAGTGCCACCAAGTATCTCGGCGGGCACGGCGATGTGATGGGCGGGGTCGTCGCCTGTGACGAGGAGTTCGCAGCCCGCCTGCGGCAGGTGCGCTTCGCCACCGGCGGGGTGCTGCACCCCATGGCGGGATATCTGCTGCTCCGTGGTCTCGCCACCCTCCCGGTGCGGGTGCGTGCGGCCTCCGCGAGCGCCGCCGAGCTCTCCCGCAGACTGACGGCCGATCCGCGGATTGCCCGGGTCCACTACCCGGAGCTGGGCGGGGCGATGGTCTCGTTCGAGGTGTACGGGAACCCGCACCGGGTGATTTCCGCCGTACGGCTGATCACGCCCGCGGTCAGTCTCGGCAGTGTGGACACGCTGATCCAGCATCCGGCCTCCATCAGCCACCGCATCGTGGACGAGGGGGACCGGCAGGCGTCCGGCGTCGGGGACCGGCTCCTGAGGATGTCGGTCGGTCTGGAGGATGTCGAGGATCTGTGGGCCGATCTGTGCCAGGCGCTGAGCTCGCACGAGGCCGACGATCGCGAGAAGACCGGCCTTCTCGGTGCCGGTTCCCGCGGTGCGGGTTCTGCCGGTGCCGGTCATCCGACGGCCGGCCGGCCGGCGGCCGGTCGTCGGAGCGTCAGTGGCCGGCCTGCTCGTACGGGGGCAGGGAACGAACCGGAGTCGCGTCCAGCCGGGCCGTGATGACGAGCGTGCCCTCCTCGATCTGGTAGTCCAGCGGCAGGGAGAGCGCACGCATGGCCGCGACCATGCCGGTGTTGGCCGCCTGCGTGACGGCGTAGACGCTCTCGCAGCCTGCCTCGATGGCGAGCGCCACCAGGCGTCCGAGGAGTTCGGAGCCGATGCCGCGCCGCTGCCATTCGTCCTCGACGAGGAGAGCGACCTCGGTCTCGTCGCCGTCCCAGAGGAGGTGGCCGAGGGCGACCAGCCGACCCGACGCCGTCTGTACGGCCAGCGTGCGGCCGAAGCGGGGGCTCAGCAGGTGGTCCAGGTAGCGGTCGGCGTCACGGACCGGGCCGTGGTATCGCAGCCGCAGTGTCTGATCGGAGCAGCGGTCGTGCATGGCGCGGGCTGCTTCGAGGTCGCTGCTGTCCGCGCGCCGCACGGTGATCTCGTTGCCCTCGGGAAGGGTGAGCACCTGCTCACCGCGCGGGACACGGGGGCCGAGCCGGGCATCGAGCTCCACGAGGGCCCGGGCCCGGGCGAACTCGGTCGGGGTGAACGGAAGGTAGGGCCGTTCGACGGTGATGGCGCCGCCGGACGGGTCGCGCAGCCGCATCACCGTGTCCTCCAGCACGCCTTCGACGGGTGCGGTCTCACCGGTCGCGCGACCGGTGACCGAGGCTGCGGGCAGCGAGTGGATGGTGCAGCGACCGAGCAACTGGCGCAGGGCCAGGGGGAGTTCAGCGGCGTCCAGGGCTGTGCGCGTGGCGAGACCCAGGATGCGGGTCGGGGCGTCCACCAGGTCGTGCGCATCGGCCCGCTCGATCCAGGTGGAGCCGCCGCCGGCGGCGGAGATGGCCCGGCTCAGCTGCTGTGCCTGGAGCGGTGCGGGGGCACGCAGCAGGAACTCGTCGACCGTGCCCTGTGCCAGGGGGTGAGTCTGCAGGGTGAGGATGTCGACCCGGTGACGGGCGAGCGCGAGGCACAGGGCGGCCAGGCTGCCCGGGATGTCCCGAACGGTCGTGCGCATCCGCCACAGGACCGTGCCCTCTGAGGACGGGGCCGGGGCCGGGCCTCCGTCGGTGGGAACGGTCACGAGCGCGGCCGCCGCTGCGTCGGCGCGGACGGACGAGAGCGCACCGTCGTCGTCGGGGGAGCCGGGCTCGGCGCCGGTCGGCGGCGGGGCGTGGCCGTGGCGACGTGCCCACCAGGCGTGGAACCCGGCTGTCACGACCAGGGCCACAGCCGAGGCGATCAGGAGATAGGGCCCGTCCGGCTGGTGTCCGATCAGGTTGGCGATCGCGTCGGCCACCGCGACCGCGGTGAACAGCGCGGCCAGCTCGATCATGTCCCGCCGCCAGTGGTGGGAGCGGCGGGCAGTCTTGGCGGATGTCACATCAGTCATGTCCTCACAGTGACTCAGCGGTGTTGCCTGATCACGAACGCTCTGTGACTGATGGGTTAAGTGTGGATCTAGTCCCCTATCCATCGGTTTGGCCGGTTTACGCCTTGACTGGTTGCCGGTCACAGCAGCAGCGTGAGCCCTCTCGACCGTTGGATGCTGCGCGGAACTGGGGGGTCGCTGTACGGAACCCACGAGTCCGGCCGGGTGGCGTCCGCAGTCCCCGACCGGGGCCGCACGGTATCCGCGACTCCAGCCGGGTGGTGTCCGAAGGTCCGAAGCGGGCTGCCGCAGGTTTCGCCCGTGTGTCCTGGGTGGTCATGTCATGGCTGATCGCCGATCACTACCGCACTGCGTTCCCAGGCCGTCTTCAGCCGCACCGCCTGACGTACCAGTTGCGAGGAGCCGCCGAGCGCCGCCGTCTCGGCGAGCCCGGGTATCGGATCGGCCCCGAGCGCACCGCAGTGCTCGGCACACTCGGCGGTCACGGAGAGCAGGTCGTTCAGCCCGTGAGGCCTCTTTCCGCGTGCCAGCAGCCCCGGCAGCGCCACCGTCAACACCGAGAGCACCGTCCGATACGCGCCGGTGGCGGCAGCCGTACGGGCGGAGTCCGCGAGCCGGCTGGGCTTCAGCAGTTCGTGTTCGAGAAGGATCACCAGCTCCTTCCCGAGCAACGCCGCGTCCAGCCGGCGCTGGGCCGCGAGTGTCAACAGGGCGTCCACCGCCGACAGTCGGTCCTCCGTGTGCCGGGCTCCCAACCCGTAGGCCAGGGCCAGATGGATGGCCTCGGCGGCCGGCCCGCCGAGTTCGACGAGCGTGGTCAGCGGCGAGGCCGAGCCGCGAATCTCATCGGTCGTGCAGCTCGCGATGGTCGGCAGCAGCCATGCGGCCAGCGTCTCGCCGTCCTCGGGCAGGGTGGCGAGCCAGGGCCTCGTTTGGCCGTCCCAGTGGTAGCAGAGGCGATGGTCCGGTACGTGCGGCCGGCCCAGCCAGTGGAAGGAACGAGGGAACTCCTTCTTGATGAGGGGACGTTCCTCGCTGGCCATCAGCACGCGCATAGACCAGTCGGTCGGTTGTTGTGCCCAGCCCCCGGACGATGCCTTCTTCTCCAGATCGAACCTGAAAACGCGCGTGAGCGGCTTGTCGCTCCGCAGCCAGGCGGCCAGCCGGTCGCCCTGAGGAGTGCCGAGCAGGGCGGCGTCCGACGCTTCCTCGTGCCGGCTGTCGCGCCGCACGCGCAGCAGGGCCTGGGCGAAATCGGCCTCTCCCGGCTGGATTCCGAGCTGCTGGTACGTGCGCAGTCGCTCGACCAGCACGGCGGGGTCGAGCGAGCCGGTGTGCCAGGTCGGGAGGGCCAGCAGGAAGGGCGCTTCCCCGGTCAGTGCGGTGTGGGCGGCCTCCCAGAGGCGGGCCCGCATCACCCCGTCGAGCCCGGCATGGACACAGGTCCCGGTGCCGGTCCAGGCCGCGCGCCCGGCGGCCACGGCCTGAGCCGACATCCTTCCCAGCAGCGCCGCCACGACGAGCTCGATACCCGTGTCGGTGGAGAGCCGCCGCTCGACCCGGGACTGGGGCTCGTCATCGAGCCACCACTGTCCCGCCAGGGCATCACGCAGTGCGTCGACCAGCGCCGACCGGTCGGTGTGGGCGTGGCGGACCAGGCCGTCCAGCGCTCTTTCGATTGCGGAGACATCCCATGAGGTGGATCTCGTCAGGACCACGACCTCCTCGACCAGCTCGGGCAGCGTCGCCGGCGCCGGTTCGAGACGCTGCGGGACGGGAGCCGGTGGCAGCAGCTCCTCGTACGGCTCCTCCTCCGGCCGGTCGTCCAGCAGGTCACCGAACACCTCGGCCGCCGCCACACGGTGTGCCGGGCCCAACAGTGATGCGGTCGCTGCGAGTTCTTCCCGGGCCGGAGCATCGACGGAAGTGAGGAACCGCGCCACGAGTTTGAGCGCCCGCTCCTGGATACCGATGTCCTCGTGCCCGAAAGCCTCCGCGACCACGGGCAGGAGTTCACCGGCCGTCGACGGATCGCGGCGCAGTGTCTTGCCGATCAGCACGAGCTGGGCTCGCACCAGCTTCTTCTCGCTGCGGAACAGGACGGCACCCGATACGTCTGCCAGGGCCCGTACGGGCAGTGCGCCGCGCTCGTCCAGACGGGCCAGCACCTCCTGGGCATGCCCGGCCACGGTGGAGATGCCGTCCGAGGCCATGGCGATCCAGTCGGTGATCCGCTCGGTCTCCTCCCGCTCGGTCATTGCGAGCTGATGCAACACGACCAAGGAGAACCGCTGATCGCCGGGCTTCCCGCCGCGAAGCAGCCGGGTCATACAACTGGTGACGAGCGCCGACCGTTCCAGCACGCCCTCCTCCACCAGGGTGGCGAGCGCCTCGGGCCAACGGCACGGATGGTCGGCGTCATCGATCCAGGTCAGCTGCGACGTCAGTTCCGCCACCTCGAAGAGGCGCGGCACCAGAGCGGTCAGATACGGATCGGTGCGGAGGATGTCGCTCAGCGATTTCCATTCCCGCCGCTGCCGCAGTGAGGAGGTGACCGCCATGGCCCAGCCCCGTACGAAGCCGTCCGTGGTGGGCACGGGACATTGAGCGATCTTCACCAGATCGGAGATGAGCGCGTACGCCGTCTCCGCTGTCGCGGGCCGTCCGGCCAACCGATGGGCGACATCGGCCAGCCAAGCCGGATCACGGTCCGAGAGGACGTCGAGAACCAAGTGGAAGGGAAACCGCCCCCAACCCAGCAGATCACGAGCGCCGATCCAGGAGGCGCAGCCCGCGGCCCCGCTGTGGCAACCGGCCCCGGCCACCAGCAGGGCCTTCCTGATCTTGTCCTGTTCCCGCCAGTTCCAGCTCCGGGCCTCCTTGCGCAGTGCCTTCAACTCATCGAGTGCCAGGCGGCGTTCGGACCGATCCAGCCGGGCGAGCAGAGCCGGTACGTTCTCCTTGCGCCCTTCCCGTACGGCAGTGAGCAGCTCCTTCATCGCACACCCCCGGCGACCTGGGCACCGCGACGGACCATCCTGACGGCCAGCGCGTGCTTGCACGGGCCCCGCCGCCCGCGGTAGTCCGCCCACCACTGGCACGTACAGCTCAGCGTCCCGTCCTGGTCCCTGACCTGGTACCGCCGCTCACCCGAGGCCACGGCCGCCGTGTCCCCGTCCAGAACGACGGCCCCCGAGCCCGCCAACTGCCGGGCGGCCACGAGCCGCGGGTTGTGCCGCTCGGCCCGGTCGGCGTCGTAGGGAAGTTCCCGGTGGAAGTAGGCCGCGTCGGCGAGGTCGTAGCCGACCCGGCCCGCCGTACCCAGCCGGGTGAGAGCGGCTCGCACCCGCTCCACCGGCAGACCGGATTGCTCCGCGAGATCGGCTGGTTCGATGCGTGGCTCCCAGGCCAGGAGCACGGAGATCAGCTCGGCATCGGCCGCCGCGTCGTCGGTGGCCAGCGCATCGAGCACCCCGCCTTCACCGGAGAACCCGCGCGAGGCATCGGGCGACAGCGTCAGGGTGAGCCGCATGCCGGGCAGCACCACCTCCCAGGCGCAGGCGGACGCCGCCTCGCCCGCCACGGGCCCGTACACCCGCAGCGACGTCGCATGGCGCAACACCCGCTGCAGGGTTTCCAGTCGCTCCGGGCCCGGTAGACACACCGCCCCCGCCACCGGGCGTGTCGTCGGCCGCAGCGTCCTGCCCGAGGGAACGAACCACCGCGCGCCTCGCGAGGCATTCCCCGACGAACGGGGCAACGAACGCAGGAACCGCACCGCCTCCGCGGCCGGCAGCTCCGCCCGGAGATCGAAACCGGCGGACACCACCTGAGCCTCGGCGAAGCCGCGCAACCACCGGTCGGGCAGAGGCACCTTCTTCTCCACGACGGGGCCGTCGACCGTGGTGACGGCCAACTCGTCGGGCCCCACCCGCAGGTGCAGCGGATCGTCCCCCGCTATCCGCGAAAGCGCCTCCCGCAGCGGATTGTTCACATCCACATTCGTCGTGCCGTGATCCGTCCGCGCCCCGTCCAGCCCGTCCTCCAGCACGTCGAGACGTGCGTACACCCCGCAGCAGCCGGAGAACGACTCGAAGCGCAAGCGGTCGCCGTTGCCCGTCACCACCGGATCGAGCGACGAGGGCAGAGTGCGCCGGTAGTAGCGCGCGGATGCCACGTCCGCCACGGCCAGCAGGCCGCGGGCAGCGATCCTCGGCGAGGTGAGGAAGCCCGAGAAGAACCGGGGGTGGGCCTCGGTGCCCCGTGGCGTGTGACCACCGGAGGTCTCCAGACCGAGGAGCTGCCCGGCCTGCGAGGACTCCAGGGCGGACGGACGTGAGTAGGCCAATGCCTGAACGGATCGGGTCATGCAGAAAACGTAGAACCCACCACTGACAATCGGCCCCGGACCACAGCTCCGGTCCGTCCTCCGGCGTGCCGGTTCACTGCCCGACGCGCCCCGGCTGCAACACCTTGCTGAACAGCACGGAACCGCCCTGTGCCCGCAGCCGCACCGTCAACTCACCGCTGGCGCCGTCGATGTCGACCTCGCCGAAGAACTGCGGGGACTCCATCGGCGACACGTTGGCGCGGTCGGGGGCCCGCACGAAGACCTGGTCGGGACCGAACGTCGCGTCGAGCGCGTTGGCCGGGAACTGACCGGCCGCCAGCGGCCCGGACACGAACTCCCAGAAGGGCGCGAAGTCCTTGAACACCGCGCGCTCGGGCTCGTAGTGCTGCGCGGACGTGTAGTGCACATCGGCCGTCAGCCAGACCGTGCCGGTGATCCCCCGGTGCTTGATGTACCGGAGCAGTTCAGCGATCTGGAGCTCGCGGCCGAGCGGGGCTCCCGGATCGCCCTGGGCGACCGCCTCGAAGTCGGCGGCCCCGTCGGCGACCACGAGCCCCAGCGGCATGTCCGCGGCGATCACCTTCCACACCGCGCGGGATCGCGACAGCTCGTGCTTGAGCCATTCGAGCTGTTCGGCACCGAGGATGCCGGTGGTGTCGTCCGGCTGCCTGCCGGGGGAGTTCGCGTTGCGGAAGGACCGCATGTCGAGGACGAACACATCGAGCAGGGGACCGTGCCTCACCACACGGTGCATGCGGCCCTCGCCGGAGGAGGCGTGCAGGGTGGACACCGGGAAGTACTCACGGAACGCCCGCACCGATCGGGCCGCCAGCACGTCGATGTCCTTCTCGGTGTAGCGGGCGTCGTCGAGTATCTGCCCGGGGTACCAGTTGTTGCGCACCTCGTGGTCGTCCCACTGGACGATCGAGGGCACCTGCGCGTTGAACGCGCGGAGGTTGCGATCGAGCAGGTTGTAGCGGAAGTTCCCGCGGTACTCGGAAAGGGTCTCGGCGACCTTCGCCTTCTCCTCGGTGGTGACATTGCGCCAGACACGCCCGTCGGGCAGGACCACACTCGGCTCGATCACCCCGTCCGCGTAGATGTTGTCGCCGCTGCAGAGAAAGAAGTCCGGGTCGAGCCGACGCATTTCGTCGTACACCACATAGCCGCCGATGTCCGGGTTGATGCCCCATCCCTGGCCCGCGATGTCGCCGGACCACAGGAAACGCACACCGTCGCGGCGCCGGGCGGGCGCGGTCCGGAAGGTTCCGTACACCGGCTCGCCGGTGCGGCGGGGGTCATCGGGGTCGGCGAGCGTCACCCGGTAGTGCACCTGCTCACCCGGCGGCAGGCCGTACAGCGGAGTCGTCCCGGTGAAGTCCGTGCCGGAACCGACCAGCGGACCGTGCCATGCGCGGGACCGCCGGAAGGACTCCGTCGCCGATGTCTCCACGATCATCCGGGCCGGACGGTCCGATCGGACCCACACCAGCGCGGACGACGCGGTGACATCGCCCACCTGCACACCCCATGCCGCGCGCGGCCGGCCGGACAGCGCGAACGCGGGGGCCGCGGCGCCCACCACGGGGAGCGTGAGCGCCGCCGACGCGGCGAGCGAACCGCGCAGCACGCCGCGGCGGTCGAGGGACGGAACACGCGGACGGTACGACATCGAGACGCCTCCAGTGGCGGTGGTCAGCGGACGAAGGGCGGCCGGTGGGCCCGACCCCACCTTCGTGCCCGTCGGCGGCGCGCACACCAACCCCGGATGAACACCCGGCCCCGACCGTCATTGGTGTCCGCTCCGTCCGCAGCCTTGCTGCTGAGGAGCCTCTGGCAGTCGCATGCCGGGCATGCCGCGCGCCTCGCGCACCTCGCGCACCTCGCGCACGCCGCGCACGCCGCGCACGCCGCGCACGCCATGAACACTGGCCCGGGGGCCCGCTGTTCGGGCAGTCGGGCCATGATGTGCGGACCGGTCGGCGATCTCCCTTCGTCGCCTGGAAGGATGGTCGAGTGACAGCCGACGCCGCGACCGATGTCTTCGAGGACCACCGCCCCGTGCTCACCGGGGTCGCCTACCGCATGCTGGGCAGGACTGCCGACGCCGAGGACGTCGTGCAGGAGACGTGGCTGCGCTGGTCGTCCGCGTCGCGTGAGGACGTGCGGGAGCCGCGCGCCTTTCTCGTGAGGATCACCACCCGCCTCGCCATCGACCGGTTGCGGCACGTGCGGTCCCGCCGTGAGGCGTACGTCGGGCCGTGGCTGCCGGAGCCCGTCGTGACCGACTTCGGGCCGACGGTGCCCGATACCGCGGAGCAGGCGGTCCTCGCCGATTCCGTGTCGGTTGCCGTGCTTGTCGTCCTTGAGTCGCTGTCACCGCTGGAACGGGCTGTCTTCGTCCTGCGCGAGGCGTTCGGATTCCCGTACGCCGAGATCGCCGAGACCCTGGACCGTACCGAGGCCTCGGTACGGCAGCTCGCGGGACGGGCACGGCGCCATGTCGAGGAACGCAGACCGCGCTACGACGTCGACCCGGCCCAGCGCCGCGACCTCACGGAGCGGTTCCTCGCCGCGGCGGCGGGTGGCGACATCGAGGAATTGCTGGCCCTGCTCGCACCCGACGTACGCCTCGTCGGTGACAGCGGTGGAAAGTCCAAGGCCCCGCTGCGGGTCATCGAGAGCGCCGACAAGGTCAGCCGGTTCCTCTTCGCCGTCGCCCGGAACCAGGGATCGGACATCGACGTCCGGGCCCTGGAGCTCAACGGGGCGCCGAGCCTGCTGGTGCTCTCCGGTGGGAAGCCGGACACCGTCTTCCAGGTGGCCATCCGGGACGGGCTGATCCAGTGCGTCTACCTCGTGCGCAATCCCGACAAGCTCGCCGGCCTTGCCGGAAAGTAGCCGGACGCTCGGTCGTCGGGGGCGCCCGAAACGTTCCGGACGCTCGGTCGTCGGGGTACCCGAAACGTCCCGGACGCCTCCGGTCCACCTCGGCGTCCCCGTCCTGAGCCCCACGGCCGCCCAGCCGTGGGGCTTTCTGCTGCGCGCGGCTCACGGCACCACGAACGTCCTGTGAACGCTCTGCGGCAGAGCCTCGTTTCGCTGAGTGACCGAGGAGGATTGGTCTTGACCAAGGGGGTGTCCCGTCCTATGGTCTCCACGTTAAGACAAGAACCTTTAATAAATAACGTCGCGGAAAAGCCGCTGGGGCGATTGCGGAGGACAGGGTGGGGACCACGCAGCTGGAAACGGTGCAGGAGCCGAAGTACTGGCACCTCAAGACCGTGCTCAGTGAGGCACTCGACTCGGACTTTGCGGTGGGCGAGATCCTGCCCAACGAGCGTGAGCTCGCCGCCCGGTTCGGAGTCGCCCGAGCCACGCTCCGGCAGGCTCTGGAACAGCTCGAACTCGAAGGCAGGCTGCAGCGTCGCCGCGGCGTCGGGACCACCGTCGCTCCGCCGCGCGTAGGGGTCGCCGTCTCGACCGCACAGCGGGACTGGTCCGACAGCGGTGCCGACGAGGCATGGCAGCCCGTGGACTGCACGACCGCGGTCGCACCGGCATCCGTGGTGGCCGTGCTCGACGTGGACGGCGACGAGCCGGTGCACATAGTCCGCCGGATCCGCGTCGCCCAGGGACAGGCGGTCGCGGCGGAACTGCTGTACATCCCCTCGTCGTCCGTGCCCGAACTCTCCGCGATCGACGCCCCGTCCGGTCCTGCCAGGGCCCGCAGCGTCCTGCGCGACCTGCACCGCCTCGGCCTCGCCGGTCAGGACCGTTCGGTGGAGCTCGGCTCGGCCCGGGTGGACGACGCGAAGGAACTCGACCGCCTCCCCGGCGCCCCCGTCCTCGTCGTCACCACCCGCTACCTTGTGGACGGCGGCACCGCTGCGCTCTCCGTCGCCACCTACCGGGCCGACACCTGCCGGCTCACCTTCGGCGACTCGGGCGACCTGGAGATCAGCCATCACGGCCAGGAGCGCCAGGCATCCTGAGCGGGGCGGCCCCCTCGGGGCCTTGATCACAGACGGCCCGTCGCGCTCAGCGGCGGGCCGTCACCGTTCCCTCCACCGCGAACAACTGCTCCTCGACATGGTCGAGAGCCAGCCGCAGGGCGCCCGTGGCCACCGCCGCCTCGCCGAGCAGTGACAGCGTGACCCGTGGCGGCCGGAGGCAGTAGCGGTCCAGCTCACGGCGGAGCGGATCCAGCACACCGTCCAGCCCGGCGGCCCAGCCGCCGATCACCACCAGCTCGGGATCCAGCGCCAGCACCAGCGCCGCCACATCATGCACCAGGCGCTGAATGAACCGCTCGACCGCCGCCTGCGCCCGGACGTCGCCGTGCCGTGCCTCGGCGAACACAGCGGCCACCGCCGCCTCGTCCAACGGATCCAATGGTGTGTCCGTCGTCGACAGAAGCTTCTCCGGTGTGGCCTCGCGGCCGAGCAGATGCAGCGCGCCGATCTCACCGGCCGCGCCGCCGAAACCGCGGTGCAGCCGCCCGCCGATCAGCGATCCGGCGCCCGGACTCAGCCCCGCCAGGACGAACACGATGTCGTCGGACTCGGCGGCCGCCCCCTTCCAGTGCTCCGCGACGGCTGCGGCATTGGCGTCGTTCTCCACGAGGACGGGGCAGCGGAAGGAGCGTCTGAGCCGTTCGCCCAGTGCCAGGCCCGTCCAGTCCGGCAATGCGGTGCCCAGTCGCACGGTCCCGTCGGCTTCCACGATGCCGGGGCTGCCGACCCCGACCGCGCGCAGACTGCTGCGGGCCACCCCGGTCCGCCGCAGGACATCGGCGACCACGGCCCTGACCTTGTCGAGACGCTCGTCGGCGCACGCCGTCTCCGACACCTCGCGCGAGCCCGCCCCGGTGATCCGTCCGTCCAGCCCCGACAGCAGCGCGGAGATCCGGTGCGGGCCGATCTCGATACCGAGCAGATGCCCGGCCTCGGCGCGGAACCTGAACCGGCGGGCCGGTCGCCCCTGGCGTCGGGCCTCAGCCCCGTCGGGCACCGACTCCACGACAAGTCCGGCCTCGAACAGCCCCTCCACGACGCCCTCGACCGTCGGCCGGGAAAGACCCGTGATCCGGGTCAGGTCCGTGAGGGTGGGGGAGCCCGCGCCCCGCAGGGCGTGCAGCACCACCGCGGAATTGATCCGTCGAAGCAGCGACGGATCCCCACCGGTCAGCCGACCCACGGTGTGTCCTCCCAGCTCGTGCGCATGTCAGGCGGATGGTACTCGCTGCCCCGGGCACCGGGCGACCGCGGGCCGGAACCGGTCTCGCGAGGCGTCGGTCCTGATCGCGGCGTGGCGGCACGGGTATCGCGTGTGTCGGTCCTGGTCGCGGTGTCGCGGTGTCGCGGTGTCGCGGTGCGGCGGTGCGGCGGTGTGGGCGGTATGGGTGCCGCGGGTGGCCACGGCAACTCAGCTCGGAGTGACGAAGCCGGACTCGTACGCCGCGATCACCGCTTGGGTACGGTCCCGCGCGCCCAACTTGGCTAGCACGGCGCTGACATGACTCTTCACTGTCTCGACACCGACCACGAGATGGGCGGCGATCTCCGCGTTCGACAGGCCGCGGGCCATCAGCCGGAGGACGGCAGCCTCCCGCTCGGTCAGTGCCGCCCGGTCCATGACCGCCCGCGCCCTGCTCGTGCCGTACTCGGCAGCCAGTTGTCGGACTGCTGCCGGGAACAGCAGCGACTCGCCCTCTGCCACCAGACGAACCGCATGCACGATTTCGGCGGGCCGGGCGCGTTTGAGAAGAAAGCCGTCCGCTCCGGCGCGCAGTGCCTCGTACACGTACTCGTCGTTCTCGAATGTGGTGACCACAAGGATCTTCGGCGGCTCCGGCACGGTCCGCAGGACGACTCGCGTCGCCTCGATGCCGTCCATCAACGGCATCCGGACGTCCATGGCCACCACATCGGGGCGTAGCTGACGCAACAACGGGATGACTGCGGCGCCGTCACCCGCCTCGCCCACCACCTCGATATCGGGCTGAGCCTCAAGAACCGCGCGCAACCCCGCGCGCACGAGAGGCTCGTCGTCGACCAGAAGAACGGTAACCGGCATCGGGTCAGCCTAAGGGCTGGTCCGATGGACCTTGGCGGGCGTGCGACGACAGCGACGACATCTCGCCGCGTTGCTGGAACGTCCGAATGACCCCGGCCTTATGACCCCGGCCTTGCGGACATCTGTCCACCTCGCGGCGCGCCCCTCCGGCGCCACACGCCGGTCCACCAGGTAGGTATCGCGGGGGATCACGGGGCAGCTCTCAGGCCGTTCAGTGGAAGAGTGGCGTGCACCCTCCATTCGCTGTCGCACGGACCGGCCTTGGCCTTTCCGCCCAACAGTGCGGCCCGCTCGCGAATGCCCCGCAGCCCGCTCCCACCGCCCGGCGTACCCGTTGAATCACTGAGCGGATTGGCCACTTCCAGCTCCAGTCGACCGTGCGCGACGCTGATCCTCACCCGTACGGGCACCGCCCCGGAATGACGCAGCACGTTGGTGAGGGATTCCTGCAGGATGCGGTAGCCCTCGCGGGAGACCGATCCCGGAAGCTGTTCCAGCGGACCGGACACGTCCGCGTCGATCTTCGCCCCCGAACCCCGCGCGGAGTCCAGCAGCCGGTCCATCTCCGTGAGCGTGGGCTGCTGCCCCACCGGTGCGCCCGCTTCGCGCAGAACCCGCAGAACGCGCTCCAGATCGTCCAGTGCGTCCCTGCCGGTTTCCTCGATCGCGGCCAGCGCGCGTTCGGTGAACTCCGGGTCGTGAACCGACCGGGCCGCTCCGGCCTGGACGACCGCGACCGTCAACGCATGCCCGATGGAGTCATGGAGCTCCCGCGCGATGCGATTGCGCTCCAGCAACTGCTCGGTACGTTCCTCCAGAGCCGTCAACCGCTGCACAGGCGAGGGGCCGAGAAGGCGACGGGCGCTCGCGGTGATCAGCTCGCCGCTCGCCGCGACGAAAGCCGGCAGCACCAGGAGGGGCAGGGGGACGAGCAGGGCGTACCACCAGTGCGGCTCCACCCCGCGCACCAACCACTCGTTGCTCGGGCCCATCCCGGATGCGGTGAGGGCGAGGTCCACCGCCGTCGCCGGCAGCCACACCGTCGCGCACCACACGCAGGTGGCGAGCAGCAGCCGTATCTCCAGCCACAACACCGTTCTCCAGCGGTCCGACCAGGTGACCGCAGCGGTGGCGGAGATCGAAGCACCGGGTCTGTCCCGCTCCCCGGGAGTGAGTAGAAGCTGAGCCTGCACACCCTCGGCCAGCCGCATACCGGGCAACAACCCCACCGGCACGGCGAAGATCGCGAGCATCCATGGTGTGTCAGGGGAGATGAACAGCCACACGCTGCAGACCGCTCCCGGAATGAGGAGATGGAGCCACCGGGTGTAGGTGACTGATGCGGTCAACGGGCGGAGAGCGCGGAACATACCGACATCGTGTCAGCCCGCCCGGTGTGTCGGCTCCCCCGAGCGAGGGAGCTGATCTCCACCTCCGGGGGAGGCAGGACACGGTGCCCGGCCGCGAGGCTGAGGACATGACCAGCATCGACGTCCGTCAACTCACCAAGGAATACGGCACGACCCGAGCCGTGGACAACCTCACATTCAGCGTGCGGCCCGGCCGTGTTACCGGCTTTCTGGGCCCCAATGGCGCCGGCAAGTCCACCACCATGCGACTCGTTCTCGGCCTCGACCGGCCCACCGGTGGCACGGCCGCCATCGGCGGGCAGCCCTACGCGGCGCTCGACGATCCGCTGCGCCGTGTGGGTGCCCTGCTCGATGCCCAGGCCGCCCACGGCTCGCGAACCGCGCGCAACCACCTGCTGGCCCTCGCGGCCAGCAACGGCATCGGTGTGCGCAGAGTCGACGAAGTCCTGGAGGAGGCAGGCCTCGGAGCGGTGGGCGGGACGCGCGTCAAGACGTTCTCGCTCGGCATGCGGCAGAGGCTGGGCATAGCCGCCGCCCTGCTCGGTGACCCGGAAGTCGTGATGCTGGACGAACCGTCGAACGGGCTGGATCCGGAAGGCATCATCTGGATCCGCGAGCTGATGAAGCGGCTCGCCGGGGAAGGCCGCACAGTCCTGGTATCCAGCCATCTGATGAACGAGACATCGTCGTTCGCCGACCATCTCGTGGTCCTCGGCCGGGGCCGTCTCCTCGCCGACCTGCCGATGCAGGAATTCCTGGATGCCCACAGCCGTCCCCGGGTGCGGGTGCGCACGACCGAACCGGCTCGGCTCCGCGATGTCCTGACCCGCAAGGGACATGAGCCTGCGCAGGGCGACGACGGCCGCTGGACGGTCGAGGGAGCGAGGGCCGGCGAGATAGGTGCGATTGCCGCCGCGGAGGGCATCCCTGTCCTCGAACTCGCCGACGAACAGGTCACGTTGGAACAGGCCTACCTCTGTCTCACCACCGGCGCCGTGGAATACGCGTCTGTGGTGACCCCTTCCGTCAACCGTCAGGAGACCTGACCATGTCGACCACCGCAGTGCTGCGTTCCGAGTGGATCAAGATGAGATCGGTACGGGCCGTGGCCGGTTCGTTGATGGCGGTTCTCCTCGTGACCCTTGCCATCACGGTGCTGGCATTCGCCTCCGTGGGCCAGGCCGAGGCGGACAACGCGGGGGCCGAGCCGGTCTTCGATGCCTTCTACGCACTGAACTTCGGCCAGATCGCGGCCATCAGCTTCGGGGCGACCGCCATCTCCTCCGAGTACCTCAACGGTGCCCTGCGGGTGTCGCTCGCCGCCGTGCCGCGCCGCAATCTCTTCTACGCGGCCAAGATGGTGCTTGTCGGTGTACTGGCTCTCGCCGTCGGCCTCGTCACCAGCTTCAGTACCTTTTGGGTGGGACAGATGTTCATGGGCACGTACTCGATCGGCCTGGGGGAGCCCGGTGCCCTGCGTGCGGCTTTCGGCGGAGGGATATATCTGGCCCTGATGGCCCTGTTCGCAGCCGGGCTCACAGTACTGCTCCGCAGCGCCGTGGCCGTGCTCAGCCTCCTCATTCCGTTCATCCTCATCGTCTCCTTCGTGGTCGGAGATGTCGCAGGTGGGGCGGCGCAATACCTCCCGGACCGGGCGGGACAGTTGGTGCTCCACCAGAATCCCGAGGGAAGTCTCGGACCATGGGGCGGTCTCGCGGTGGCTGCGGCCTGGGCTGCGACCGCGCTGCTGGCAGGCTGGTGGGCGATCCGGCACAGGGACGCGTAGCCCATGGCCACTCCTTCGAGGAAGGAGTGAGACGCCTGAAAGCCCCTCAAAGCCCATGGCGCAGGGCGGTTGTCAGTGCTGGGCGGTTTACTGGCGTCATGACCACCGCACATCACCTCCGGCTCATCGACGGGATGCGCACCCGGGTCTTTCCTACGGAGCGCATCCGGTCAGGTTCGGGAGTCAGCGGGCCCGGCTATCACACAACCTCCCTGCACGCGGATACCGATCACTGGGACGACGACGAGGTGGGGCGATTTGAGCACCGGGCCCAGTGCCTCGCGGAACATGACGCGTTGCTGACGCTGCTCACCGGCCGTTGGGGTGAGCCGCAGACGATCAGTCTGTGGAGTGCGCAGGAGCGGATGCTGGCGGGTGAGGAGATTCCGGAGGCGTGGGCCGAGACGGTCGCGGGTTGTGAATATCTCCAGCTCTGGCGGATCGAGGACCGATGGGTTGCCCTGGGGCTCTACCTGGAGGAGGAAGGCCCCGGCTGCGAACTGAACGTCGTGGTGACGGAGATTGATCCGCCGTGACCTGAACAGGCTGTCGGGCAGTCGTGATACGAGCAGGCCGTAGTGCACTGAGACAGGGCGCGGCAGCCGTCGGCCCCTCTCCCCGGCGCCGTTGTCCGCCCGTCGGAAGCGGCCGTCGAAAGTGGCCATCGGGCGGGCCCGGTGGCCGGGGCTGGTGGGCGCGCCCGATGGGCGGGCTTTGCGGACGGGTCCGGTGGGCAGCTTGGTGCGGGGGCATGTGGACGGGTCCTGTCACCGAATGTCCGCGACAACACCGACCGTCCGCTGTGACGGGCCAGGAGCCAGGTCTCTGCAACGGACTCGGAGGCCGCCCGCTGCGGTGGGCACGGTGGGCACGGTGGGACGGTGGCTGATGTGCGGATGAACCCTGCTCACCGGGCCGGTCACCGAACGACTGTGGCCCTGTCGTGTTCGACGGCGGCGCGGAGGCGTTCGTACTCCTGCGCCATCGTCTCCACGGTCCAGTGTGCGTTCAGGCCACTGGGGTTGGGGAGGGCCCAGACGTGGGCGCCGCCCACTGTGTGGTCCTGGGGACCGATGCGGGCGGATCGTTTGCCGAAGGCCGTTCGGTAAGCGGTGACCCCCACGACCGCCAGCCACTGGGGACGCAGCTGTTCGACCTTGGCGGCCAGGATCTGGCCGCCCTCGCGGAACTCGTCGGCGGACAGTTCGTCCGCCCGTGCGGTGGCCCGGGCGACCACGTTGGTGATGCCCAGGCCATAGCGCAGCAGTTCGGTCTGTTCGGCCGGCTGCAGCCGTCGAGGGGTGAAGCCGGACCGGTGGAGCACCGGCCAGAAGCGGTTGCCGGGATGGGCGAAGTGGTGTCCCGTCGCCCCTGTCATCAGGCTCGGATTGATGCCGCAGAACAGCACACGCAGGCCGCCCGTGACCACATCGGGCACGGTGCGGTCACGGGCGGCCTGGAGCTCTTCGGGTGTCATCCTGTGCGGCGATGCCGTCAGAGGATGGAGCCCGGCGTGTATCCGGCGGCCTCGGGGTGCTGCTTGCTGATTTCCTCGATGCGGGAGATCAGCGTGGCGACCTGGTCGCCCGCCGCTCCAGTGAAGGACAGCTTGTCGGCCATCAGGGCGTCCAGCTGTGCGCGGTCCAGGGGGATGCGCTCGTCGGCGGCCAGCTTGTCGAGCAGTTCGTTGCGCTCCGCGCCCTGCTCGCGCATGGCCAGGGCCGAAGCGACGGCGTTCTCCTTGATCGCCTCGTGGGCGACCTCACGACCGACACCCGCGCGCACTGCACCCATCAGGACCTTGGTCGTGGCGAGGAACGGCAGGTAACGGTCCAGTTCACGGGCGACGACGGCGGGGAACGCCCCGAATTCGTCGAGCACCGTCAGGAAGGTCTCCAGCAGACCGTCGAATGCGAAGAACGCGTCGGGGAGCGCGACACGGCGGACCACGGAGCAGGACACATCGCCCTCGTTCCACTGGTCGCCCGCCAGCTCACCGGTCATCGACGCGTAGCCGCGCAGGATGACCATCAGGCCGTTGACGCGCTCGCAGGAGCGGGTGTTCATCTTGTGCGGCATCGCGGACGAGCCGACCTGCCCCGGCTTGAAGCCCTCGGTCACCAGCTCGTGCCCGGCCATCAGCCGGATCGTCTTCGCGACCGACGACGGTGCGGCAGCCAGCTGCACCAGTGCCGTCACCACGTCGTAGTCCAGGGAGCGCGGGTAGACCTGGCCGACCGATGTGAAGGCGTGCGCGAAACCGAGGTGAGTGGCGATGCGCTGTTCGAGCTCGGCGAGCTTTCCGGCGTCGCCGCCCAGCAGGTCGAGCATGTCCTGAGCCGTACCCACGGGGCCCTTGATGCCTCGCAGGGGGTAGCGGTCCAGCAGGTCCTCAAGCCGTCCGTAGGCGACCAGCAGCTCGTCCGCCGCGGTGGCGAAGCGCTTGCCGAGCGTGGTCGCCTGCGCGGCGACATTGTGGGAGCGGCCGGCCATGACCAGCTCGCCGTACTCGCCCGCCAGCTTCCCGAGCCGGGCCAGGACCGCCACCGTGCGGTCGCGCATCAGTTCCAGGGAGAGCCGGATCTGAAGCTGCTCGACGTTCTCGGTGAGGTCGCGGGACGTCATGCCCTTGTGGACCTGCTCGTGGCCGGCGAGGGCGTTGAACTCCTCGATCCGGGCCTTGACGTCGTGACGGGTCACCTTCTCGCGCTCGGCGATCGAGACCAGGTCGACCTGGTCGACAACACGTTCGTAATCGGCGAGGGCGGCGTCCGGCACCTCGATCCCGAGGTCCTTCTGAGCGCGCAGCACCGCCAGCCACAGCCGGCGTTCCAGCTTCACCTTCTGCTCGGGGGACCAGAGGACGGCCAGCTCCGCAGAGGCGTAGCGGCCGGCCAGGACATTGGGGATGCGAGGCTTCGCAGACACAGCAGTCACGTGTCCAGAGTTTACCTGTCGTCCTCAGCGGTTCGTGAGCACCCACAAAGTCCATAAGGTCCAGGTCAGAGGCCCCTGCACCACCGGCGCGCACGGCGTGCGAGGCACGCTCGGGACGGAACGGCCCCGGGCCGGTGATTCCGGCACCGCCGGGGCCCTGAGACGACGCCCTTCTGATCAAGGAAGCCGAACCGCGCAGGACCGTAGCCTGAGCGCCGTGCTGGGCGGCCTCCTCGCGGCTGACCTGCTTGCGGCTGTGCTCGATGCACTCGCTGTGCCCGCGTCGGTCACACCGAGCACCCGGTCGAGTGCCGGGTGGCCCTCGCCTGCGCGGGCGCCGAGGGCGTCATGACTCACGACGACGAACCGCTCCACTCCTCGGAGCTGGTGCCGTCCCCATACGGTCAGTGCGCCCGCCGGTACGTGGGTCTCCACGCCGAGCCGTTCGGGTGCGCCGGGACACAGGCATCGGTCGGGACACAGGCATCGGCCGTGACACAGGCATCGCCCGAGCCGCATGTGGAGGCCGAGCCGCACGTGTCGGCCGCGGCGCTTGTCGATCACGTCGCCCAGCTGCGGGCCCTCGCTCGCCATCGCAGCACCCTCCGTTCTGCCGCGGGAACCAGTGGAAGCGGATCGCCATGATCGACGTCTCACGACCGCTGCCGTGAGCGTCGTCCTCGCCGGTGCCGGACCTTGGCAGGGCGCGTGAGACGTGTGAGACCACGAAGCCCCGCCGAATGTCCGGCGGGGCTTCGTGGTGCGGCGGGCTACGACGGCGTGCAGCGTCCGCAGCGGGCACCGCTGTATGTGAAGGGCTGTAGCGGATGCCCTGCACCTCGTCAGCAGGACACGGCCCGAGCCCCGAGGCTGAGTCCGAGGCCCAGGGCCTGAGACCCCAGCCCGGGGCCCGTCACCACATGCGCCCCGTCGCCTCGTCGTCAGGAGTGTCGACGGCGCGGGGGCTCAGCGGCGCGCGTAGTAGAGCGAGTTGTGCGCGGTGTCCGGCAGGTACAGCACGTCGTTCCCGTCCGAGTCCCGCCGTACCGCGAGCCGGTCCGCGCTCACGCCCGGCGCGGCGGACTGCGAGGTCCACGTGCCGCCGGACTCGGTCGCGGCGAAGACGCGGTCGGTGCCGGAGCTGGTCACGTAGTAGACCCGCTTGGCGTCCGTCTCGTCCCAGGTCATGCCGAGCGCCGCGGTGGTCTGGCCGCCGGCGTACACGGTCTGGCGGGCCCAGCCGCCGCCGCTCGGATACGCGTAGTACACGCGGAAGTCGCCGCCGCTGGCGGTCGTGCGGTAGCGGTAGGCGGCCTTCGGGGTGGAGCCGTCGAGGGTGAGCTTGGCGCTCTGCACCGCCGGACCCGTGTAGGTGTTGTCGCTGCTCCACACCTCATCCGTGGTGAGGTCCTGGATCACGTCGGACGTGGCGGGTGTCACCGGGGTGGTGACAGCCGCGCCCGCGCTGTCCGCGAAGGTGCCGGTCGACGGGTCGTAGCGCAGGTAGGAGAGCTGGTGCCGGAACGCGCTCGACGGGGCCTTGGACCACTCGTACAGGATGTGCACGCGCCCGGCGGCGTCCACCATCAGGTCGTCCGGGTACACGGCGCGGTTCAGGGCGTCGGCGAAGGTGGCGACCACGCTCCAGCGCGCGGCGGCGTTGTCCCAGCGGTACAGCTTGCCGGGACGCTGGTCGGAGCCGCCACCGACGCGGGCGGCCAGGTACACGTCGCCGTTCGGCGCGGTGGTCACGACCGGGTAGGTGATGCCCTGGCCCTGGTCGGGCAGTTCGGACGCGTGGTCCGTGACGTCCCCGCCGGGGGCCTCGGTGCGGAAGTAGCGCCAGGCGTTCACGTGCATGGAGGTGAACACGTGCAGGCGGCCGCTGCCGTCGCGCGCGACGGACGGCTGGTTGTGACCGTTGTCGTCGGCGAACTCGGCCTGCTGTCCGCTCTTGTCGAGCAGCGGCAGAAGGCTCCAGACCCCGTCGGGGTCGCGCCGCGCGATGGCCGGGCGGTGCGTGGCGGCTGTCGAGCCGGGCTCGTTGAAGGCGAAGTACGTGTACTGACCGCGGCCCTTGTACGTGGCGGCCGGCGTCCACCAGGCGGCCTGGTTCGACGAGTCCATCGCGTACGGAACCTTCTCGATCACCGTTGCCGCGGCTGCCGTGAGGTTCGTGCTGTCGGCCTGGGCGGCCGGGACGAGCGTGAGCAGGGCGGCCAGGGCCGCGGCCGAGGCGGCGTACGCGCGTGCCGTGAGACGTCGCAAGGTGAACTCCTTCGCGGGCGTGAGGGTGAGGCGAAGGGAGCGGCCCCGCAGGTCGGTCCACCCCTCCGCTGCGCCGGAAACTTACAACAGATCCCAGATGATGAATAGAGATTGCGCAATGCGCATATGAGATACGTCTTAGGGAATGGATGTGCAGCATGCCAAGGGGCCCGGTGAAGGCCGTTCTGCCTTCACCGGGCCCCTTGGCCGCCGCGCGTCGACTCAGCGGTTGACGCGTCGACTCAGCGATTGATGAGTGCGGTGACGTCCTCGCCGGCCTTCTTCATCGCGTCCTTCGGCTTCGACTTGCCGACCAGGACGGCCTGGACCTGCTTGGCCACGGCCTCCTCGATCTGGGCGTTCTGCGCGAACTGCCAGAAGGGGCTGCCGGTCGCCGTCTTGGTGATCTTGTCGGTCCACTCGGTGGTGAAGGTGTCCTTCGCGACCTTCGGGTCCTCCAGGCCCGCGCTGGTGGACGGCGGCAGGGCGCGGGACAGGAAGTACTCGGTGGTGGTGTCGAGGTCGGAGGTGGCGTGCAGCGCGAACTCCGTCGCCGCGTCCTGCCCCTTGCCCTTGACGATCGCGATCACGCCGCCCCACAGCAGCGCCTGCGGCGTGTCACCGGAGTGCAGCACCGGACGCTGCATCGGCTGCATCGCGTCCGCCAGCGTCTTGTCCTTGGACTGGGCCGAGGTCACGCCCTTGCCGATGATGGCGTCGTCGTAGAAGGCGGCCTTGCCCTGCCCGAACAGGGCGCGCGCGTCGAAGCGGTCCACGTCCGCGGCGATCAGCTTCGCGTCGTGCAGCTTCTTGTACCAGGTGACGGCGTCGACGGAGGCGTCGTCACCGATGGTCACCTTGTTCCCGTCCAGGAGAGTACAGCCGAAGGTCTGCATCCACGGGAAGATGTCCTTGAGCTGCGCGACCTTGGTGGCCGCGGCGTAGGGCACGACCCCGCCGCCGAGCCCCTTCAGCTCCCGCAGCGCGTCCTCGAACTCCTCGATGGTGGTGGGGTGCTTCTTGATGCCCGCCTTCTCCAGGAGCTTGGAGTTGGCGATCACGCCGATCGAGCCGGTGTTCCACGGCAGGCCGTACTGCTTGCCGTTGTACGTGCCGCTGTTCAGCGCCACGTCCGTGTAGCCGCCCTTCAGGGCCACGGATCCGAGATCGGCGAGCTTGCCCATCTGCGCCACAGCGGCGAGCCAGGCGATGTCGAGGTGCACCGCGCCGGTCGTCTCCCCGCCGCCGAGCTTGAGGGTGAGCTGGCTCAGGTACTCGTTGTACGGGTACGAGACCGCGCGGATCTTGGAGTTCTCGGCCTTCTCCCACGCGGCGATGATCTTCTCGATCGCGGGCTTGGCGGCCTCCTCGTTGAGCGACCAGGAGGTGAAGTCGAAGTTCTTGGACTTCGTGTCGCCGCCGTTGGAGGAGGTGCCGGCGCCGGACGGTGCGCAGGCGCCGAGCGCGCCGGCGCCGGCCACACCGAGCGCGCCGATGCCGAACATGCGCAGCGCGCCGCGCCGGCTGATGCCAGAGGTGGTCATGGTGTCTCCATGGGGGAGTGGGCGGAAGGGGAAGTGCGTGGGGGAGGGTGCGGGGGATCCCGCGGGCTCAGCTCTTGACCGAGCCGGCGGTCATGCCGCCGACGAGGTAGCGCTGCAGGAACATGAAGGCGACGACCACCGGCGCGGAGACCACCAGCGAGGCGGCCATCAGCTCGGGCCAGGCGGTCTGGAACTCGCCGATGTAGGTGGAGACGAGGCCGGGCGGCAGGGTCTGCTTCTCCTTGTCGGCCAGCGTCACCGCGAAGATGAAGTCGTTCCAGCCGCGGACGAAGGCGAACAGCCCGGCGGCGATCATTCCGGGCGCGGCCAGCGGCGCCACGATGGAGTGCAGCGTCCGCCATCGGGACGCGCCGTCGATGGACGCGGCCTCCAGCAGGGCGTCCGGGATGGTGTCGAAGATGCCCTTCAGCATCCAGACACACAGCGGCATCGTGAACGTGGTGAAGGACAGGACCAGGGCGGTGTACGTGTTCAGCAGGCCGAAGCTGGAGAACACGGCGTACAGCGTCACCAGCAGGAGCGCCTGGGGGAACATCTGGGAGGCCAGCACCATGTGCATCAGCGATCGCCGTCCGCGGTAGCGGAACTTGGAGAACGAGTAGCCCATGTACGTGGCGACGACCACGCTCAGCACGGCGGTGATCGAGGCCACGATGAGGGAGTTGACCAGGTACTTGATCAGCTGGTCGTTCTCGGCGAGAGCCGTGAAGTTACTGAAGGTGATCTCAGTGGGTATGAGCTTCGGCGGGAACTGGAAGGTCTGCTCGGGGCTGCTCAGGGCGGTGACCAGCAGCCAGTAGACCGGCAGCATACCGAAGGCGCCGATCACCAGGATCGCGGTCCAGGCGGCGATCCGCGAGCGCAGCAGGTCCTTGCGTATCCGGCGCCGCGAGGTGCGCCCGGCGGACGTGGCGGACGGGCTCAGCCGGTCGGTGCCGGAAAGCGGGGTGGAGGTCGTGGAGGTCATCGGGCGTCGCCCTTCCGCTCGGTGATCCTGAGGTAGACGACGACCAGGATGAGTAGGAGCACCATCCACAGACCGCCCAGCGCGGTCGCCCGGCCGATGTCGAAGCCCTTGAAGGCGGTCTGGTACACGGCGGTCGCGAAGGTCTCGGTGGTGCCGGCCGGGCCGCCGCCGGTGAGCACGTAGATGGTGTCGAAGTGCTGGAAGTTCCAGATGAACTCCAGGAGCAGCACGATCGAGGCGACACCGCTGACCTGCGGCCAGGTGACGGCGAAGAAGCGCCGGATCGAGCCCGCCCCGTCCATCGAGGCCGCCTCGTGCAGCTCCTTGGGCACGGTCTGCAGACCTGCAAGGAGCATCACCATCATCCAGGGGAAGCTCGCCCAGGTCTTGGTGATGATGACGGCGAGCATGGCGGTGCCGGGCTGGCCGAGCCAGGAGATGGACTCCTCGATGATCCCGGCCTTCATGAGGACGCCGTTCAGCACGCCGTAGTTCGCGTTGAAGATCCACATCCACAGGAAGGAGACCACGACGCCCGGGATCACCCACGGAAACAGGAACAGGCCGCGCAGGAAGCCGCTGCCCCTCAGGCCCGAGTTCAGCGCGAGCGCGAGTGCGAAGCCGATCACGAAGGGGACGAGGGTCGCACCGACGGTGAAGACCAGCGTCTGCTTGAGGATCGTGAGGAAGTCGCCGTCGAGCCAGTAGGTGAAGTTCTCCAGGCCGACGAACTCCCGGCCCGGCAGTCGCAGATCCTGCTTGAAGAAGCCGGTGACCAGCGCGGACAGCAGCGGATAGATGATGATCGTCGCGAACAGGGCGAGCCCCGGTGCGGTGAGCAGCAGTGCGAACGCGCCGTTGGAGAGCCGTCCGCCGGTCCGCTCACGGTCTGGAGCGGCCTTCTGTGGAGGTGCGGCCGTACTCATGGGTGTGTCCTCTCAAACGGGGCGGGAGCGGTGATGCAGGGCGTGGCACGGGAGGCCGTGCGCCGGCAGGCGGATGTGACGCGGCCGGGCGGGAGCGGTGAGCCGCCCCGTCCTCTGCTTCGACCGAGGCCCTGTGTGAATGCCATGCATGCTCCGCTGAACGCAAGTTGCAGCATGCGGGATCGTTCTCCATATCGTGCGACGGCGTCAACCCTTTTGGTCGGTGGATCGCCGGTTCTGTACAAGACCGGCGAAGTCGCCGCACGTGCCATGAGCTTGGCTTTGGCCCACGGCGGCGGTGTCGTCGGCTGCGCTGGAAACTTACAACACATCCCACTGACTGAACAGTGGTTGCACAATATGGATGTGATGTACGTTCGAGGCCGCTCCGCTGCGGCGGGGAGTATCCGAGCATCACACCAAGGAGGCCGCACCGTGCGGGAAGAAGAGGTCCATTACGACATCGCCGTCATCGGCGGTGGCCTGGCGGGGACCTGCGCGGCCATCGCCGCGGCCCGGCTCGGCCGACGCGTCGCCCTGGTCAACAACCGGCCCGTCCTGGGCGGCAACGCCAGCAGCGAGGTCCGCGTCTGGGTCTGCGGCGCCACGGCCCACGGCGTACACCGCTGGGCCCGCGAGACCGGCATCATGGGCGAGCTGTACACCGAGAACCAGTACCGCAACCCCGAGGGGAACCCGTACTACTGGGACCAGGTGGTCCTCGACGCCGTCCGGGCCGAACCGGGCATCGACCTGTACCTCAACACCGACGTACGGGAGGTCGACGCGAGCGGCCCGGACGACGCACGCGAGGTGCACTCCTGCACCGGCTGGATGATGGGCTCCGAGCGGCGTATCACCTTCCACGCACGGCAGTTCCTCGACTGCACCGGCGACGGCCTGCTCGGCCACCTCGCCGGCGCCCACTACCGCATCGGCCGCGAGGCGCGCTCGGAGTTCGGCGAGCCCTGGGCGCCCGAGAACGGGGACGAGGCGCTGCTCGGCTCGACGATCCTGTTCCACACCAAGGACACCGGCCGGCCGGTGAAGTTCGTGCCGCCCACCCACGCCCGCGACCTCACCACCACGCCCATCCTGCGCAACCGCGTGCTGCGCACCGGCGACAACGGCTGCGACTACTGGTGGATCGAGTGGGGCGGCGAGCTCGACACCGTCCACGACAACGAGCGCATCCGCGACGAACTCCAGGCCGTGATCATGGGCATCTGGGACCACATCAAGAACTCCGGCGAGTTCCCGGACGCCGAGAACCTGACGCTGGAGTGGGTCGGCAGCCTCCCCGGCAAGCGCGAGTACCGCCGCTTCCTCGGCGACCACATGCTGACCCAGCAGGACATCCTTGAGCAGCGGCAGTTCGACGACCGCGTCGCTTTCGGCGGCTGGTCCGTCGACCTCCACCCGGTGCAGGGCATGTACGCCGACGAGCCCGGCGCCCGCCAGCGCTACGCGGACGGCGTCTTCCACATCCCGCTGCGCTCCCTGTACTCGGCGAACGTCACGAACCTTCTGTTCGCCGGGCGCAACATCTCCGCCACCCACATCGCCTTCGGTGCCACCCGTGTCATGGCCACCTGTGCCACGCTCGGCGAGGCCGCGGGCACGGCCGCCGCGCTGTGCGTCGCCGAGAGCCTCAGCCCGCGCGAACTCGCCACCAAGCGCCCTGAGCTGGTGCGCCGCACCCTGTTGCGGCAGGACGCCTCGGTCATCGGCCTCTACGACGACGACCCCGACAATCTGGCGCTTGCGGCCCGTGTCAGCGCCTCCTCGCATCTGAGCCGCCTGGCTGCCGAGCCCACGCCGAGCGCGCCCGGCGAGCCGTACCCGCTCACCCGCGACCTCGGGCTGCTGCTGCCGGTGGACCCGGCACTCGACACGGTCGACCTGCTCGTCCACGGCGCCCCGGGCGAGCGGCCGAGCGAACTCACCGTGGAACTGTGGAGCACCGGCCGCCCCGAGAACGCGGTCCCCGTCGACCACATGCTCACCACCACGGTGACCGTGCCGGCCGGCGGCCCTCACTGGGTCACGGCCCGCTTCGACCACCGTCCGGACACTCCGGAGAACGTCGTGCTGATCGTGCGCGCCTGCCCGGGCGCGGCGCTGGTCCTCGTCCCCGAGCGCACCGACGGCGTCCTCGCCCTGCGCAGCAGGGCCGAGGGAGACGCGGCCGTCGACCATGACATCCCGGAGGAGGAGGGCCAGTTGGTCCTGGAGTGGCAGGCCCGCGGCCTGCGCCGCCGGACCTTCGCCTTCCGTGCGACGCCGGACACCGCCGCGTTCCTGCCCGAGCGGGCCGTCGGCGGATTCCAGCGCGCCTACGGGGGTCCGCAGATGTGGTCGTCCGAGCCGCTGCCCGACCCGGACCGGGCCACGCAGTGGCTGCGCCTCGACTGGGACGAGGAGCGGCAACTCGCCGAAACACGCGTGGTGTTCGACGACGACGTCGACGAGTACCTCAACAACCTGCACCGCCACCGCACCCCGTTCGAGGTCATGCCGGAACTGGTCCGCGACTACCGCATCCAGAGCCGCGAGCCCGACGGCACCTGGCGCACGCTGCTGACGGTGACGGGCAACCGCCGCCGCCACCGCGTGCACGAGCTGAACGATGCGGACGGCGGGCCCGTGCGCACCGACGCGCTGCGGCTCGTGGTGGACGCGACGCACGGGGCGCGGCACGCCCACGTGCTCGCGTTCAAGGCGTACGGCGCGTAGCGACGCGACGAAGGGGCCCGGCCAAGGTCATTCGACCTTGGCCGGGCCCCTTCGTCGCGTGATTCAGAGGGCGCCGAGTGCTTGGCTGATGGCGTCGGCGGCTTCGATGACCTCACGGGTGAGGGCGAGGCGCTGCCCTTCGGCCTCGGTGTGGTTGCCGAGAAGGGAGGTGGGGCCCCACAGAGAGATGGCGGCGACGACGTCACCCGAGGCGTCGCGGACGGGCGCGGCGAGCGAAGCACGGCCCAGGGCGCGTTCTTCGGCTTCGATGGCGTAGCCGGTGCGGCGGACGGTGTCGATCTCGGTGTCGAGGAGGTCGTGACTGGTGGTCGTGTAGTCGGTGTGCGCCGCGAGCGGTTCGGGAAGCAGCTTGCGGCGCTCTTTGGGCGTGAGGCCGGTGAGGAGGCATTTGCCGATGCTGGTGGCGTGCAGCGGGGCGGTGTGTCCGGCCTGCGTGTAGGACTTGGGGGCGCGGGTTCCCTCGAAATTGCACAGGAACATCAGCTCGGTGCCGCGGCGGATGGCGACATTGGCTCCGAGTCCGGTGCGGGTGGCGAGGTCCTGGAGGACCATGCGGGCGGCGCGGTGGACGGGGTGGCGATTGGTGGCGGTGGCGGCCAGCGGGAGGATGCCGAGGCTGAGGCGGTAGAGGTTGCTGACCGGGTCGCGTTCGACCATGTCGAGCCGTTCGAGGGTGGAGAGGAGGCGGGAGGTGGTGGAGGAGCCCAGCCCGGTGAGTTCGGCGACGTCGGAGACGCGTAGTTCGGGACGGCCGGCATCGAGTGCGCGCAGCACCGAGACCGCTCGTTCGACGCTCTGGTTCGTCCCGGCGTCGGTCGCCCGCGTTGCCATGACCCTCCTCATTTTGCAAACCGCTTGCACAATCTGCATCAGCATATCGCGTCGATCTGAGGGTTGTTCTTGAAATCTGCCAGCTCTTGGCCGGAACGTATACGGGTCATTCGCCGTGCTGGGCGGGGCGCCCGTGGACGGATGTCCTCTGCGTGAAGGAACCGCGTGAAGGGAAGCGCGCGGGAGGGCGGACGTCTGCGCCGATGTCACCGGTGCGCACCGCCGCTTCGGCTCCGTCGTTCGGGAAGCCGATCCTGCGAGCGGCAACGCCGTCGTAAGCCGGATGAACCTTGAAAGCCTCGCAGCCGAGTTCGAACGAAGCCCGCCGACGCGGCCGGAGGCCGGGCGAGGTGCCGGTGGGTGCCGCGTCGGGGTTGAGTGATGCCCTTGGGTGTCAGCTGTTGATGATGTCGGTGAATCGCTGGGTGTTGATGTTGCCTCCGGAGGCGATGATGCCGATCCGCCGGGGGCGGTGGTCGATGTGTCCGGCGAGGAGGGCGGCGAGGGCGGTCGCGCCGCTGGGTTCGAGGACGATCTTGAGCCGGTCGAAGGCGAAGCGCATGGCGTCGCGGATCTCGTCGTCACTGACGAGAGCGATGCCGTCCACGAGCTGCTGGTTGACGGCGAAGGTGATCTCGCCGGGGGTGGACAGAGCCTGCCCGTCGGCGAGGGTCCGCGGCACGGGGATGGTGATGCGTTCACCGGCTTCCAGGGAGCGCTTGGTGTCGTCGCCGTTGTCGGGTTCGACACCGACGACGGCGATGCCGGGATACAGGGTCTTGGCGGTGATGGCGCTGCCGGCCATGAGGCCCCCGCCTCCGACGGGTGCGATGAGCATGTCCAGTTCCCCGGTCTCCTCGAAGAGTTCGAGGGCAGCGGTGCCCTGGCCGGCGATGACGTGCGGGTGGTCGTAGGGAGGGATGAGCGCGAGGCCGCGCTCGGCGGCGAGTGCCTCGCCGAGCGCGGTGCGGTCCTGGGTGTAGCGGTCGTAGGTGACGATTTCCGCGCCGTATCCGGCGGTGGCCTCCCTCTTCGACTCGGGAGCGTCCTCGGGCATCAGGATGACGGCGCTGGTGCCCAGCTCCCGGGCGGCCAGTGCGGTGGCCTGGGCGTGATTGCCCGAGGAGTAGGCGGCGATGCCTTTGGCCAGCTGCGCGGGGGACAGCTGTGCGGCGGCGTTGTAGGCGCCGCGGAACTTGAAGGCGCCCACCCGCTGGAAGTTCTCGCACTTGATGAGCACCTCCGCGCCGACAAGGGCGTTGAGCGTGCGGGAGGTCAGCACAGGGGTGCGGTGGGCGATGCCGTTGAGACGTGCGGCGGCCTCGCGTACGTCGTCGAAGGTCACGGGCAAGGTGGCAGTCATGGGTTTCCTCGCGTGGGTCGGGGGTGAGGGCGGTCCCGCCGCCGGTCACCAGCCGGTGATGCGTTCCCAGTCGGCCTGGATGACGGGCGCTGATTCCGTGTGCTGGGTGCTGTCGACGACGTGGTAGCCGCGGTGCTGGGCCGCGGTCGCGCACGCGTGATTGGGCAGGATGCGCAGACGGGTGCCGACGGGCAGGTCGGGCAGGTGGGCACCGTCGCGGGCGGTGAGGGTGCCGTGCTCCTGGCTCGCCGCGCTCATGACCAGGTTCGGGATCGGGTTCCCGGCCAGGTCGAGGACGAGGCCGTAGCCCTGGTCCTGGGCCTGGACGGCGGTCCCGCGGTCCCGGGACATGGCCATCCAGCCGCCGTCGGTCACGATCCAGCCGTGCTCGGGACGGTGGCCGATGACGGTCACGACCACCGACAGCGCGAGGTCCTCCACGCGGCAGACGCCCAGACCGGCCATGACCAGGTCGAAGAAGACGTAGTTGCCGGCGCGCAGCTCGGTGACGCCGGTGAGGTCCTCGGCCGCGTGTGCGGTCGGCGTGGAGCCGACGCTGACCGTGCCGACGGGCAGCCCGGAGGTGCGCAGCCGCTGCGCCGCCGCGACCGCGGTGTCGCGTTCGTTCTCGGCTGCCAGCCGCCGGCCCTCGGGGGTGTGGGCGAAGTAGGACTCGCCCGCGTGGGTCAGGACACCGTCGAGGCATCCGGCCTCGTGCAGGATGCGGGCGATGTCGACGAGTCCGGGGGCGTCGGCCTTGAGGCCGCCCCGGTGGCCGTCACAGTCGATCTCGATCTGTGCGGGGACGGCGAGGCCGGCTTCGCGGGCGGCTTCGGCAACGCGGACGGCCTGTTCGCGGCTGTCGAGCAGCACGCGCAGGGTGACGCCGCGGCGCTGGAGGGCGATGACGCGCGGCAGCTTGTGCGGGTCGATACCGACGGCGTACGTGATGTCGGTGTAGCCGCCGTCGGCGAACGCCTCGGCCTCGGCGAGGGTGGAGACGGTGACAGGGCACGGGGCGCCGCTGTGCATCAGGGCAGCGATGTCGAGGCTCTTGGCCGTCTTCACATGTGGCCGCAGGGTGACCCCGAGCCGGTCGGCCCGCGTCGCCAGTCGTTCGATGTTGCGCAAGGCTTTGTGCACGTCGACGACGGCGAAGGGGGTGTCGGGGTCGGCCAACGTCTTCATGGCGGTCCCGTCCGTGCGGGGACGGCCTTCCCCCGTGGTGATCTCGCTGGTGGTCATGGTCTCACTTCGTGTAGGCGTACACGCTGGCTCGGGAGATGCCGAGGAGGTCGGCGATGGTCTGGGCGGCATTGCGGGTGTCGAAGTAACCGTCCTCGTACACGCGACGCACCAGGTCCCTCTTCGCCTCCCGGGGCAGGGCCCGCGGAGTCGTGGAGCGCTCGGCAGCGGCTGTCTCGATGACTTCGCGCAGTTCCCGGCGGCTTCGGTCGCGCAGTGACTCAAGCTGGACGTCGCGGTTCTCGGGATCGGTCGCGACCAGGTTCGACAGCGTCAGCGTGATGGGCGAGAGCGTCGAGATGTCCAGGTTCAGGCACAGGGCGGCGATGTACTGTCCGGCGGCGTTCTTGATCCCGATCGAGGTGCTCTTCGCGGGGCGTCCGTCGGGGAACTGGTTGGCGTAGTTCTGGATGACGCTGGGGTAGTGCGCATCCCTGATGCGGGCCAGGCCCAGTTCGGTGGCGGACTCTCCCACCTGGCGTCCCGACAGGTTGTTCTCGATGAAGCGGATGGCGTGGTCCGGATCGCGCAGGTCGTGCAGCACGACCTCGCAGATGCCGGGGAACATGCGGCCCAGCGCCTGGGCGATCTTCTCGGCCTCGGCCAGGAGGTGCTCGTCCTCCGGTGCGGTGGACGCCGCCGACCCGAGAAGCTGCCCGTCCCGATGCTGCGTGTCATTCCGGCCGCTCGCACGGCCCATGCCTTCCGCGGTCATCGCCCGCCCGCGTTCCGTGGTGCTGTCACAACCACTCACTCCTTGATTTTTCATCCACCCTTGTACAGAAAATATATCCATCTCTGGAGTTTCAGTCCAATGCGTGGCTCGGTCGGCGTCGCGCGGGTCGGCCTGCTCGATTGCGGCGATCGAGAGCGACGTAGCCCACGGCGGGAAGCCCGTCGTGGGCTATGGCTTCGACTCCGGCGCGCGCTGCGGCGCGGGTGAGATCCTGGGCTGCCGCGACCTGCCCCGTCTGCTGGACGCAGGGCGCTTTGCGCGGGGCTGAGCCGGCCGGCGGTGGGACTCCGTGAGAGATGATCAGTAGTTGATCTACTGAAGGCCCGAGGCCCTTTGGCCTGGTTCTGTCCGTTCGTGTGGCTCACGCGGCGAATGCGGCGGACGTGGCGGACGTGGCGGACGTGGCGGACAGTGCCTGGATTCCGTCGGCGATGTGTGCAGGCCGGTGTCGCGGTCCGGCGGTGGCTTGCTAGGAGAGGCCGGTCACATCCACCGGGCGCCACGTCGCCACCGGGCCGGGCGTGCTGCCGTCCTCGGGGGTCACCCAGAACGCCCTGTCCAGTTCGGCGCTGTACTGGGCGCCTGTCCGCCCGTCCCCGGACGAGCGACCGGTCAGGCGGCGGCCGATCCACGGCAGCAGGTGCCGACGGGCGAAGCGGAGGTCGTCGATGCGTCGTATCGCCCACTTCGGGGGTACGGCGGCCGGGAGCGGCGTTTGCCAGTCGCTCTCCGGCGGCAGCCCGAGCGACTGCCACACCGCCTCGGCCACCCTGTGGTGCCCGTCGGCCGTCAGATGCAGCCGGTCCACATCCCACAGGCGGGGATCACCGAGGGCCGGTGCCCCGTACAGATCGACGACCGATGCTCCATGGCGGGCTGCCAACTCGTCGATGAGCGAGAACAGCTCTTCCATCCGCGGACGGAAGCGTTCCATGACCGGGCCGTTGCGGCCGGGGCTGCGCATGAGAACCAGCGTCCCGCACGAGGGCGCGAGACGTTCCACGGCCTCTTCGAGCCGTCCGCGGACCATTCCCATGTCGCACGTGGGCCTCAGTGTGTCGTTGAGACCGCCGACGAGCGTGACGACATCGGCGCGCATGGCCGCGGCGGCGCCGACCTGCTCGTCGACGATCTGGCCGATGAGCTTGCCGCGTACGGCGAGATTCGCGTAGCGGAAGCCCGGCGTACGGGCGGCGAGCCGTCCGGCGAGAACGTCGGCCCAGCCGCGGTACGAGCCGTCGGGCAGCAGGTCCGACATGCCCTCGGTGAACGAGTCGCCGACCGCGACAAAACTGGTGTACGAGGCATTCATTTCCATGGCGATGTGATGGTATCGCCAACGGGACCGACCGCTTTCCGACAGCACTGCACGGTCCCGGGCGGCCCCGGGCGGGTCCGCGAGCTCAGGGAGCCGGACGGAGGCGCGCTCAGTCGCTCAGGGCCAGCCGCACGCCGAATCCGGTGATGACGGTCCCGGTGATCCGGTCGAGCAGCCGGCGGGCCTGCGGGCGCTGCAACCAGCCCCGCAGGACCTGCGCGAAGGCCACCAGCAGTGCCGACCAGAGCAGGCCCAGCACGATGTGCACCCCGGTCAGCAGGAGACCTGTGGCGAAGTGCGGGGCCCCTGCCGGAATGAACTGCGGCAGGACGGCCACGTAGAACACGCCCATCTTCGGATTGAGCAGATTGGTCAGGGTGCCCTGCCGCCACCCGGCGGCGAGGCTGTCGGTTCCACGAGCCACGAGGTCGTCGGCAGCGGCCCCCGGCGCCTCCGCCTCTTCGGCGGCGCGGTTGCGCAGGGTGTCGAGGATCATGCGTCCGCCCATCCAGAGCAGATACGCGGCTCCGGCGTAGCGCAGCGCTTCGTACGCCACGTGCGACGCGGTGAGCAGTGCGGTGACACCGACCGAGGTGAGCGCGCCCCACACGAGGGTGCCGCTCTGAATGCCGAGCACGACACCGGCGGCACGTCTGCGACGGCCCAGCGCCGAGGTACGAAGAATGAGAGCCGTGTCGAGACCGGGAGTGAGGGTGAGCAACCCTACGACCAGGGCGAAGGACCATATTGCGGTGCTGATTGCCATGGACTGTCAGCGTAATCGAGCCGGATGGCCGACTGAGGGCGCGGGGGTGGTGTGCGACCGGACCCGCCACCACCCGGGGTGGTGTGCGACCGGACCCGCACACCACCCCCGCACCGCCCCTCAAGGCCCCGCGCGAACGCGTCGACCGGCGCCCGAGTGATCAGCGGGCCTGGGACCGTCCCACCAACTCGCGCAGTACGTCCTCCATCGTGACCATTCCGGCCAGTCGATCGTCCTCGTCCAGAACGGCCGCCAGATGGGTGCGGCTTCGCCGCAGAGCCGTCAGTGCGTCGTCGAGCGGTGTGGCGGCCCGCACCCGGGCGATCGGACGCATGGCCGTCACGGGGAAGGGCACATCGCGCGGTGTGGCGTCCAAGGCGTCCTTCACATGGAGGTAGCCCAGGATCCGCTCCTCACTGTCCATCACCGGGAAACGTGAGAAACCTGTCTCGTACGAGAGCTGTTCCAGCTGTTCCGGCGTGGTCCCGATCTTCGCGTACGTCACCTTCTCCACCGGCAGCACCACATCCCGCACCGGGCGGCGGCCCAGCTCAAGGGCGTGGTGGAGCCGCTCGGCCGCGCGGTCGTCGACCAGCCCCGCGTCCCCGGCGTCCGTCACCAGGCGGGCCAGTTCGTCGTCGGAGAACGTGGCGGACACCTCGTCCTTCGTCTCGACCCGGAGGAGCTTCAGCAGCGTGTTGGCGAAGGCGTTGATGGTGAAGATCACCGGGCGCAGCGCCCTGGCGAGAGCCACCAGCGGTGGCCCGAGCAGCAGCGCGGTCCGTACGGGCGCGGCCAGGGCGATGTTCTTCGGCACCATCTCGCCGAGCAGCATGTGCAGATACGTGGCCAGGGACAGCGCGATCACGAACGAGATCGGATGGATCAGTCCGTGCGGCATGCCCACCGCGTCGAACACGGGCTCCAGCAGATGCGCGATGGCCGGTTCGGCGACGATGCCGAGGACCAGCGTGCAGAGCGTGATGCCCAGCTGTGCCGCCGCGAGCAGCGCCGATACGTGCTGGAGGCCCCAGAGGACGCTGCGCGCCCGCCGGTTCCCGTTCTCGGCCTCCAGCTCTATCTGGCTGCGGCGTACGGAGATCAGCGCGAACTCGGCGCCCACGAAGAAGGCATTGACGACCAGGGTCATCAGTCCGATGAAGAGCTGGACGGCGGTCATCGTGCGTCCTCCGTCCGCTCGTCGTCCCCGGGCAGCGGCGCGTGCAGCAGGGCTCGTGCGGCACGGCGACCGGAGGCGTCCACCACATCGACCCGCCAGCCGGCCAGCTCGATCGAATCGCCGACGGCGGGGATGCGGCCCACCTCGGTGGCGACCAGTCCGGCGAGCGTCTCGTACGGTCCGTCCGGCACCCGCAGTCCGATCCTCTTCAGCTGGTCGAGGCGGGCGGCGCCGTCGGCCGACCACAGGGTCCGTCCGTCGGCGTCCTCACCCGCCGGTGCGAGGTCCGGCGTCTCGTGCGGGTCGTGCTCGTCGCGCACTTCGCCGACGACCTCCTCGACGATGTCCTCCAGGGTCACGACGCCGGCCGTCCCGCCGTACTCGTCGATGACGACGGCCATGGCGGGCTTGCCGGACAGCTGGTCCAGGAGCCGGTCCACGGTGAGGGTCTCCGGTACGAGCAGGGGCTCACGCAGCATCTCCGAGACGCCCGTACGGGACCGCCGGTCGGCCGGGATGGCCAGCACGTCCTTGATGTGGGCCACGCCGACGACGGTGTCGAGGCTGCCGCGGTAGACGGGGAAGCGGGACAGTCCGGTCGCCCGGGTGGCGTTGGCGACGTCCTCCGCGGTCGCCTGTACCTCCAGGGCGGTGACCTGGACGCGCGGGGTCATGACGTTCTCCGCCGTGAGTTCCGCCAGATTGAGCGTACGGACGAACAGCTCCGCGGTGTCCGCCTCCAGCGCGCCCTCCTTGGCCGAGTGCCGGGCCAGCGCCACCAGCTCCTGCGGGCTGCGCGCGGAGGCCAGCTCCTCGGCCGGCTCCAGGCCGAAGCGGCGCACGATCCGGTTCGCGGTGTTGTTCAGGTGGCTGATGAACGGCCGGAAGGCGGCGGTGAAGGCCCGCTGCGGGGTCGCCACCGCCTTCGCCATGGCGAGCGGGGAGGAGATCGCCCAGTTCTTCGGGACGAGCTCACCGACGACCATCAGGAACACGGTGGACAGCGCGGTCCCCAGGACGAGGGCCAGCGACGACGCCACGCCGGGGGAGAAGCCGACGGCCTCCACCGGGCCGCGGATCAGCTTCGCGATGGAGGGTTCGGAGAGCATACCGACCACCAGATTGGTGACGGTGATGCCGAGCTGCGCGCCGGAGAGCTGGAAGGTGAGGCTGCGTACGGCCTTGAGGGCGCCGACCGCGCCGCGCTCACCCCGTTCCGCGGCCCGTTCGAGCTGACCGCGCTCGACGGTCGTCAGGGAGAACTCGGCCGCGACGAAGGCGCCGCAGGCGAGCGAGAGCAGGACCGCCACGAGCAGCAGAAGCACTTCGGTCATCGGTTCACCTCCGTCCCATGATCGGGCAGGGAGGGGAGGATCGCTCGATGTCGGCGATGTCGGCTACTGGGAGGCTCGCCCATGGGCGGACGCTCACACCTTTCGGAAGGATCGGTCAGGAGACCACCCATCGTAAAGGATCGGCAAAGTCGAGTGCCCGTTCGGGAGATCGCCTCAGTCCGTGAGCGGCTTCACCCAGCGCCGCCAGTGGTCCTCGCGGTGGTAGCCACCGGCGGCCCAGGTGTGATGCGCCCGCTCGTTGGCTTCCAGGACCATGGCGTCCACCCGTCGTCCGCCCAGGGCGGTGAAGCGTGCTTCGGCCGCCTCCATCAAGGCCGTGGCGACACCTTGACGACGGCAGTCCGGGCGTACGGCCAGTCGGTAGGCGGAGCACCGCCAACCGTCGAATCCGGCTATGACGGTGCCCGCGAGAAGGCCGTCGCGCTCTGCGAGGAGCAGGGCTTCGGGGTCTCGCGCGATGAGGCGCGCCACCCCGGCGCGGTCGTCGCTGATGCTTGTCCCTTCTGCGGCTTCGCGCCAGAACTCCAGTATGGGATCGATGTCGGTGTGGTCGGCGCAGCGGATGTGGAGATCACTCATGGGGGCGAGCCAAGCAGAGCGACAGTCCGGGCGGCCAACGATTTGTGTCCCTCTGTGCGGCGGCCCTGCGGCTCCGGCCGCGTCAGGGCTCCGCGTCGAGGAGGTACGAGAACGCCGTGCCGTTCATGCTCCCGCCCGGACGGGGCAGCGACAGCTCGGCCCAGATGACTTTGCCCTGGGGGGTGTAGCGGGTGCCCCACCGTTCGCTCGTCCGCGAGACGAGGAACAGGCCGCGACCCCCTTCGTCCAGTGCGGCGGCGTAGAGCAGGTGGGGCGAGGTGCTGCTGCCGTCGGCGACCTCGCACGTCAGGACGCGGTCGTGCAGCAGCCGCACCGTGAGCGGTGCGGAGCCGTAGCGGATGGCGTTGGTCATCAGCTCGCTCAGCACCAGTTCCACGGCGAACGCGACCTCGGACAGGCCCCAGTCGTCGAGCTTCCGGGCCACGGCGGCACGCATCCTCGACACGGAGGCGGGATCGAACGGTACGTCCCAGTCGGCGACGCGGTCGGCCGGGATCGCCCGGGTGCGGGCGATGAGCAGCGCCACGTCGTCCTTCGGCCGGCTGGGCAGGAGTTCGTCGAGCACCGCCTGGCAGCTCTCCTCCGGCGGCCGGTCGGGATGGGATGCCAGGGCCTGACGCAGCAGCTCGATCCCCACGTCGATGTCCCGGCTGCGGTCCTCGATGAGTCCGTCGGTGTAGAGGACGAGCTGCGTACCCTCCGCCAGCTCCAGTTCCTCGGTCTCGAACGGCATGCCGCCCAGACCGAGAGGCGGTCCGGCGGGAAGATCGGGGAACGACACGGTGCCGTCGGGCCGGACCAGCGCGGGCAGCGGGTGTCCGGCCCGTGCCATGGCGCAGTGACGGGAGACGGGATCGTAGATCGCGTAGACGCAGGTGGCTCCCGTGATCCCCGCTCCGGCGGACGCCTCTCCCTCCTCCTGGTCGATGCGTCCCACGAGGTCGTCGAGGTGGGTGAGGATCTCGTCGGGCGGCAGGTCGAGTGTGGAGAAGTTGTGCACGGCCGTGCGCAGCCGTCCCATCGTGGCGGCGGCGTGCAGGCCGTGGCCGACGACATCCCCGACGACCAGGGCCACCCGGCTGCCCGGGAGCGGGATCACGTCGAACCAGTCGCCGCTCACTCCGGAGTACGCCGGCAGATAACGATGGGCGACTTCGAGGGCGCTCTGTTCGGGCAGTGCCCGCGGGAGCAGACTGCGCTGCAGAGTCACCGCCAGGGCGTGCTCCCGCGTGTAGCGGCGTGCGTTGTCGATACTGACCGCCGCGCGGGCGACCAGCTCCTCGGCCAGCGACAGGTCGTCGGCCTCGAACGGCTGGGGCTTCTCCGAGCGCCAGAAGGTGGCCATGCCGAGGATGACACCGCGCGCCCGGAGGGGCACGACGATGAGCGAATGGATGCCGTACTCCACGACCCTGCGTGTCCGCTCCGGTTCCTGCGCGAGCCAGCCCTGTGCGGAGGACAGGTCGGGTACCAGCTCCGGTCGGCCGCTGGCGAAGGCACGCGCCTGCGGGGTGGAGGGGAGGAGGACGAGGAGGGTGCCGCGTTCATGGAGGGGAGGATCGTCCCGGATTCCCTCGACGGCGGTGCGGCGCACATCCGTGTCCGTGCTGGTCGGCTCGTCCCCACGCAGGACCGGGTCGGCCAGATCGACGGTGACGAAGTCGGCCAGCCGGGGGACGGCGACCCTCGCCAGCTCCTCGGCCGTGCTCACCACGTCGAGGGTCGTACCGATGCCCAGCCCGGCGTCGTGCAGCAGACTCAGCCGCTCGCGGGCCTTGTTCGCCCGTCCGGACAGCGCCCGCAGTTCTGTGGAGTCACGCAGGGTCGCCACGGTCCCCCCGGGACCGCCGTGGCGATCTGTCGGCCGTTGGTTCACCGCGAGCAGCCGGTCCCCCGCGCGGTGCACCTCGTCCGTGGCCACGCGTCCCGAGGTGAGCAGCTCCACCATGTCGGGGTCGAGGCCGGGCAGGTCCGTCACCCGCCGCCCCTCGGCGTCCTGCGGCAGCTCCAGCAGCCGCCTGGCCTCGTCGTTCGCGAGGATCAGCCGGCCGTCGTCGCCGACGATGAGCACCCCTTCGCGCACGGCGTGCAGGACCGCGTCGTGATGCTCGTACATGCGGGTGATCTCGACCGGGCCCAGGCGGTGGGTCTGCCGCCGGAGCCGCCCGGCCACCAACGCCGTGCCGGCCGTCGCCATGGCGAGCGCGGCCGCTCCCGCTCCCAGGATGATCGGGATCTGCCGGGACATCACGCCGGTCACCTTCTCGACCTCCATGCCGGCGGACACCAGACCCGCGATCTTGTGCGCGCGATCGTAGACGGGGACGGTCGCCTGTACCTCCCGGCCGAGCGGGCCATTGACGGTTTCGGTATGCACCTTCCCGGCCAGTGCCGGCCCGATGGAACCGACCAGCCCCTTTCCGATCTGGTTCGGCCGGGGATGCGTGTAGCGGATCCCCTCCGTGTCCGTCACGACGATGAAGTCGACGTCGGCCGCCTTCCGCGCCTCCTCGGTGAGCGGCTGGAGGGCTTTGGAGGGATCGGGCGACTCCAGTGCCGCCACCACGCCGGGCGCGTGCGCGAACGTCTCCGCGACGGCGACCGAACGGTTTCTCGCCTCCGCGTTGGTGTCGTGCTGGGCCTGAAGCAGGAGGGCCAGCACCGCCGCCGCCACGAGCAGCACCACCACAGCCGCCTGCAGGGCGAAGACCTGCCCGGCGAGGCTTCGAGGACGCTTCTCCCTGAGTGACCGAACCGGGGCCTTCCGGAATCGTCCGAAACGTGTGGCCACATGGCCCTTTGTAACATCGCGAGGTCGACCCCGCGCCGGGTCGGGCCGGCCGGGAGGAGCCGACGGCCCGGGGCGCGGACGCGGCAGGCGGTGTCCGAGGCGCTGCCGTTTCGCGGCCGGCCGCCTCTCCTGCGCGGGCCGGCGCAGGGAGAGCCCGCGCAGGACGGGAACGGCGAATACCGCCATGCGGTGACGGGCGACCGTGTCACGAGCGAGGGGTGGTGCCGTGCGCGACGGGCGGATCGTCGGCCGGCGGGCCGGTCACCGCAAGCCCCCCTCTTGCAGGTGCTAGCGTCCTCGCGCTAGCGTGGTGGAGTGCCCAAGACTCAGTTGAACGTGAGAGTGGACGAGGCCACCGCCGAGGCCGCGCGACAGCGCGCGCTGCAGAGGGGGATGAGCATGAACCGCTACATAGAGGAGCTCGTGAAGCAGGATGCGGGCGAGGTCGGACACACCTTCGTCGAAGCCGCGGCCGACTTCATGAAGCAGTACGAGTCGGTGTTCGCCGAGGAGTTCGGCCCGGAGCGCAAAGGCACGCGTTGAACCTCCAGATCGACCTTTCCTGGCTGCTGATGGTGGCCGAGCACAAGACCCCCGGCGATCCGCAGGTCGTCGACTGGGGCGCGCTCGTGGCCGCGGTGGCCCGTCACGAGGCAGAGATCTTCGGCAGCCCGGTCTACAGCGACCCGCACTCCAGGGCCGCCGCGCTACTCCAGCTGCTGCTCCATGTTCCGGCGCTCGAACATTCCAACGCGATGTTCTCCTCGGCCGTCGCCTACGGCTATCTCGTCGCCTCCGGACTGAAGGTCATCACGTCACCCGAACAGGTCCGCGACCTGGCCCGACTGGTCAAGCAGGACAAGGCGGACGTCCGGGTCATCGCCGACGAACTGCGCTCGTGGAGTCTCTGACACCGCCGGTGTGACCCGATGGGCGAGGCGTCAGTGCGCCGGCGCCGACCACCGGGCCACGCCCCGCGCGGCACCGTCGCTCAATCTGCCGGCCGAGTCCCGCCCAGCCGGGCTGCCAGCCAACTCCCGGCCCGGGCACGGAACTCGGCGGGCAGCAGTGCCCCCGCACCGGCCGGGACCACCCCCAGCAGCGGGGCGCCCGCCGCCACCGGAAGGTCCTCCAGATTGCAGCGCGCCGCAAGATCCGGCTCGGCGGGCATGCTGCCCACCACCACACCGAGGCACTCCAGCCCGCGGGCCCGCAACGCCTCCGACGTCAGCGCGGTGGTATTGAGCGTGCCCAGTCCGGCAGGCGTCACGACCAGGACCGGTGCGGACATCAGCCGGGCCGCGTCGGCGAGGGTCGCGCCGTCGTCGTCGAACCGTACGAGCAACCCGCCCGCTCCCTCGACCAGCACCAGATCGTGGTCGGTCGCCAGCTTCTCCGCCGCCTGGGCGATCTCGTACGGCCGTACCGGCGGGAGACCGGCCCGGCGAGCAGCCGTGGCAGGTGCCAACGGCTCGGGGTACCGGGCCAGTTCGACAGCGGTCACATGGCCGCCCGCCAGCCGGACCACCTCGGCGGCGTCCCCCCTCTCACCCGGCGCCAGCCCTGTCTGGGCGGGCTTGAGCACCGCGACACCGCGATCCCGGTGCGCCGCCGCCACGGCCGCGGTCACGACCGTCTTGCCGATCTCCGTGCCTGTACCCGTCACCACCAGTACTGTCATCTCAACCCTCCCGCGCAGCCGCGCACACGGCACGGGCGATCCGCGCCACGTCCTCGTCATCCGTCACATAGGGCGGCATCGTGTAGACGAGGTCGCGGAACGGCCTCAGCCACACACCCTCACGTACCGCCGCCCGGGTCGCGGCCTCCATGTCCACCTCGTGGTCGAGCTGGACGACGCCGATCGCGCCGAGCACCCGTACATCCCGTACCCCGGGCAGTTCCACGGCCCGGTCGAGACCGTCCCGCAGCCCGCTGCCGATCCGCTCGACCTCCTTCGACCAGTCCTGTCCGAGCAACAGATCGATGGAGGCGCACGCCACCGCGGAGGCGAGCGGGTTGCCCATGAACGTGGGCCCGTGTGCCAGTACCGGCACCTCGCCGCGCGAGATGCCCTCCGCCACCCGTGAGGTGCACAGTGTCGCCGCCATCGTCAGATAGCCGCCGGTCAGTGCCTTGCCCACACACATGACATCGGGTGAGACCTCCGCATGCCCGGCGGCGAACAGTTTCCCGGTTCGGCCGAAACCCGTGGCGATCTCGTCGAACACCAGCAGCACGTCATGCGCGTCGCACGCCTCGCGCAGCACCCGCAGATAGGCGGGGGAGTGGAAGCGCATGCCGCCCGCGCCCTGGACCACCGGCTCCACGATCACCGCGGCCAGCCGGTCGGCGTGCTCCGCGATCAGCTCCCACAGGTGGTGTACGTACGCGGTGTCCGGCTCCGCGTCGAATCCGGCCGGCGGCTCGTCCGCGAAGACCTGCCGGGGCAGTATCCCCGACCACAGCTCGTGCATGCCGCCCTCGGGATCGCACACCGACATCGGCTGCCAGGTGTCCCCGTGATACCCCCCGCGCCAGGTCAGCAGCCGCTGCTTGGCCGGCCGCCCGGCCGAGCGCCAGTACTGCAAACACATCTTGACCGCGACCTCGACCGACACCGACCCCGAGTCGGCGAGGAAGACATGCCGCAGTGGTTCCGGGGTGATCTCGACCAGCCGGGTGGCCAGCCGCACGGCGGGCTCATGGGTGAGCCCGCCGAACATCACATGACTCATCCGGTCCAGCTGACCGCGTGCCGCCTCGTTGAGCACCGGGTGGTTGTAGCCGTGCACCGCCGACCACCAGGACGACATGCCGTCGATCAACTCGCTCCGGCCGTGGGCCGGTTCGGCGAGGCGGAGCCGTACCCCGGAGGCGGACTCCACGATCAGCGGTTCCTGACGCCCCGGCATCGGGCCGTAGGGATGCCAGACGTGGGCCCGGTCCAGGGACCGCAGGTCCGCCGGGGTGAGGAGCTCAGGCATTGGGGGCGAGATCCGTGCCCGCGCCGCGACGGCGGACCGCCACCAGATCCGTGCGGGCCGCCGGGACCTCCGCGGTGCCGGCCTCCGCGGTGCCGGCCTCCCCGGGGGCGTCGCCACCGCAGGGAGCGCATCCGCCGTCGTGCGAGCCGCAGCCGCCACCCGCCTGCTCGCGGTGTGCGGGCAGCGTCGTCGTTCCCGCGCCCTCCACCTGGAAACCGGCGTCCGCGATCATGTCCAGATCCGCCTGGCCCGCCTGTCCCTCACTGGTGAGGTAGTCGCCCAGGAAGATGGAGTTGACCAGGTGCAGGGCGAGCGGCTGCAGGGAACGCAGATGCACCTCGCGCCCGCCCGCGAGCCGCACTTCGACATCCGGACACACGAACCGGACCATCGCCAGAATGCGCAGGCACCGCTGGGGGGTGAGGTTCCACTCCTTGGCCAGCGGGGTTCCCTCGAACGGGATCAGGAAGTTCACCGGCACCGAGTCCGGATCCAGCTCGCGCAGCGAGAAGACGACGTCGACCAGATCGGCGTCGCTCTCACCCATCCCCGCGATCAGCCCGGAGCACGCGGAGAGCCCGGCGGCCTGCGCCTGCTGCACCGTCTCCACCCGGTCCGCATAGGTGTGGGTGGTGGTGATGTCCCCGTACGTCCCCTCGGACGTGTTGAGGTTGTGGTTGTACGCGTCGGCGCCCGCCGACCGCAGCCGTTCGGCCTGTCCGTCGGAGAGCAGACCGAGACAGGCACACACCTCGACGCCCTCGTTCCGTTCCTTGATCGCCTCGATGGTCTCCGACACACGGTCCACATCACGGTCCGTCGGGCCGCGACCGCTCGCCACCAGACACACCCGTTTGGCGCCACCCGCCACCCCGGCGGCGGCGGCCTTCGACGCCTCGTCCGGCTTGAGCCAGGTGTACTTGAGGATCTCGGCCTTCGAACCGAGCCGCTGCGAGCAGTACGAGCAGTCCTCGGGGCAGAGCCCGGACTTGAGATTGACCAGATAGTTCAGCTTCACGCGCCGCCCGAACCACTGGCGGCGCACCTTTCCGGCCGCGGCCACCACTTCGAGCAGATCGTCGTCCGAGGTCGCCAGTACGGCGAGCGCTTCTTCGCGGGTCGGCAGCTCGCGCCGCAGCCCCTTGTCCACCAGCGTGTTCAGGAGGTCCATGGCGTCGATCCTGGCCTACGGCACCGTCCGCAGCCAAGGAGGAACCGGACAACAGAGCCCGTCGAGCGTGTGTGTATTGCCACATCATGCCCTGCTGCGAGGCCGGTTAGGGTCTGTGAGCTGCCTACAAAAGGGACCGCTCATGTCCTTCGCCCCGTTCGAATGGATCGATGCCGAGGCGCGCCGCCGCGCGGACGCCGGACTCGTCCGCACGCTCCGCTCCCGACCCGCCGAACCAGAACTTCTGGACCTCGCGAGCAACGACTACCTGGGCCTGACCCGCCACCCCGAGGTCACCGCCGCCGCAGCCGAGGCGGCCCGCACGTGGGGTGCGGGGGCGACCGGATCGCGGCTCGTCACCGGCACCACCGCGCTCCACACCGAACTGGAGAGCGAACTGGCCGACTTCTGCGGTTTCGAGGCCGCCCTGGTGCTGTCGTCGGGCTACGCGGCCAATCTCGCCGCCCTCACCGCGCTCACCGGCCGCGGCTCACTGATCGTCTCCGACGCGGGCAACCACGCCTCGATCGTGGACGGTTGCCGGCTCTCCCGCGCCGAGACCGCCGTCGTCCCGCATGCCGATCCCGATGCCGTACGCAAAGCCCTGCACGCACACGGCGGACCCGCGCTCGTGGTCACCGACTCGGTCTTCTCGGTGGACGGCGACGCCGCACCACTGGCCGGACTGGCCGACGCCTGCCGGACGGAGGGCGCCGCGCTGCTCGTCGACGACGCGCACGGTCTGGGCGTGCTGGGCGAGGGCGGCCGGGGAGCGCTCGCCGCCGCCGGACTCGCGGACGGCGAGGGGATCGTCACCACACTCACGCTCTCCAAGTCCCTCGGCAGCCAGGGCGGAGCGGTCCTCGGACCCGCCCCGGTCATCGAACACCTGGTCAACACGGCCCGTACGTTCATCTTCGACACGGGCCTCGCACCGGCTGCGGTGGGCGCCGCCCTGGCGAGCCTGCGGCTGCTGCGCCGCGAACCGGAACGCGCCGGAAGGGCCCGTGCCGTCGCCAACGCCCTGTACCTGCGGCTCACCGAGGCCGGCCTGACCGCCGCACGTCCCGACGCGGCCGTGGTCTCGGTACGCGCACCCTCGGCGGACGCCGCGGTGCGCTGGGCGGCCGACTGCCGCACCGAGGGAATCGCGGTGGGATGCTTCCGGCCGCCGTCGGTGCCGGACGGTGTCTCCCGACTGAGGCTCACAGCGCGGGCCGACCTGACCCGGGAGCAGGTCGACGCGGCGGTGGCGATCGTGCGCCGGACCGCTCCCGTCAGCTGACCGGACCCCGGTCCAGGCCGGCGAGGAAGGATGCCCAGGACGCCGCGGAGAACCGCAGCGGCGGCCTGGACACGTCCTTGGAGTCCCGCACGGCCAGCCGTCCGTCACCGAACGCTGCGGCCTCCACGCAGTTGTTCATCCCCGTACTGCGGCTGCTGCGCCGCCACCGTAACTCGTGCTGTGCGAGGCATTCCGACATGAGCCCCCCTCGGGCAGTTCGGGGTCACCGTTCGTCGCGGTCGATCGCGGCGATGAGGTCCAACGAGTGCTGCGGCGACAGCGCGTGTGCCTGCATGGTGCGGAAGGCCGAGCTGTACGCCTCAAGGTCTTCTTTCCGCTCCAGGTAGAGGCTACTCGTCAAATGGTCAAGAACTACCACGTCCAGATCAGAAGTGTTCGGAAATGAGAAGATAACGAAAGGACCGGTGAGTCCGGCGTAGCCGCCGACCGAGAACGGCAGCAACTGAAGTTCCACGTGCGGAAGTTGAGCCACGCGCGTCAGATGGCGCAGCTGGTTCCTCATCACCCGTCGCCCGCCGACCTCGCGACGCAGTACCGCCTCGTCGAGCACCGCGCTCAGGCGCAGCGGCGGATCGGTCCGCAGCACTCCCTGTCGGGCGAGCCGCACCTCCACCAGGGAGTCCAACTGGCCGACGGGCAACCCGTCCAGCGACGCCCGGGTCACCGCGCGTGCGTAGTCGGCGGTCTGCAGGAGCCCCGGCATCACCGAGGTCTCCAGGGTCCGCGCGGTCCGCGCCTGGGACTCCAGGCTGATGAAGTCGCGGTACTGGGGCGGGATCAGGCCGCGATAGGCGTGCCACCACCCGGTGCCGCCACCGCCCGCCGAGCCCGCCAGCGTGGCCAGCAGCGTCCGCAGTTGCGTGTCGTCCACGCCGTACGCGTCCAGCAGTCGGGCCACGTCGGCCGGCCGTACCCCACTGACTCCGGTCTCGATACGGCTCACCTTCGACTGGTGCCAGCCGAGTGTCCGCGCGGCGTCGCGACTGGTCAGTCCGGACGCGTGGCGCAGACTCCGGAGTTCCTCTCCGAGCTTGCGGCGCCTCACCGCAGGGCCGTGCTGCATCTGCGGCCTCCCTCCCTCTTGTGCCGAGCGGACAGTGTCACGCCCGGATGCGCTCGTGCGTGGCAGAGTTCACCGCATTGAGCGACAGATATATGCATATCGTGGTGGATGGCCGCCCCAGAGGGCAGCATCAATGGCAATCCGGTGCGAAGCACATCCCGGACCGGCCGAGGGCCGGTCCGGGTGGGAAAGGGACGGCTCGCCATGGCAGACCATCAGGAAGCACGCGTCACTCTGCCGAGCGAGCCGGTCTCGGTGTCGGCGGCCCGCAGACATGTGGCGAGAGTGCTGAACGACTGGGGGCTGGCCGGGGATACGGAGTACGCCGACAGCATTCGCCTCATCGTCTCGGAACTCGCGACCAACGCGGTCCAGCACACCTTCGGACAGTCGCCCACCTTCACCGTGGCCCTGAGGCTGGTGCGGGAGGAGGAACTGCATCTGGGGGTGACGGACAGCCACCCCCGCTGGCCCCGGCGGCTCCCCGCCGCGGTTCAGCAGGACAACGGGCGCGGCATGGTGATCATTCGCTGCCTGGCGAAGGAGTGCGGCGGCCGACTCACCGTCACCCCCACCGCCGACGGCGGCAAGACGGTGTCGATCGCGCTCCCGTGGAGCATCCCGGTGGAGAGCTGACAGGCCGTACGGTTCGTCGGCTCGGCGCTTCCCGAGTGCCTGTTCACCCGCCCTCGGCGGTGCGAGGAACGGTGCTCGCCGCGTCGGGGCCCGCGCCGACGTCCGGTTCCGCCCGATGCCGGAGGGCGCACGGACCGCCGGCACGGACCGGTCCCGGTCCGGCGGGTCACGGCCCGTGGCGCGGCCCGATGTACCGGAGGGGCACCCCTGATCGCCGGAGAGGCATCGCCCGATCCACCGGAGGGGGGTGGCCCGGTCCGCCGGAGCGGCATCGGACCCTCCAGTGGAGGGGCATCAGCGGACCCGCCCGTAGTAGACGCTCTTCGTCCAGATCTTCTCCAGGCGGACTACCGCGCCGGATCGCGGCGAGTGCCAGATCCTGCCCTTCCCGGCGTAGATCCCCACGTGGTAGATGCCGTGGCCGTAGTGGAAGAAGACCAGGTCGCCGCGTTGCCTGTGGGAGGCCGAGATGTGGCGGGTCTTGTTGTACTGCTGCTGGGCCGTGCGCGGGAGCTTCTTACCGGCTTTCTTGAACGAATAGACGGTCAGACCCGAGCAGTCGAAGCGAGAGGGGCCGGTCGCCCCCCAGCTGTAGGGCGATCCCTTCTTCGACGCCGCGATCTTGAGCGCCTTCAACGAGAGAGTGGCCGCCTGGGCCTGGGTCGTGGCACCCGGGGCGAGCATCGTGCCGCCGACGGCGGCCAGAGTCAGAACCGAGGCCGTACCGGCCCGGGCGAGCAGAGACGGGACATGAACCTGCGCACTCATGCGCAACCCTTCGTCAGCCGCCTGTGAAGGATGACCTGTCGGGTTCGGGCTGGCGAAGTTGCCCGGCCGCGCACGGCGGCTTCACCCCGAGGGCCGGCCGATGTTCCGGCCGGCCCGTAGTGCTCGGGTCCTCCACTCCTGCCGATCCACTTCTGTCGACCAGGCATCCGGACGGCGGCAGGACTCGGCGTCCGCCCGGACCGCCCCGCCGTGGTGGCGGGGGCTTGTCGTCCCAGGGATCTTTACTCAACGGATGCCGGATTTCCGATGATGCGAGGCGCTATGTGAGGGTTATCGCGACTAGCCCGTTAGGGTGTGTATGCAACCTTTTGGGTCCACGCTGGTCACTGGTGACGACCTCGTACCAGCGGTGGAACGATGAAATCCACTCACTGTGCGCGAAAAAATCGCAAGTTGGGATAGTCATCATGTGAAGGGATTTTCTACGCCGAAAGGGCTGAAATCCTGCTGTACGGGCCGGGCGTGTCGCGCAGGGGAGCGTGCTGAGGTCCGTCGGAAGCGGGGCCGGAGCGAGATGAGCCGATCCGCTGCGGGTGGAGGCAGGGGGAGTTGACGGCGCCCCGCCGGGTGCGCAGGCGGCGCGGGCGGATCAACTCGCCCGAGCGGGGGGTACGGTGACGCGCGCGGCCCTCCGCTCCCCGTCCAGTACGCGCAGTGCCCGCGTCAGCGTCCCGGTGTGGATGCGTGCTTCGCCGCGTGCGTGCATCAGCGTGAGGGCGTCCCGCAAGGCGCCCGCCCGTGAGGCCAGTGCCTGTGCGGCGCGCAGCGCGCTGTAGGTGTCGTCGGCGCGTGCCGGATTGATCCGCCCCAACTGGTCGAGGACTTCGAGGTAGCAGTCGATGAACTCCCCCTCTGCGCGCGTCAGTGCGGGGAGGGGTGGCAGTTCGGGGAGCAGCATCGGACGTTCACCTCGCACTCTGCGGCGGGAGGGCAGGCTTCCGGTTCTCCATGATGTGATCCACCAGGCCGTACGCCTTGGCGCCGGCCGCGTCGAGGATGAGGTCGCGCTCGATGTCGGCGGAGATCTGCTCGGCGCCGCGGCCCGTGTGGCGGGCCAGGAGGACGGTGAGCAGCTCGCGGACCCGTGCCCACTCCTGCGCCTCGATCTCCAGATCGGACGGCTGACCCCGCATCGGCTCGGTGAGCTCGGGCTGCCGTACGACGACCCTGGCGCCGGGCAGCGCGTGCCGTCGGCCCGGAGCGCCCGCGGCGAGCAGCGTCGACGCGCAGGAACCGGCCTGGCCGAGGCAGTAGGTCTCCACCTCGCAGCTGAGGTACTGCATCGTGTCGTAGATCGCGCACATGGCTTCGAACGAGCCGCCCGGGCTGTTGATGTAGAGGGAAATGGGGCGGTCGGGAGCGTCGTGCTCCAGGTACATGAACTGCGCGATGAGGTCGGTGGCCGCGGTGTCGTCGACCGGGGTGCCGAGGAAGACGATCCGTTCGGCGAGCAGTCTGGAGTACGGGTCGAGCGTGCGGGTTCCGCTGGACGTGCGCTCGGTGAACTCGGGCAGTACGTAGCGGGCGGTGGGACGGAACAGCATGGCGATGCCTCTCCTCCGGGTGCTGTGCGGGGCCTGCGCATGTGTGCAAAAAATGTACAGGACGTACGGAGGATTATGATGCGGAACACATCCTAGTGATCCACTAAAAGTCCCAGGTCAGATGCTGTTTTAACTGTTCGCCTCGGGCAGAAATCTCACAATCTGTCACGTCGTCCTGATCGTCAGGCTGCTTCGCCCTCACTGAAACCGAGGAGAGAAGTGAGGTGGTCCGAGGCGACGACGAGGTCCTCGGGGCTCGGGCGGACGGACCCCCGCTGGGCGGAGTTGGCGTCGGCATGGCCGGCCCATGCGGCGAGAACGGCGTCCGGCACACCGTTGACGGCAAGAAACATGAGGCACGAGTGGCGCGCGTCGTAGAGCCGGACCTTCCGCAGCTCCAGCTTCCGCTGCAGGGAGTACGCGGCCTCACGCAGGTGGCGAGTCGTGAGCGGCCGGCCGAGGTGGTCGACGAACATATGGCCAGAACGCTGATGGAGCGCGCCCATCGACATCTGCTCCATCTCCTGCGTCAACTGAAAGGCGAGCAGCGCCTGCCTCACCGGCAGTGGCAGTGGCAGTGTGCGTTCGCCCGCCTCTGTTCTGGTGTCCCTCTCCAGCACCCGGGCGTTGCCGATCATCGTCCTGGTGTGGGCGATGACCAGTGTTTCGGCGTCGAAGTCGATGTCCTCCCAGCGCAGACCGGCGACCTCAGCGGCACGCAGGCCCATCAGGCTGAGTATCAGCGGGGCGAACAGACGCTCGTCCTTGATGCCGAGAAGGAAGTCCTTGACCTCGACGACGTTCCACGGGGCGGGACGCTTGTTGGTGCGCTTGTCCTCCTTGCGGGCACGGCGAGGGATCTTCACGTACACGGCGACGTTGGCATGCACCAATTTCCGTACGACGGCCCGGCCGAGGGCCTCTTTCAGGCGACTGAGCACCCCTTGGGCCGTCGAGGGGCGCAGCCCTGTGCCGGCTTGGCCGCCACGTCTGCGGGCGCCGACGAGCAGCCAGGCGACCATGGACTCGACGTGTTCCTCCGTCAGTTCCTGCAGGCGCATGTAGCCGAGGTAGGAATGCGCGTGGACCAAAGCGTTCCTGTACCCCTGGACCGTGCTCTCCTCCAGGTCCTGGGCCTTCTCGGCCAGCCAGATGTCGAGCCACTCGGACACTGTGATCCTGCTCGGCATGACGAACATGCCCGTCGCCCGCTGATTGCGGATGCGGGCGATCTCGTCACGCACCTCTGTTGCAGTGTCCATCGTGACGGTGCGCTGCATGCGCTTGCCCTGGGCGTCATGGCCCATGTCGACGACGGCGCGGTAACGGACCTTGCCGCTCTGCAACGTGACCTTCTTGATCTGCGGCATGTACCCCCCTCAACTGGCCTGCTCCAGCAGGTTCCTGAAGCGCCTACGGTAAGCCGCGATTCCTCCTCACCACGGGCCGAGGTCATGGCCCAGGACGGCCGGGAGTTCCCGCTGCCGAGACGCTCCGACGCAGGTCTTCGCAGACGCCGCACGGGCGCGGTGGCGGGGGCGGTGAGGGAAGTGGTGTGTGACAGGGGCCTGCCGCCGACTGGTCACCGTGCATAGGATTCCCCCCATGAACGACGAGATCACGGCCACGGTCGGCAGGGAGTTCTACTCGTTCGACGGTCGGATACTGGAGATCTTCGGCTGTGACCACCCTCTCCGCTTCCACATACGGCACCTGCACCTACGCGTCACCGGGCCCGACCGGAAGGGGAAGCGGATTGTGCAGATCACGCAAGGCCGGCCGGAACTCCCGGGCGTGAGCCGGATCTGGAGGTACACGGCCGCGGAATGGGATCGGGCCCGTGATCTGGCCGCGCTGCTGGAAGCGGTACAGGCGGCCGTCGACTCCACCTCGGGACACGGGTCCGTGTGACCCGAGCTGCCTACCAGCTCGCCCCCAAGACCTGGGGGGAGACCCGCAGGCCGAAAGTCACCGGTGATCAGGGTGTCCATGATCAAGGGGTAACGCCCTCCGGATCCTCGAACGCCTCGCCGGCTGTCTGAACAGACTTCCTGAATCGGGAGACTGGCAGGGTCCGGCCGACGGTCCTACGGTGTCACCGGCGAGGGGGCGGCTGTCCAGGAATCGGCGGCCTGCTTGTCGGAGTCGAGCACCTCCTCGCCGTAGAGACCCTGCAGCCAGTTGGTCTGGTAGATGGTGTCGAGGTAGCGCTCGCCGAGGTCCGGGCCGATGGCCACTGCGGTGAGTTCGCGCGCGTCATGCCGGGCCATCCAGTCCGTTGCGGCGCTGATCACCGTGCCGGTGGAGCCGCCGAACAGGAATCCGCGCCTGGCCAGACGATGGCAGGCACGTACGGTGTCCGCCTCCTCGACACGAATCACCTCGTCGACATAGGACTCGTCGAGCAGCGGCGGGCGCATGCTCGTGCCCAGACCGGGAATCATCCGGCGGCCCGGCGAACCGCCGAAGGATACCGAGCCGACGCTGTCCACCGCGATGATCCGCACCCGCCGGTGCCATCTCCGGAAGTAGCGCGCACAGCCCATCAGGGTTCCTGTGGTGCCGGCTCCGACGAACAGCACGTCCAGCCGCGGGAACTGACGGGCGATCTGCGGCGCGGTCGTGCGGTAGTGCGCCTTCCAGTTGCTCGGATTGGTGTACTGGCTGAGCCACACATACCGGTCGTCGGAGGCGCACAGCGCGCGGACGTAGTCCAGCCGTGCGCCGAGAAAACCGCCGTTGGCCTCCTGTTCGGCGATCACGTGCACCTGACTGCCCAACGCCTCCATCATCATTCTGTTGGACAGATTGACGCGGGCGTCCGTCACACACAGGAACCGGTAGCCCTTGCTCGCCGCGATCATGCTCAGCGCCACGCCGAGGTTTCCGGACGAGGACTCGACCAGGAACGATTCCGGCGTCAGGATTCCATCCCGCTCAGCGTCCTCCACCATCTCGGTCGCGGCCTTCAACTTGATCGAGCCGGCGAAGTTGAAGCCCTCACACTTCAGGAAGAGCGAGTGCCCGAAGATCGACCGGAGGTCGACATAGAGATCCTCTTCATTGAAGGCGTAGGGAGCGGAAATGACAGGCACGATGGTCTCCTCTGTCTGGAGCAGAGCACTATCGGAACTTCCGTCCGGCCGTGGCGCGTTCCCCGCTTGTGCGGGCGAGACCCCGTCTCCGACCGGGCGGGAAGGGGCCCTGCGCCAGCGGCCGCTGTCTCATGTGTCAGGACCTGCGGCGACGTGACCGGTGGTCTCCTCCCGGGACCAGCCGTGAAGGAGCCTTCTGGACTCTCGGCCTGCTCATCCGTACCGGCTCAGTTCGTGGAAGAAGTTGTCGACGACGTGCAACTCTCCGCGGCGAGCCACTTCGGTGTACACGTACTTGCCCACCGCGAGGTCGAGCACCCCGAGGCCGAAGGGCGAGAACACCACCGGCCGGTCCGTCGGCACCGTCACCCGCCCGGCCATCACGTCGTCCAACGTGCCGTGCAGGAAGTCCCGGCTGCCCGTGAGTTGCTCGGCCAGATGCGGCGACGTGTCGGCCTTGAGGCAGTGCTCGACGTCATCGACGACGTTGGTCGAGGCGAGCAGGATCTCCGGCGCGAGGTCGCGCAGCGACACATGCAGCACCAGCGGGTTGTGTGCGAACCATGACGGGTCACTGACGTGCGGCTGACCGGCGACCGTGGCGAAGACCACCAGGTCGCTGTTTCGGATCAACTGCTCGGCGCTGTCGTGCACGGTGATGCGGCCGCTGGTGCCCGACTGCTCCAGGTAGCAGCGGAAGCCTGCCGCGCTGTCGGCGGACAGGTCGTGTACGCCGATCTCGTCGAACGACCAGCCGGTACCGACCAGGAAGGTGTGGATGTAGCGGGCGATCAGGCCCACCCCGAAGAACCCGACGCGCGTCGGTCGCGACCGGTCACGGCTGAGCCAGTCGGCCGCCGACGCCGCCGACGCGGCCGTCCGGGTGGCGCTGATGATCGAACTCTCCAGGCAGGCGAACGGGTAGCCGGTGTCATGGTCGTTGAGGATCAGCACGGCCGATGCCCTGGGGATGCCCGCCGTCACGTTCTCCGGGAAGCTGGAGATCCACTTCAGGCCGTCCACCTGTGTGTCCCCACCGATCGAGGCGGGCAGCGCGATGATCCGGGACGACGGGCGGTCGGGGAAACGCAGGAAGTACGACGGCGGGTTCACCGAGTCACCGGCGCCGTGCACCCGGTAGGTGGTCTCGACCAACTCCGTGATCCGTTTCTCGCATCCGTGCAGTGTGCGCCGGACCTGGTCACCGGAGATCACCGCGAACGGTGGCACGGTGATCAGTGCGACGCCTGCGGACTCACTCGCGGTGGAATCGACAGTGGTCATCGCGTGGTCACCTCCACGGTCGGTGAGCAGTCGGCCAGACGCACAGGTTCGGCCAGGGCGACGAGCAGCTCGCGCGGTCCCTCGAAGGGCTCTCTGCTGTGCGCGGTGCGGACGTTGTCGACGAGCATCAGGTCGCCGGCCTGCCACGGTTCGCGTGCGGTGTTCGCCTCGTAGACGCTGTTGAGCAGCTGGACGACGTCCTCGCCGATCGGGTCGCCGTTGCCGAATCGGGTGTTGAACGGCAACCCGTCGGCGCCGTACACGTCCACCAAGTACTCGTGCACCTCGGGGGCCATCGTCCACTCGTTGAGGAACGCGATCTGGTTGAACCAGCAGCGTCGGCCGGTGACCGGGTGGCGTACCACGGCGCTACGGCGCTGTCTGGTGCGCAGCCCACCGTCGGGCTGCCACTCGAACGCGATTGCGTTGGTGCGGCAGTAGCGCTCGACGGCGCCCCGGTCGTCCGTGCCGAAGGACTCGGCGACGGACGCGCCGATCTCGTCGTTGTAGCTGCGGGTGAGCAGCCAGCCCTCGCGCTCGAACCGCTCGGTCAACTCGGCGGGCAGCGCGTCCAGCACAGTCGGTGAGTCGGCCACCGCGGTCGCCCCGCCGTCGGTGGGCGCGCTGAGACAGGCGAACATCATCAGGCCGGGGAACTCAAGCGTGTAGCTCAGCTCGTGGTGCATACACATGGGCTGGTTCGGCGGCCACTTCGATGGGGAGTGCAGCCCGTCGGAGTAGGACTGCCGGGGTGCGAAGGCCTCCTGCTCGGTCATCAGACCGGTGGCCAGCTCGGAGAAGACGGCTCCGGTCTCGGCCGCATCGCGCAGCCCGAGGCCCCGGACCAGGACCGAACCATGCTCGGCGACGACTGCGCGCAGCGCGTCCCGGTGCCCGGCTGCCCAGGCCGGCGCGTCTCCGGTGGCCTCGGCCCGCACCCGTGGGGGTGCGCCGGTATTCAGTTCCACGTCGACCAGCAACGCCGTGGATGTGAACGACATCTCGTTTTCCTTTCAGCCGATACTCAGGAAGTAGCGGACAGTTCGGCGGCGTGCAGCACGGCCTTTGCTGCCTCGGCCGGACGGGTACGCAGGAAGTAGTGGCCGCCGTCGGAGAGTTCGTGCAGGTCGACCTGCTCGGCCAGAAGCTGCCAGTCGAGGTACCGGCGCGGGTACTCCGCCGTGCTCGGGTCGTCCGCGGCAACGACCACGGTGACCGGCGCGGAGAGCTTCTGCGCCGGCGGGTGCTCCAGGACGTCGGCGAAGTAGTGGTGTGCGGACACGCAGTCGTGCCGGTAGGCGGCGCTGACGTGCTCGGCGTGCTGCGCACTCAGCTCACCGAGCGAGGTGTGGTCGCCGTGCGTGCTCAGGCTCGCGGCGATCTCGGCGTTGCTCCGTCCGGTCAGCTCGGTGATGGTGGCGCGCCGGTCGTCGGCGTCACCGAGCAGTTGCGCGCCGAGGAAGACCCGTTGGACGTCCACCCCGCGCTCCCGCAGCTTTCTGGCCGTCTCCACCGCCGGCGCGGTTCCCGAGGAGTGGCCCCACAGCAGGACCCTGGTCAGGCCACGCCCGATGATCTCGTCGACGACCTGCTCGACCACCTGCGTCATCGGCACGAGCGATTCGCTGTCGGCGGCCACGTCGTGACCGGGCAGCTCGACGGCGTAGACCGCCGGTCCGCCGTCCGGCAGCGCTCCGGCCATCGGCTGGAAGTTCACCGCGTTGCCGCCGGCACAGGGGAAGCACACCAGGGCTGCGGTCTGCGCACCCTCCGGTTTCGACAGCGGCTGAAGCAGCCCGGCACGCCGCACGGACCTGCCGTCGATCAGCCCGGCCAGATCGGCGAGGATCGGGTGACCGGTGACATCCTTGAGGGACACCGCACGGTCCAGGACGATGGCCAGCTTCACCGCCGACAGCGACGTGCCGCCCCGGTCGAAGAAGTGGTCCCGCCGTCCGATCCGGTCCTGCGGGATGCCGAGGACCTTCGCCCATGCGGCCGCCAACTGTTGTTCGGTCGGCGTATCCGGCGCGCGGTAGTCGTCCCGGACGGCGTCGAGCTCTCCGGCGAGTGCCTGCAGGGTCCTTCTGTCGATCTTGCTGTTGGCCGTCAGCGGCAGAGTCTCCCGCCAGTGAAAGGCCGTCGGGACCATGTACACGGGCAGCGACTCACCGAGCCGGTCCGGCAGGACGTCGGCCTTGAGTGGCCGCCGACCGGAGTAGAACGCCACCAGGTGCTTGCTCCGGTCGGCCCGCTCGGTGACCACGACCGCACCGTCGCGAACACCGGGCACCTGCAACAGGGTGTTCTCGATCTCGCCGATCTCGATCCGGAAGCCACGGATCTTCACCTGGGTGTCGCGGCGGCCGAGGAACTCCAGCTTTCCCTCGGGCGTCCAGCGGCCGTAGTCGCCGCCCCGGTAGAGGCGGGCGCCCTCACGGTGCGGATCGGCCAGGTAGGCCTGCCGGGTGCGCTCGGGGTCGTTGACGTATCCGCGGCCGACGCAGACGCCGGAGAAGACAATCAGGCCGGGGGCACCGAGCGGCACCGGGATCAGGTGCTCGTCGACGACGTAGACGTGCACGTTGTTGACGGCGGGCCCCAGCAGGACCCGGTCTCCGTCGGGCACGCGTCCCATGACCTCGTGGTTGGTGTCGTCCGAGGTCTCGGTCAGCCCGTAGGCGTTGACCAGCTTGATCCCGGGCTGGGCGGCGAACCAGCGCTGCACGAGCTCCTTCTTCAGCGCCTCGCCCGTGACCGACACGCACCGCAGGTCCGGCAGCTCGCGGGGGTGCTGCTTCAGCCAGGACACGACCACGTCCAGGTAGGAGGGTACGACCTGGAGGACGGCGACCCGGCCGTCGACGATCTTGTCGACGAACCGCTGGACGTTCAGGATCACCTCCTGCTCCACCAGGAGGGTCCGCCCCCCGACCAGGAGCGCGGACACCAACTGCCACAGCGAGATGTCGAAACATTGGGGTGCGGTCTGGGCGACCACCTGTCCCTCGCCGATCTCCAGGTCGTCGATCTTGGCGTAGAGGTGGTTCAGCATGCCCGCGTGCTCGCACATCGCACCCTTGGGCTCACCTGTGGAGCCGGAGGTGAAGTAGATGTAGGCGAGCTGGTCCGGTGCGATGCGCAGGCCCAGATCATCGTCGGCGTGGTCTTCCTCGTACGCTGCGCGGACGAAGAGCTTCTGGACGCCGGACAGCGAGTCGAGGGCCTGGTCGAGCGTGGTAGTGCTGCCGGGTTCGGTCAGCACGAGCTCGCATGCGGCACGGGAGAGCATGGTCGCGAGACGGTCGGCCGGGAAATGCGGCTCGATGGGCAGATACACGCCGCCGGCCTTGAAGACCGCGAGGACGGCGGCCATCCAGTCCAGGTTGCGCTCGGTCACCACTGCGACGACACCTTCGGGGCGCAGCCCCCGCGCCAGCAGGGCTCGACCCACCCGGTTGGCGCGTGCGTTGAGTTCCCGATACGTCAGTTGCTGCTCACCGTGCACCGCGGCGACGGCGTCCGGGCGTGCCGCCACCCGCTGCTCGAACAGTTCGTGGAAGCGGTGGTCCGGCAGTTCCCGGCGTGGGCCGGCGAGTGATTCGAGCTGGAAATGGATTTCCTCGGCGGAGAGCAGGTTCTGCCGCCCGTGCTCGGCGTCCGGATCGGCGGCGATCAGCGCGAGTGCGGTGAGGTGATAACCGGCGATCCTGACGGCGCAGTCCTCATCGAGCGCGTCGGTCCGATAGCGCAGCCGCAGCACAAGGTGGCGGCCGCGTTGTGAAAATCCCACCCACAGCATGGTGCTACCGGCGACTTCGCCGCCCACGCCGTGCGGATCGAAAACAGCCTCGATCGACGGTTCTGCCAGGCCCAGTTCGCACCTGAGCTCATCGACCGGGTAGTCCTTGTGCCGCAGCAGGCCCGACGCGACTCGATGAGCGTCCAGCAGCAGCGTCCGCCACGAGTCGGGCCCGGTCGTCAGCCGGCAGAGCAGCGGTCGGCCGCCCTCAGCGGTGACGTATCCGGTTGCGACCTCGTGCTCTCCGGACAGCGCGGCGAGCACCTTGGAGTGCGCTGCCAGCAGCACCGAGTCGAGTGGTACCGCCAGGTCCTCGGCCAGTCGGCGCAACGCCGCGACGACGTCGTCCGGGACCGGCGTCTCGTGTTCGCCGATGCCCTTCGCCGGATCGAGCGTCCACCGCGGGATTTCGGTGAATCCACCGGCGACGAGCACAGCGCGCCAGAACTCCCGGTCGGCCTGCGCTTGCATTCCCATCTGGTCGTCCCTCTCCATTCGCCTTCGCCATCGTGCTGTTCAGCGCCGACAAGGGCGGCGCTGCTATCCCTTCCGCGTCAGCGCCTCGGGCTGATGAGGGGCAACTCGCGTCTCCGTGGCGGGATTTCCTCCCCAGCGTGCGTGCTCGGGGACCTCCTCGCCCTTCATGAGGAAGGAGTCGGGTGCGAGCACCGCGCCGGTGCCCATCGTCACGCCGTAATGGACATGGGCTCCCACACCGATGGTGCAGCCGGCGCCGAGGGTGCTGCGATCGGATTTGAAGGTGCCGTCCTCCTGCGAGTGGCACTGGATCTTGCTTCCCGCATTCAGCGTGCAGTCGTTCCCGATGCTGGTGAGCGTCCGCTCCGTCATGTAGCAGCCGTCATCGAAGACCCTGCTGCCGATCCGGACCCCCAGCATCCGCCAGATCACGTTCTTGAAGGGGGTGCCGTTGAAGATGTTGAGGTAGGTGTCGGGCACCTTCCAGAGGCGCTCATGCCACCAGAAGTACGGGTCGTAGATGGAGCACACCTGCGGTTGCAGCGCGCGGAACGCCGCGATGCCGCGTTCCACCAGTACGAAGTAGAGGGCGGTGAACCCGAGGCTCGACGCCAGGAACACGGCGATCAGCACATGCCCGTAGGAGTCGTACAGCTCGGCGTTCGCCAGGCCGAGCATCGTGAGCACGAAGAAGTGCAGCCACCGCACGAGCAGGAAGAAGACCATCGAGCGGATGTTGTAGTGGTTCTTCGCGGCGAGGTGGTGGCGCAGCTCGTCGCCGGTGCGCAGATGGTCGAACCGGGAATCGCGCTCGACCGACCGGGGAATCTCGAAGCTTGGCGAGCCCAGCAGGCCCACTCCCTCGCGCACCTCGCCTTCGAGCGGAACCATCACCTTCGTCGCGAGGAGGCAGTTCTCGCCCGTCCTGGCCCCCGAGGGATAGGCGATGTTGTTCCCGAGGAAGTTGTTCGACCCGATCGAGGCCCGGGACACCCGGAAGGACGTGCTCGAATAGTCGGCGTTGATGATGGAGAGCCCGTCGGCGACCATCGTCCCGCTCCCGACCGAGCACAGAAACGGGGTCTCGTGTTGCACTTCCGTGCCGAAGTTCGACCCGGTCTGCTCGACCTGGGACAAGTCGTATCCGATGCCGCGCAGGTAGTGGACGATGTAGGAGCTGTCACCCAACAGCCATGTGAAGAACTTGATGTTGGTCATGCGCCCGATCGCCCGGTGTGCCGAGTAGTGAAACCCGTACAGCGGATAGATCGTGTTCGGCTTGACGAACAGGTTCAGCAGGCGCGGAACGGTGAACATCACGGCCAGGCCCACGACGACGAAGCCGAAGAACAGCAGCAGGGAAAGGATCAGCGCGTCGATGCAGATATCCAGTGACGTGAGATCCACCGTGCCCAGCCGGTTGTCCAGCGCCGGGACGAGGGTCACCAGCATGTACGCGCCCCCGACAGACAGCGGCACGTAGAGGAAGAACAGCTGAAGCACGGTGATCAGGCCGAAGCCGGCCCGGCGCAGCGTGCCGCATGCGGCCGGCCCGATCCTCAGGTAGTCGTGCTGCGTGAGCTGTGCCGGGGATCCGTGCCAGCTCTGACCGCCCGGGACCGCCTGGCCGCTGTACAGCGTGGACGTGTGGCCGAGTTGGGCCCCGTCACCCATCGACGTGTCGATGTCGATCACGGTCTTCTCGCCGATGAACACGTCCCGGCCGAGGGTGACCCGGCCGGTCTGGATACGTCCGGCGTGTGCCCGGTAGCAGAGGAAGAACGAGTCTTTGCGGATCACGGTGCCGGCGCCGACCGTGAGGAGGTCGGTGCATACCGGAACGTTGCGGGAGAGGATCGTGACCCCCTTGCCGATCCGTGCGCCCAGCGCTCGCAGGTACAGCACGTACAGGGGATTGCCGACGAAGAAGGTCATCGGGTTGGCGTGGATCAGCACTTTGACGGTCCAGAAGCGCAGATAGGTCAGACCCCAGACCGGGAAACTTCGTGATGTCCACCGGCCGATGAGGAGCCACTTGGCCGCGATGGGGAAGGTGCACAGACCGACGAAGCCGATGCCTCCGAAGACGAACGATCGCAGGTACACATCGATCACACCCGACCCGGCGGAGACCCATGCGTAGCCTCGGTTGCCAACAAGTCCGGCGAAGAATAAGTATCCCAGGAAAAGCAGGAACTGCAGGGTTCCGCAGAGGGCGTACCGCACCGTGCCGACGGGGGTCACCCCCATGGACGGCGCCGGGACCGACGGCTCGACGGGGGCGGAGTTCGCGAGCCCCGTCGCCAGACTGCGGATCGTCGGGTGCCGGTAGATGTCCTTCATCGACGCCGAGGGAAGGTCTTCTCGCTTTCTGACTCGGGCGCAGAAATGAGCCATCACCAATGAGTTGGCGCCGAGGTCGTCGAAGAAATTGCTGTCGATCGACACATGTTCGACGCACATGACGTCGGCCAGCACTCCGGCGAGGTTCTTCTCGATACCGTTCTCCGGACTGGTGAACCTGCTTGTGGCGATTGCGGATTCATCAGGACCGGACGTCAGGACGTCGTGGGATTTCTCCTTCATGCAGAACTCCTTGAGGAAATTTCGAGTACCGTCGCCATTGCGGTGGGCGCTTCGTACTCGCGATTTTCGATGACCGGAGCGAGTGGTCCGGGAATCACGAGGTCGGGGCTGTTGTCCGGATCCCGAACCATTGCCTCGGTCTTGGCTGTCCACCGTCGGGCTGTCATTCGAACTCGGTCGCACGGGCCCATGGGGCAGGTGTGTTCCCGTGATGGTCACCACGGTTCCGTCGCTGGTGGAGCCCTGGTCGGGAGAGAGGCATGTACAACGCTCCTTGTTCTCCGACGGCACATACGGGGACCGGCGGAGCGTGCCCGGCCCACGTGTTCGGCTTCCGCCGGAAAGGTCGGTTGTCGACGAATTCAAGTGACGCCACGTGTGCTGGCACGCAGTTGTTGGCATTGCAGAGAGTTCAGGGGGAGCGGGCGCACAAGGCCGGGGCCCGGCCCGGGCCTAAGCTGCCGGAACTTTTTCTCGGGCACGGAATAGATCCGGCAAGTGCTGTCTGTTCTCAACTTCCTCGGTCAGGGATGTGCAGCCCGCCCGTTCGCCATTTCAGTGACCCACAGGGGGATTTGAGGCGCAAGACTCGTAAGCGCGTATCACCCGAAGGTAGTAGCGGCCCGTCTTGTACGAGCGGATTTCACACTCGGGCGGCTTGGTACCGCCGGATGGCCACGGGCCTGCATCATCTCGATGTGGATCATCTCTTTCCCATGCCGTTCGCCACCCGGTCGCAAGGGATGAGCCCCGGCGCCGACTTGACTCTGTCGGGGATATGGGAGTTTCCTTATGCGTCAGCCTGATCAGCGGGCATGCTCGTGGCTGTTTCGAAGTCCGATGCAGTTGTCGAGGTGCCAGTTGTCGCTCTGTCCCCGTTCCGGTGAGCAGGTCCCGTTTCCGACCACGCAGATCGCGCGGGCGAGCGACCTGGGCGGTACGACGGCGATGTGGGTGAGAGACCGGATGGACGGGCTGTGGTGCGACGAGGACACTGCGGGCTGGTACCCGCGCGACGGACGCCCGGGCATACCGCCCGCCCTGTGCGGGCGGTAAGTCGGTCTCGGTGAGCCGCCGGCCGACGCCTTCGGGCCGGCCGGGAGACCTCACGGCCAGGACGTCTGGTTGCACCCGCCCGATGGCGTCGTGTGAGGCGTCGATCCCCGCTGAGACCCGCCAGGGATTACGGGACAGCCCTTCGTCCCGCACATCTCTCACGGACGAGAGCACGCGACAGCCTCTGACCTGGATCATCGCTGTCGCCACGGACCACGGCGGACGAGGTGGACATTACATAAGCTAGGAAGCATGGCCTACGAGATTCCGGTGACGCAAGCCCGAGCTGAGCTCGCCGATCTGATCAACCGCGTCGTCTACGGTGGCGAACGAGTGGTCGTGACGCGGCACGGCAAGCCGCTCGTGGCGCTTGTTTCGGCCGCTGACCTGGAGCGACTCGAAAGCGGTGAGGAAGCTGCCGAGGAACGGGTGATCAGCTCGGTCTCCTCGATCGGCTCCTCCGTGTCCGCTCCCGGCGAACGGCGGAGCTTCGGTATCGCCGCGGAGCACAGGGGGCAGCACGAGCAGGGGAGCTGAGTGCCCAGCTGCCGCTCCGTGACGCGGGAACGCGGTGCGGCCCGGTTCGTTCGGTGACGCGGTGACGCGGTGACGCGGTGACGCGGTGACGCGGTGACGCGGGAACGCCGTGCGGCGCGGTTCGTCTGACGATTCGCGGTGCGGGAACGCATCCGTGACCCGCACCTGAGAGTCCGCGGGTGCCTGGGCCGTGACCGCCTCGCGCAGCGGCTGGGCCACGGTCGGGCTTGCCGCGGACGCGGTCAGCAGGTGCGGGCCCTGTGCGGTGACCATGACCGCGCCGTATACGGACCGGTTCCCCAGTGTCCGGCGGGCTTCGGTTCAAGAAGAGGGATCGTTCGTCGGATCTGCAAAAGATCAGTTAACGCGCCGGAAAAACTTCGGCTCTAACGTGCAATATCTCGCCGCGAGGGACCGGCTCGATATTCAACAGTTCGTTGAAGGCGGCTAGTGTCTCGCTGCGCCCAGGGCCGGTACTGGGCACCGGACTGTGAGGTGGAAGCGTGCAACTGACCCCGCATGAGCAGGAACGCCTGCTCATCCATGTTGCTGCGGATGTGGCTCAGAAGCGCCGGGACCGCGGGCTGCGGCTCAACCACCCCGAGGCGGTCGCGCTGATCACCGCACATCTGCTGGAGGGTGCGCGCGACGGCCGTACGGTCTCCGAACTGATGGCGTCGGGCCGCAGCGTGCTCTCCCGCGAGGACGTCATGGACGGGGTGCCCGAGATGATCCATGACGTACAGGTCGAGGCCACGTTCCCCGACGGCACGAAACTCGTCACCGTCCACGAGCCGATCGTCTGACTGAAGGTGTCACCGATGATTCCCGGAGAGATCCTGTACGCGGACGGGCCCGTGCCGTTCAACGAGGGCCGGCCCGTCACCCGCCTCACCGTCCTCAACGCCGCCGACCGGCCCATCCAGGTCGGTTCGCACTATCACTTCGCCGAGACCAACCCGGGCCTGGACTTCGACCGTTCGGCCGCTCGCGGACTGCGGCTGAACATTGCCGCCGGGACCGCCGTGCGCTTCGAGCCCGGTGTGCCGGTCGACATCGAGCTCGTGCCCCTCGCCGGACGGCGCGTCGTCCCCGGCCTGCGCGGCGAAACCGGAGGTGCCCTCGATGGCTGAACTCGACCGCGCGGTCTACGCCGACCTGTTCGGCCCCACGACGGGTGACCGCATCCGGCTCGCCGACACGGATCTGTTCGTCGAGATCGAGGAGGACCGATCGGGCGGCCCCGGACTCGCGGGGGACGAGGCCGTCTTCGGCGGCGGCAAGGTGATCCGCGAGTCGATGGGCCAGGCACGGACCACCCGGGCCGAAGGCGCCCCCGACACCGTCATCACCGGCGCCGTGATCATCGACCACTGGGGCATCGTCAAGGCGGACATCGGTATCCGCGACGGCCGGATCACCGGGATCGGCAAGGCCGGCAACCCGGACACCATGGACGGGATCCACCCCGACCTGGTCATCGGGCCCGAGACCGAAATCATCGCGGGCAACGGGAAGTTCCTCACCGCCGGCGCCATCGACGCCCATGTGCACCTGATCTCGCCGACCCTGGTGGACCAGGCGCTCTCCTCCGGAACCACGACGCTGGTGGGCGGCGGCACCGGACCGGCCGAGGGCACCAAGGCCACCACCATCACTCCGGGCCCATGGCACCTTGCCCGGATGTTCGGAGCGCTGGAGGCGTACCCCGTCAACATCGGGCTGCTCGGCAAGGGCAACACCATGTCGCGCGAGGCCATGCATTCCCAACTGCGCGCCGGAGCACTCGGCTTTAAGATCCATGAGGACTGGGGCGCCACCCCCGCCGTCATCGACGCCTGCCTGAGCGTCTGCGAGGAGACGGGCGCCCAGCTCGCCATCCACACCGACACCCTCAACGAGGCCGGATTCGTCGCGGACACCCTGGCCGCCATCGCCGGGCGCTCCGTTCACGCCTACCACACCGAGGGCGCGGGGGGTGGGCACGCCCCGGACATCATCGGCGTCGTGTCCCAGCCGAACGTCCTGCCGAGCTCGACCAACCCGACCCGGCCGCACACCGTCAACACCATCGAGGAACACCTCGACATGCTGATGGTCTGTCACCACCTCAACCCCGCAGTGCCGGAGGATCTCGCCTTCGCGGAATCGCGGATCCGGCCGTCCACCATCGCGGCCGAGGACATCCTCCACGACCTCGGGGCCATCTCGATCATCTCCTCCGACTCCCAGGCGATGGGCCGCATCGGCGAAGTGGTCCTGCGCACCTGGCAGACCGCCCATGTGATGAAGCGGCGCCGGGGGGCACTGCCCGGCGACGGACGGGCCGACAACCAACGAGTCCGTCGCTATGTCGCCAAATACACGATCAATCCCGCGGTGGCTCAGGGCCTCGACGGGGAGATCGGCTCGGTCCGGACGGGCAAGCTCGCGGACCTGGTGCTGTGGGAACCGGCGTTCTTCGGCGTCAAGCCGCAGACCGTCATCAAGGGCGGCCAGATCGCGTACGCGCAGATGGGCGACGCCAACGCCTCCATCCCGACCCCGCAGCCGGTGCTGCCCCGCCCGATGTTCGGCGCGGTCGGCCGTTCCCCCGCGGCCAACTCCTTCAACTTCGTGGCGAACGCGGCCATCGAGGACGGGCTGCCCGAGCGCCTCGGTCTCGGCAAGCGGTTCGTGCCGATCACCAGCACACGAGGCGTCACCAAGGCCGACATGCGCGAGAACGACGCGATGCCGCAGGTCCATGTCGACCCCGACAGTTTCGCCGTGACGATCGACGGCACCCCGGTCGAACCGGCACCGGCCGCCGAACTGCCCATGGCCCAACGCTACTTCCTCTTCTGATGCGGACCCTGCGATGAGCCGCGCCGCTCTGCTCGTCCTCGCCGACGGCCGGTTCCCCGCCGGCGGCCACGCCCATTCAGGCGGAGCCGAACCGGCCGTGAAGGACGGTCGCATCCGCGACGCCGCCGACCTCGCCGAGTTCTGCAGGGGACGCCTCCACACCACCGGACTCACGGCCGCCGCGCTTGCCGCGGCGGCCGCCCACGGCCACGACCCGCTCGCGCTCGACGAGGCCGCCGACGCCCGCACCCCGTCACCCGCGCTACGGGCCGTCGCCCGCAGGCTCGGCCGGCAGCTGATGCGGGCGGCCCGAGCGACCTGGCCCGGTCCCGAACTCGACGCGCTCGCCCTGGCCCGGCCGCGCGGCGCCCACCAGCCCGTCGTGCTGGGCCTCACCGCACGCGCGGCGGGGCTCGGCCCCGAGGAAGCCGCGCACTGCGCCGCCTACGAGACCGTCAGCGGACCGGCCACCGCCGTCGTCCGCCTCCTGTCCCTCGACCCCTTCGAGGCCACCGCCGTCCTCGCCCGACTCGCACCCGAACTCGACCTGATCGCCGCACAAGCGGCCGCCGCGGCGCACGGAACCGTCGACGCGCTGCCCGCCGCCTCCGCCCCCCTGCTCGACATCACCGCCGAGGCACACGCGGCCTGGCCGGTCCGCCTGTTCGCTTCGTAGACCCGCACGAACCAGGAGCCGCACACCATGCACCTCGACCACACCCAGCACGGCCCCGCCGCCGTGGGAGCCGATGCCGCCCGCCCCGACGGCACCCGCCGCGCTCTGCGCATCGGACTCGGCGGACCCGTCGGCTCCGGCAAGACCGCCACCGTCGCCGCCCTCTGTCGGACCCTGCGCGACCAGCTCTCCATCGCCGTGGTCACCAACGACATCTACACCCGGGAGGACGCCGCCTTCCTGCTGCGTCACGCCGTCCTGCCACCGGAGCGCATCCAGGCCGTGGAGACCGGTGCCTGCCCGCACACCGCGATCCGGGACGACATCTCCGCCAACCTCGAAGCCGTCGAGGACCTGGAGGACACCGTCGGGCCGCTCGATCTGATCCTCGTCGAATCCGGTGGCGACAACCTGACCGCCACCTTCTCCAAGGGCCTGGTCGACGCCCAGATCTTCGTCATCGACGTGGCGGGCGGCGACGACATCCCGCGCAAGGGCGGCCCCGGCGTCACCACCTCCGACCTGCTCGTCATCAACAAGACCGACCTCGCCCCGTACGTCGGCTCCGATCTCGACCGCATGGCCCAGGACGCCGCACAGCAGCGTGGCCGGCTCCCCGTGGCCTTCACCTCGCTCACCTCCGAAGAAGGTGTGGGGCCCGTCGCCGACTGGGTACGGGGGCAGCTCGCCGCCTGGACCGCATGAGCGTCCGGGCCACCGCCAGAATCACCGCCGCCCTCGACAGCCGGGGCGCCACCTCGCTCCCCGTGCTGGCGAGCGACGGCCCCCTGGCCCTGCGCCGCACCCGGGCGGCGAACGGCTCGTACGCCCGTGTCACCGTCGTCGGCGCCATGAGCGCGCCGCTGGGCGGCGACCGGCTCGCCATCGAGGCGCAGGTCGAGGAGGGCGCTCGGCTCACCGTCGACGCGGCTGCGGCGACCGTCGCCCTGCCCGGACCGGGAACGGCCGCCGAACCGGCCACGTACGACATCGAGTTGAACGTGGCGGACCGGGCCGAGCTTCGCTGGCTTCCGGAACAGCTCGTCTCGGCGCACCGCAGCGTCCTGCGCATGGCCACACGGGTCGAACTCGCCCCCACCGCACGGCTGGTGCTGCGCGAGGAGCAGATCCTCGGCCGCCACGGCGAGAGCACCGGCACCCTCACCAGCCGCCTCTCCGTACACCGCGCGGGCCGTCCGCTGATCGACCAGCAGATGGCGTACGGGCCGGGAGCACCCGGCGGATGGGACGGCGCGGCCGTCCTGGGCGGCCACCGGGCCGTCGGTCAACTCCTGGTGGTGGACCCCTCGTTCGACGAGAAGCGTCTCGAAGCGCGCCTGTTGGCACCGACTGCCGTCCTCGCGCCGCTCGTCGGCCCGGCTGTGCTGGTGACGGCCGTCGCCCCCGACGCACGCCTGCTGCGCAGGGTTCTGGACGACGCACTCAGCGAGGTGTTGGAAGGCCGGAGAGGTGAACTCCGCTCAGCGGGACACGGGTGTCCGGTTATCGATTCGGTAAAGAAGTAACTGCACGGCCTGTTCTCAGGAACCCCACAGACGACAGGATCCGCGGGAGGACATGTATGAACTGCGCTGCCACCGGCGGCGCTTCACAGTTGGGGGAGGTTCCACTTGAGACGCACAGCAGCGCTCGGCTCGGCCGGTGCTCTGATCGCGGGCACGCTCATAGCGGGCGCGGTGGCCGCACCGGCGGCCACCGCCGAAGGCCGGCACCACGGTTCCGAGGTCCGCGGCGTTCAGCTCGCCGCCGCCCGGGCGGCCAAGTCCGGCATCGACTGGAAGGACTGTCCGGCCGACTGGGCCCTGGCCAAGCCGATCCAGTGCGGCTGGGTGACCGTGCCGCTCGACTACGCCAAGCCCGACGGCAAGCAGATCAAGCTCGCTGTCGACCGGCATGTCAGCACCGGCACGAAGGGCGAACGACAGGGCGCCCTGATCTACAACCCCGGAGGTCCCGGCGGTTCGGGGCTGCGGTTCCCGACCCGGATCACCACGAAGAACCCCCTCTGGACGAATACGGCGAAGGCATACGACTTCGTCGGCTTCGAGCCACGGGGCGTGGGTCACTCCGCGCCGATCTCCTGCATCGATCCCCAGGAGTTCGTCAAGGCCCCGAAGGCCGATCCCGTACCCGACTCCGAGGCCGACAAGCGCGCGCAGCGCAAGCTCGCCGCCGAGTACGCGGACGGCTGTGCGGAACGCAGCGGCGACATGCTGCCGCACATGACCACGCCGAACACCGCACGCGACCTGGATGTCATCCGCGCCGCCCTCGGTGAGAAGAAGCTCAACTACCTGGGCGTCTCCTACGGCACTTACCTGGGCGCGGTCTACGGCACGCTCTTCCCGACCCATGTCCGCCGCATGGTCGTCGACAGTGTCGTCAACCCGGCGAAGGACAACATCTGGTACCAGGCCAACCTCAACCAGGACATCGCCTTCCAGGGACGCTGGGACGACTGGAAGGCATGGGTCGCCGAGAACGACTCCGTCTTCCACATCGGCGCCACCCCCCAGAAGGTCGAGGAGGAGTGGCTGAAGCTGCGTGCCGAGGCCAAGAAGAGCCCGATCGGTGGCGTCCTCGGCCCCGCCGAGCTCATCGGCTTCTTCCAGAGTGCCCCGTACTACGACTCCACCTGGGCGCCCATCGCCCAGACCTGGAGCGACTACCGGGGCGGCGACACCCAGGCTCTGGTCGACGCCGCGGCCCCGGACATGTCGGACATCGCGGGGAACATCTCCTCGGAGAACAGCAACGCCGTGTACACGGCGGTCGAGTGCACGGACGCCAAGTGGCCCACCAGCTGGCAGAAGTGGGACCGCGACAACACCCGGCTGCACCAGGACTACCCGTTCATGACCTGGGCCAACGCCTGGATGAACCTGCCCTGTGCGACCTGGCCGGCCAAGCAGCAGACCCCGCTGAACGTGAAGACCGGCAAGGGCCTGCCCCCGGTGCTGATCGTGCAGTCCGCGCGTGACGCCGCCACCCCGTACCAGGGCGCCGTCGAACTGCACAAGCGCTTCAAGGGCTCGCGCCTCATCACCGAGCGCGACGCCGGATCGCACGGTGTCACCGGCCTGGTCAACCCCTGCATCAACGAGCGGGTGGACACCTACCTGCTCACCGGCAAGACCGACCGCAGCGACGTGACGTGCGCCCCGCACGCCACACCCAAGCCGTAACGGTCACACCTCACGGGCACGGGCGGCCGGTGGTCTCGGACCACCGGCCGCCCGTGCCCCTGTCCGGACCGGCGGAGTCCGTCCGTCGCGGATGCGCCGTCAGCGTCGCCATTTCGGGAACTTCTTCGACGGCCCGGCCTGCGCGGCCTCTGCGGCCTTCACCTTGGCCGCGTACTCGTCGACGTACTCCTGCCCGGAAAGCCCGAGGATCGCGTACATGATCTCGTCGGTGACCGCCCGGATCGCGGCCTTCTCGTTCTCCAGACCGGCGTAGCGGGAGAACTCCAACGGCTCACCGAAGCGGATGGTGACCCGCTTGATACGCGGGACGACCTGTCCCGGCGGCTGGATCTCGAACGTACCGACCATCGCACACGGCACCACCGGCACCTGCGCCGTGATCGCCATCACGGCCACGCCGACCTTGCCCTTGTACAGCCGGCCGTCGTGCGAACGAGTGCCTTCCGGATAGATCCCCAGCAACTCGCCCCTGCCCAGCACCCCGAGCCCCTCGCGGATGGCCGCCCGCCCGGCATCCTTGCCCGACCGGTCCACCGGAATCTGCCCGATGCCGTGGAAGAAGGCGGCGGTCAGCCGCCCCTTCACGCCCGGTCCGGTGAAGTACTCCGCCTTGGCGAGGAAGGTGATGCGCCGCTTGAGGATCGCGGGCATCAGGAAATGGTCGGAGAACGACAGATGGTTACCGGCGACGATGGCCGCGCCGTCCTGGGGAATGTGTTCCAGGCCCTCGATCCTCGGGCGGAAGAACAGCCGGAGGAGCGGCCCGATGATGACGTACTTGAGGACGTAGTAGAACACGTTCTCTCCCCACTGCTCTTCCGGATCAGATTGATGGTCGTGTGCTGCCTGGTCACATGACTCTTGCCGTACTTCGCCGATCCGCACGTGTGATTCACCGCGACCAGGTGCGAGCGGACTCGTGCTGACTCCTTGCCGACGTGCATGCCGGATCATCGGAGCGGACGGGGCCTGCTCGACCGCGCCGCTCCTGTCCGGCGATCGATCGTAGCCCGGCCCCCGGCTCCCGCAGGCCCTCTCCGGCTCTCTCGGGTCGCTCGGGGCGCCCTCGCGCCACGCCGTGGATCCGGACGCCAGGAGACGCCTCACCCGGGCTCATCCACGAGAGTCAAAAAGATTCGGACGGCGATGTCGAGATCCCGTGCCCGGCTCCGTCCCCGTGGTGAACGTGACCAGAATGGGTCGCACCAGTACCGAGGAGAAACACGATGGCCAAGTACTTGCTGCTCAAGCACTACCGCGGCGCTCCGGCTGCGGTCAACGACGTGCCCATGAACCGGTGGACGCCGGAGGAGATCTCGGCGCACGTGCAGTACATGCAGGACTTCGCGGACAGGCTGGAGGGGACCGGCGAGTTCGTCGACGGTCAGGCGCTCTCCCCGGAGGGAACATTCGTCCGGTACGACGGTGAGGGGCGCCCGCCGGTCACCGACGGCCCGTTCGCCGAGACCAAGGACCTCATCGCCGGCTGGATGGTGATCGACGTCGACAGCTACGAGCGCGCCATCGAGCTGGCCGGGGAACTGTCGGCCGCCCCCGGGGCGGGTGGGAAGCCGATCCACGAGTGGCTCGAACTGCGCCCGTTCCTGACCGCGCCGCCCACCATCACGGAGTGACCTCCCGGATGAACGAGGCCCTGCTCCGGAGCCTCACGCCGAGCGTGCTCGGGATCCTCGTCCGCCGCGGAGCCGACTTCGCGGCGGCCGAGGACGCCGTGCAGGACGCGCTGGTCGAGGCCGTCCGCGTCTGGCCGGCCGAGCCGCCGCGGGATCCGAAGGGCTGGCTGATCACCGTGGCCTGGCGCCGGTTCCTCGACGCGACCCGGGCGGACGCCGCCCGCCGCCGGCGTGAGGACCTCGCCGACGAGGAGCCGGCGCCCGGGCCGGCGCCCGCGGGGGACGACACGCTCCAGCTCTACTTTCTGTGCGCCCACCCCTCGCTCACGCCGTCGTCCGCGGTCGCGCTCACCCTGCGCGCCGTCGGCGGGCTCACCACCCGCCAGATCGCCCGGGCCTACCTGGTGCCCGAGGCGACCATGGCGCAGCGCATCAGCCGCGCCAAGCGCACCGTCTCCGGCGTGCGGTTCGACCAGCCGGGCGACGTGGCCACCGTGCTGCGCGTCCTCTACCTGGTCTTCAACGAGGGCTACTCCGGCGACGTCGACCTCGCCGCCGAGTCCATCCGGCTCACCCGGCAGCTCGCGGCCGCGATCGACCACCCCGAAGTGGCGGGACTGCTGGCCCTCATGCTGCTCCACCATGCCCGGCGCGCCACCCGGACCGCGCCCGACGGCAGCCTGGTGCCGCTCGCCGAGCAGGACCGCGGCCGGTGGGACACCGAGTCGATCGCCGAGGGCGTCGAGATCCTGCAGGCGGCTCTTGCCCGCGACCGGCTGGGCGAGTTCCAGGCCCAGGCAGCCATCGCGGCACTCCACGCCGACGCGCCCACCGCCGAGGAGACCGACTGGGTACAGATCGTCGAGTGGTACGACGAACTCGTACGCCTCACCGGCAGCCCGATCGTCCGGCTCAACCGCGCGGTGGCCGTCGGCGAGGCCGACGGACCGCGCGCCGGGCTGGCCGCGCTCGCGGAGCTGGACGACTCACTGCCCCGCCACACGGCGGTGGCGGCGTACCTCCACGAGCGCGACGGCGACCTGGCGACGGCGGCACGGCTGTACGCCGAGGCGGCCCCCAAGGCCCCCAATCTCGCCGAGCGCGACTACCTGACGCGCCGGGCCGCCCGGCTCAACACCCGCCTGTGCCACTGACGGGCCGCGCCCGGATGTTCCCGCAGCGCAGCACCCGGCGCGGCCCCGGGGCCGCGCCCTCGGCCCGGTTGCGGAGCGAGAGCAGGCAGAGCGGCCGAGCGGAACCTCTCCGCGGGGCGCCCACCAGCACATCTCCATGGGTGTGGAGCTGGACCGGCCCCGAACCCCGACCCGTGCGGGCTCGGCGTGCTTCCCGCAGAAGACGACGGGCCAGGGCGCCGGCCCCGGCCCGTGTGCCGGGCGCTGCCGTCCTACGCCGCCTCCCGACGCATGGTCCGCCAGGTGACAACCGCGCTCGCCGCGATCGCCGGCACGAGGGAGCCGAGGACCACCGCGGCGATGGTGGGCAGGTTCAGGTGCAGGCCGACTTCCGTGGAGGTCGCCTGGGACAGCCCGGACGCCATGCCGGCCAGCGGGCCCAAGGTCACCAGGACCCCGAGTGCCGCGCCGACCGTGACGACGAGGGAGGTCTCGGCAACGGAGAACAGCAGGAGCTGCCGCACCGTGCCGCCGGCCGACTTCATCACGGCGAAGTCGCGGCGTCGGCCGTGCGCGGCCATGGCCATGCTGTTGGCCACGGCGATCCCGCTGTAGCCGACGGCGACGACGATCAGCATGACCGCGAGGCTGTCGGTCAGCTTCGCGTCGGTGGCGTAGTCGTCGAGCGCGTACCGCACCGCGTCGTGCACGGCCGTGCCGGGAACGGCCGAGGCGGGCTTCAGCCGCACCGGGACGAAGATGTCGTCGGTGAGCGCGCCCGGGTCGTGCGCACGCACGAGCTGACGAGACATCACGAAGTCTCCTCGGGCGGGTTCGTCCGGCAGGACGCGGGCGATGCGCAACTTCACCGTGGCACCGTCGGCGAACCTCACCGCGTAGTCGGCACCGGCCTTCACGCCCAGGAAGTCCGCCGTCTTCCTGCCGAGCACCGCCTCGCCCGGTCTGTCCCAGCGCGGGTCGCGCGAGCCGAGCGCGTCGATGGCGGTGAGCGTGCCGTCCTTGTCGCGGACGAAGGCCCGAGTCGGCAGCATGGCTTTGCCCACGGGGTTGGCAGCGACCACCTCGTCGGTGTTGCCCGGTGCTCCGTCCGGCGTCACGATCACCTGTCCCGTGAGCTTGAGCGCGTCGCCCGCCGGGTACGCCACTCGCATCGTGTCCACCATGCCGCTGAGCAGGACGGCGAAACCGACGGCCGCGATCACCGGGGCCGCGAGTGACGCCGCCCGGCGCGCGTCGGCGTGCAGCTCCGCCCGCACGAGAAGCGGGACGGCCGAGCCGAGATGCGTGAACGGCGAGGTGAGCGCCCGTCCGACGGGGCCGATGAACACCGGGGCGAGCAGGGCCGCCGCCACGATGAGCACCATCGTGGCGAAGATCGCCATGTTGATCCGGTCGTCGGCGCCGACGGCGGCGGTCGCGATCGTGAGCGCCACACCGAGGCCGAGCACGGTCAGGCTGCCGATCCAGCGGGCGCGGCTCATTGTCCGACTGTTCGCCCTGCTGTCCAGCAGTGCCTCTATCGGCGCCACCCGGGCTGCCACCCGGCCGGATGTCCAGGCCCCCAGGACGCTGACGCCGACGCCGATCGCGGCCGCCGTGAACAGCGGCCACAGGGTCACCCGCACCGTGAGATCCGGCGGCGTCACGTCGAGCCCCCGCAGGATGTCGCGCAGCAGCGGCGCGGCGCCGATACCCGCCGAGCAGCCGGCCAGCGAACCCAGGAGGCCGATGAGGCCCGCCTCGCCCAGAATCATCCGGCGCACCTGGTGCGGAGCCGCACCGATCATCCGCAGCAGTCCGATCTCCCGCCGCCGGAGCCCGGTCGCCAGGACCAGCATGGACGCGACCACGAAGACGGTGGTGAACAGGCCGAGCGTCGCCATGGCTCCGATGAGCTGCGTGCCGAGGAACCGCTTGTGTTCCACGTACTTGGGCTGGAGCACGGACCGGCCGTCGCCGGAGACCACGGTGCCCCTGTCCCCGACGATGCTCTCGGCCCTTGCCCTGATGTCGCTGACGGACGCGCCCTTGTCGGCGAGGATCGCGAGGGCACCGACGCCCGGCTCCTGCCGCGTGGCGAAGTCGTCGGTGAAGTAGTAGCCCGGTCCGTCCACGGTGCCGACCACGCGGAACGCGGTACGCCCGGCGGTGAGGTTCACTGTGAGCGTCGTGCCCGCCGCCACTTTGAGTGCCCGGTCCACCACGACCTCGTCGGCCGTGACCGGCACCCGTCCCGTGACGAGCTCGTACGGAGCGAGCCGCGTGCTCGACCAGCCGTGCCCCGCCTCCAGGGCTCCTTCGTCCTCGACCGGTCTGCCGCCGAGGAACGCCTGCGCGTAGAACGAGCGGTCCACCACGACAGAGCCCACACCGGGCACCGCGCCCAGCTCGTCGATCAGTGGCTGGGCCTCACTCCGGCTCCATGGCACCCGATCCGCCGGGCTGCCGTCCTGGTCGACCGCCCGCTCGGGGATCGCGAGCGCGGAGGCGGCCGTCAGGCGGGACTGGAGCTCGGGGCGGGAGGAGTCGTAGATGATCAGGGTCGTCGTGATGAGCGCCACGCCGACCAGCACCGCGACGAAGGCCGCCAGAAAGCTGGTCCAGCGCTCACGGACGTTCGCGAAGACCAGCATCACGCCTCCAGACTCGCCATGTGGGCCGCGATCGAGGCGGCGTTGCCGACGTCGGAGTCCCGGTTGAGGCTGATCCGGTCCGCGATGCGGCCGTCCTTGAGGAACACGACCGCATCTGCGACCGCCGCGGCCACCGGGTCGTGGGTGACCATGAGGGTGGTCTGCCCTTCCTCGTCGACCAGCAGGCGCATCATCCGCAGCACCTCACGCGATGTGGTCGTGTCCAGGGCACCCGTGGGCTCGTCCGCGAACAGCATCTCCGGCCGGGTCACGAGCGCCCGGGCCAGCGCGACGCGCTGCTGCTGACCGCCGGACAGCTCGCTCGGCCGGTGCCCCGCCCGCTCCTCCAGCCCGACTGCGGCGAGCGCGGCGTCGACCCGCTCACGGCTGACCCGGCGCCCGGCAAAACGCGACGGGAGTTCCACGTTCTGCGCCGCCGTCAGCGATTCGACCAGGTTGAAGGACTGGAACACGAAGCCGATGTGGTCGCGCCGCAATCCGGCGCGCTCCCGCTCACCCGCTCGTCCGATGTCGACGCCGGCCAGCATCACCTGTCCTTCGGTGGGCCGGTCCAGGCCGGCCGCACACTGCAGCAGCGTGGATTTCCCGGAGCCGGACGGACCCATGACGGCCGTGAACGTTCCGCGCGGAAAACCGATGGAAATGCCGTCCAGCGCGGTAACCGAGCCGCCGCCGGCTCCGTAGACCTTCCGGACGGTACACAGCTGAACCGCATCCGGAGCGGGTGCCTGTTGAGTGGTGGTCATGGCGTCGATTTCAGCGGAGCGACCCAGGGCGCCACATTGATGTGCGCTCTACTCCACAAGTAGAGCCGGCTCTACCGCGATCGAGCGGACGTCTGGCCTACCGTTGTCACATGCGTCCCAGAACGGCTTGGCAGGCCATGGCTCAGAGCCCGCTGAACTTCTTGGCCTCCAGCTGGCCGTGGCGCTCACTGGTGTATCTGGCCACCGGTGTCGTGGTCGGCGCGGCGGCCGTCGCGGTGTTCGTCACGGGACTGGCGGCCGGGCTGCTCCTCCTGGTGGTCCTGGTCGGCGCTGCCCCCCTCGTCGGCGTCGTCCTGTCCTCCATCACCGTGGCGACGGTCGAGCGGCGCCGGCTGCGCCTCGTCGACCTCGACGGGATGCCGAACCCGCACCGGCGGCCGGAGCAACCCGGTCTCCGGGCCTGGGCGTCGACCCGCCTGACCGAACAGATCACCTGGCGCGAGCTGCTGTTCACGCTCATCTCCGCGGCGGCGCTGTGGTGGCTCGACCTGCTGGTGCTCGCCTTCTCCTTCGGCCTGCCCGCCCTCACCTTCGAGGCGGCCGACAGCACCACCTGGCCGTGGGCGGTCTTCGGCGCCGTCGTGCTGCTGGCCTCGCCGTACACCGTGACGTCGTGGGCCGGCGCGCGCGCCGCGCTCGCCCGGACCTTTCTCGCACCGCGCGACGACGAGCTCGGGGAGTCGCTGAAGGAGGTGCACGCGTCGCCGGTGCGGCTCATCGACTCCTTCGACGCGGAGCGCGTACGCATCGAGCGCGACCTGCACGACGGTGCACAACAGCGTTTGGTCTCGCTCGGAATGACGCTCGGCCTGATGCGTCTGGACATCCCCGAGGGATCCCCGCTCGCCGCGCAGCTCACCGAGGCCGAGAACCAGCTCTCCGCCACCCATCTGGAGTTGCGTAGTCTGATCCGGGGGATCAACCCCCCGGTGCTCGCGGACCACGGCCTGGTCGCCGCGGTCGAGGACCGAGCGAGCCGCTTCCCCGTACCGGTCACCGTCGATCTCCAACTGCCGGGAAGACTCCCCAGACAGCTGGAGACCAACGTGTACTTCCTGATCAACGAGGCCATGACGAACATCGCGCGACACAGCGGCGCCCTGAGCGCCGAAGTACACGGCCGCTACCACGCCGACATGCTGGTCCTGGAGATCACGGACGACGGAGACGGCGGCGCGGCCCCGGCCGACGGAACGGGTCTGACCGGCCTCGCCGACCGGCTCACCGCCTTGGACGGCCGCATGCGCGTGTCGAGCCCGCCGGGCGGTCCGACTCTTCTTCATGTGGAGATCCCGTGCCACTTCGTGTGATCCTCGCGGAAGACGCGGTACTGCTGCGCGAAGGGCTGGTCGGCCTGTTGCAGCGGTTCGGCCACGAGACGATCGCCGTGGTCGGGGACGCGGACGCACTCGTCACGGCCGTCCACCGGAACCGTCCCGACCTGGTCATCACGGACGTACGGATGCCGCCTTCGAACGGGGACGACGGGCTGCGTGCGGCCGTCGACCTGCGGGAGACGTACACCGGGCTGCCGGTGCTCGTGCTCAGTCAGTACGTCGAGCGCTCGTACGCCCTGCGGCTGCTCGATTCGTGCAACGGCGCCGCGGTGGGTTATCTGCTGAAGGAACGGGTCGGTGCGGTCGCCGACTTCATGTCGACGCTCGACCGCGTCGCCTCCGGCGGGACCGTGGTGGATCCCGAGGTGATCCAACAGCTCGTCAAGGTCCGTCCCGATCCGCTGGAGCGGCTCAGCGCCCGCGAGAAGGAGGTGCTGAGCCTGATGGCGGAAGGACGATCCAACGCGAACCTGGCGGCGCACCTGTTCATCAGCGAAGCCGCCATCAACAAACACATCGGCAGCATCTTCAACAAACTCGATCTGCCGGTGCACACGGAGGGGCATCGCCGGGTCCTGGCGGTGCTGGCGTTTCTCAGATCCTGATGCCGTACGCGTTCCTCAGGTCCGGCAGCGGTCGTAGGAGGGTGTGGGCGGTGGGGGCGTGCCGCTCAGGCCCGCGCCACGGCGAAGCGCAGCCGCACAGGACCCAGCAGCCCACTGACACGCTGGCCCGGGAAGACGAAGTGGGTCGGGCTCGTCGCGTCCAGGCGTGGCGCAAGCGTTCCGAACACGGTGATGTCGAGCGTGTTGGCACCGGGCCGCACCAGACCCGTCAGATCGAAGACGTACGGGGAGCACACGCGCACGCCCGCGGCGCCGCCGCCGACCCGCACCTCCGCCGTTCCGCGGACCCGTCCGAGGTCGAGCGACACATGCCCCGCGTCGGCTCCGGCCGGCAGGGTCACCAGGCGCCGGTACCGCACACCGCCGCTGTACTCGGCGAGGCCGCGCGCCTCCCAGTCGCCGACGCGCATCCGGCCGGGCCCCACCTCGCAGCGCACCGGACCGGCCAGTGCGGCGCCCCCCTCGTACCCCGGGCGGGTCCGGATGCGCAGGGCCGCGGTGCGTGGCCCTGAGGGGCCACCTGCCGCCAGGTCGACCGCCACGGTCCACACATCCCGCCCGGTGACGGTGGTGACGGCCCCGGCACACTCCGAGCCGTCCACGAACACCGTCGTCACGCCGCGCACCTGCGCGGTCAACCGGACCGTCCCGGGCGGCAGTTCGCACCACAGCCACTCCACCGATCCCCGGCTCCCCGGGACCGCGAACCGGACAGGCAGCACCGTGCCGTCGTCCGCTGCCGGATCCAGCCAGGCGGCACCCGGCAGCGGATGAGGACGGCGGCGCAGGTGCAGGGCGGCCGGGTCGCCCACCGGCTCGCGGCGCACGGCGACCGGCACACGCCCGTTCGCGCCCACGGCCCACCAGCGGGCGTCGCTGTGCGGGGCCGCGACCCGTCCACCGTTCCCGTCGGTGAAGTCGGTGTCCACCAGCACCGCGCGGTCGCCGCTCCCGGACGTCTCCACCGTGAGGTCGTTGTCACCGGGGCGCAGGGCCGCCGCCACGTCGTGCCGCCGCACGCGCGGGACCGCGTGTTCGGGGTACGGGTCGAATCCGCCCTGCCTGCCGACCACGTGACCATTGACGCGCAGCACGCACGGCGCGCGCGAGGCGACTTGGACGACGGCCCGGGCAGGGAGGGCGGACAGCCGCACCGTCGTGCCCATCGTCCCGGCGGAGTGGATCCACTCCGGTCGCCGACAGGACGACGGATCGCGCACGAGCGCCACATGCGCCCGCAGGTCGACGTCCTGATCGGCGGTCAGTTCCAGTTCGAGCAGGCGGCGCCCCGCTGCCACCGCCACCGGACCCGTCGCGAAATGCCCTCCGTCGTCCAGGGCCACGGGTGCCCCGTCGAGCCGGGCCCGCTTCGCCGCCGCGGCCCCGATCGCGAGGTGTCCGTCGAACGGCTCGTCGAGCACCAACTCCGTCCGCACCCGCGCCACCTCTCCGGCAGCCACGGGGCCGATGTGCACGAACTCCTCCGGCACATGCCCCTTGGGCCCCAGAACGGCACGGTGCACCGGGTCCTTGTACACGCCCAGGGTGTCGGACCATGCGAGGACCGACGGGGTGTTGTGGCCGGGGCCGCCACGGGACACGACCGCGTGCGGGCCGAACGTCGCGTGAACCGTGGAGGTGAGCGGCCCGGCCGCGCGGCCGGGACCGGTCCAGCCGTCGCGTAGGCCGTCCTCCCCGGCGCCTTCGACCCGGTGCCGGAACGTCCGGCACTCGGTCACCGCCGGGACGGTGGGCGGGCCGGTCGCGGGCCGGGCGAAGTCGCCCCACGTGTTGTCGAGGGTCGGCACGAGCGTCACGTCCCAGTCCGCGTCCGGAGGGATCTCGACGGTGGCGGTGCCCGGTCCGTCGCCGGGTGCGTCGGGCCCATCGGCTGTGTGGGGTGCGGCTCGTACGCCGGACACGGCGGACACTTCGGTCGCGGCCGGCCCGGGGGGCCGGGCCGAAAGGACGAGCACGGCCGCGGGGCCCGTATCGAAGGGGACGTCGACCTCGACCGCGCGGCCGTCGTCGTCGGCGGGCCGCACCGGCAGCGTCCGCGGAGCCCCGCCGAACGGGTCCAGCAGGACGGCCGGGCCCGCCGCGTCCCGTACCCGCACCCGTGCGTTGCGTGCGCAGCGGCCCGGGTCGAAGTCGTAGCGGGCGTCCAGCCAGCCCAGTGCGGCGCCCCTCTCGTCGGGTGCCGCGACGCGGGCCCGGGTCGCCCGTGGGGCGGCCGCGGTCAGGAACACCACCGTGGCGTCGTCCACCCGGCGCGCGAGCGCCGGAACCGGCGCGCGGACCACCGGCACCGTCCCCGCGAGCGCCGTGGCGAGCGCGTCGGCCGGATCGTCCGTCCCGGGGACGAATGCGGCCCGGCCGTCCGCGAAGCACGCGCGCAGCCGGGCGAGCACACCGGCCCCACCGGGACCGACGACCTGTTCGGGGAGGACGTCGAACGCGATCAACGTCCCACCGGAGGAGGCGAATTCGACGAGCCGTTGTGCCGTGTCCCGTTCCAGGACCGTGCACCCGGGCAGCACGATCGTGGTGTACGCCTCATCCGCGACCCGCAGCCGCACCCCGTCGCCGGACGGCGTGATGCGGGCGCGCGCGAGCGATGCGTCGTCGATGACGTCGGCGTCGCGGCCGAGACGGTCCATGAGACCCGGCCGGGTACGGAACCAGGCCATGTCACCGGTCAGCCGGAGGTACGCCGACTGCGCCCGCGCCGCCGCGTCGGTGACCCCGTCCAGAGCGGTACCGGCCTGCACCGTGGTCGTCGGCAGCAGGATCGCGAGGTCGCAGAGATGGCGGCCGAGGCTCAGGATCGCGCACAGCCGCGTCACGGCGTCCGCGAAGACGCGGTGGTGGCGCCAGTACGGCTGCCGCCAGTCGGTGGCCGGCGGCGCCCACTCCCACCAGCCGCCCTTGGTCGTGTAGTAGACGGCATGCGGGTTGTAGAGGGTCGCACCGGCGCGGAGCCACGGCAGCAGCCAGTCGAACGTCTCCTCCAGCGTGCCGCCCCAGCCGGTGGAGTGGAATGCCTCGATCCAGGTGCGGGGACGGCTGTAGAGATGGGCGAGCGAGGAATGGATGCGGGCATCCCCGTGGTGGTCGGAGCCCGGCGCCGAGAACCAGCGGTGGGTGCGGGCGTAGTCGGCGTACAGCGCCACCCCCGCGACGGGCTGCCCGGCACGGGCCGGGTCCTGCTGGTCGCAGCCGATGAGCAGGCCGTGGCGGTCGTGCCAGGCGGCCAGCGGCCGGAAGAACGCCTCCTCGGCCAGTTCGGCACGGGTCACCTGATAGTCGCGCCGCACCCGGTGAGCGTCCGGGTCCGTGCTGTCGCCGTACAGGGCGTCGAGGCGCGCCGTGACGGCGTACCCGCGACGGCGCAGAAACGCGTCGGCGAAGCCGGTGGACCAGGTGGGCAGGGTCGGCAGCTCGTCCTGGAACGAGCCGACGACGACGTTCCCGAGCCGGTCGCCGAGCCGACGCTCGAACTCCCCGTGCACCCGGTCCAGCAGCGCCGCGCACGCCTGTGCGCCCAGGTAGTCGAAGCCGAGCGCGACATGATGATGGAGGGTCAGCCGCCAGCGCCCGGGGCCCGGCGCACGCACCACCGCGTCGTCCACCGCGACCGGGACCGCGGGGCCGACCGCGCGGCCGTCGGCGTCCACCGGTTCGGCACGGCCCGCGAGCGGCCGGCCGCCCTCGGGACACCGCAACTCGGCAGTGTGCTCAGGCGTGGAGTCGACGACGGCGCACAGGCGGTCGAGCCGACGGCCCGCGAGCGTCGGCCGTTCGTCGACGAGGCGCGCCTGGAGATCCGCCCCGGAGAAGCCGAGCTGATCGTAGAACCACAGACTCACGCCGCGTGTCCGGGCGTCCTCGCACACTTCGTCGACCAGCTCCCACCACGCGTCCGAGAGGAACGGCGGGTCGTCGGCGTCGCAGCCGAACAGAGGCCCTGACGGCGCCAGGTTGAGGAGAACGAGGTTGTGCACCCCGCCCTGCGCGAACCGTTCCAGTTGCGCCCGAAGCCGTGCGCGGTCGAGTCGTTCCCCGCTCCACCACCAGATGGCGGTGGGCGAGAAGGCGCGCGGGGTCTCGGCGAGTGCCTTCGCGATGCCCGGGGGGAGGGGCGGGTGTGCCGAATGCGTCATGACCTGCCTCAGCCCTTGAGACCGCCTGCGAATCCCTTGATGACATAACGCTGGAGGACCACGAACACCACCAGGATCGGCACGGCGGCCAGCACCAGTCCGGCGAAGACGAGCCCGTAGTCGGAGACGTACTGACCGACGAAGGCGAACACCCCGACGGGCACGGTCTCCTTGCCGGATCCGCCCAGGTACAGCAGCGGGGTGAAGAAGTCGTTCCAGATGAACACGGCGTTCAGGATGATCACGGTGCCCGTGACGGGACGCAGCAGGGGAAAGACGATCCGGGTGAACGCCTGCCGGTGGTTGCAGCCGTCGATCAGCGCCGCCTGCGCGTAGTCCTGCGGCAGGGCGCGGATGAACCCGGTGTAGAGGAAGACGGTGAACGGCAGTTGGATGCCGGTGTAGAAGAACACCATGCCCTGGTACGTGCCGAGCCAGCCCAGGTCGTCGACGAGCTTGTACAGCGGGATCATGCCGAGCTGGAACGGCAGCACGATGCCCAGCAGGAACAGGACGTACATCCCGTAGCCGATGCCGCGGCCCCGGCGCGCGAGGCAGTAGGCGCCCGCCGAACCGAGGACGACCAGGAGCAGCAGGCTCATCGCGGTGATGACCGTGCTGTTGAGCAGCGCGGGCCCCAGCGACGCGGAGGACCAGGCGTCACCGAAGTTGGCGAAGGTGGGCGGGGAGGGCGGCGAAAGGGGGGAGTCGGCGATCTGTCGGGGGTCCTTCATCGCCAGGGTGACCAGTGCGTAGACCGGGAACAGGAACACAACGGCGACAGCGATCATGACGAGTTCGAGGACGTACCGTCCGTACCGCGGTCTGCGGCCCGTGCGCGTACCGTGCCCGGGTCGCCGTGGTGTCGGGCCGGGGGTCGTCGTGGCGTTCACGCGGTGACCTCCCTCGCGCGCAGATAGTGGAGCTGGACCAGGGAGACCGCGGCGACGAACAGCGCGAGGACGAGGGCGACGGCGGTGCTGTAGCCGAACTTCCCGTAGACGAACGCCTCCTTGTAGAGCACGGTCGACAGGGTCTCGCTGGACGTGCCGGGCCCGCCGTTGGTGGCGGCGTAGACCTGGTCGAAGAGCTTGAGGCCACCGATGGTCGACAGCAGGAGGTTGACCGTCAGGGCCGGGGCCAGCAGCGGCCAGGTGACATGGCGGAAGCGCTGCCAGGAGCCGGCGCCGTCGATTCTCGCGGCCTCGTGGAGTTCGGCGGGGACGCCATGGAGCCCCGCGAGGAAGACGACCATCGAGTAGCCGGCGTACTGCCACACGACCATCGCCGCGACGGACCACAGGGCGAGCGACGGATCACCGAGCCAGTCCTGACGCAGACCCCCGAGCCCGATCGCGTCGAGGACGCCGTTGAGACCGGCGCCGTTCTCCGGGTTGTACACGTACTTCCACAGCACCGCGACCATGACGGGGCTGACGACAGCGGGAGCGAAGAAGACCAGGCGCAGCACCGCGCGGGACTTGATACGGGTGTGGACACCGAGCGCGAGGAGCAGGCCGACACCGTTCTGGACGACCACCACGGCGACGGTGAGCAGCAGCGTGTTGCTCACGGACTCCAGGGCGCGGCTGTCGTCGAGAAGCGTACGGAAGTTGTCCAGGCCCGTGAAGGAGAAGCCGCCGATGCCGGACCAGTCGGTGAAGGCGTACACCACACCCGCAAGGCTCGGGTACAGGACGACGACGCCGTACACGAGGAGTGCCGGGATCACGAAGATCCACGGCGGGGCGGTGTGATCGCGGTGCCGGACCGGACGGCGGGGGCCGGCCGGAGGACCGCCTCCCGCCCGGCCGGTCGGCTCCACCCTCTCGGACGTGCTGGTCACGAGGTCTTCCCGTAGGCCCTGTCCATCTGTCCCAGTGCGCCGTCGACGTCCGTCTTTCCCGCCAGCAGGTTCTGTACGGCGGCGAAATGGGCGGGCTGCACCTCGGCGTTGGGCCAGCTCTGGTCCATGAAGGGGACGGCCCGGCCGCCGTCGATGACGGGCAGGAAGTCCTTGAGGACGGGATCGATCCGGGTGGAATCGTCGCGTGCGAACGGGATCGCGGCGACGGACTCGGCCCAGCGGTTGAGGTTCTCCTGTTTTCCGAGGAACTCGATGAACGCCTTTGCCTCCGCCGTCTTCCCGGACCGCGCCGAGACGCCGAGGCCGACGACGATGCCCGCCGGAATCCACGGTGCGGCGGGGTCGTCCCCGCCGGGGAACGGGAACATGCCGAGGTCGTCCGGATCGGTGGCGGCCTGGCGGAAGTTGGCGAGTACGGCGGAGACCTGGACGGCCATCGCCGCCTTGCCGCTCGCCACCATGGAGGTCTGCTGCTCGTACGTCGTTCCGTTGGGGTTGTCGTTGAAGAACCCCCGGCGCTGCAACTCCTGGTACTTGCCCAGCGCGTCGGCCCACCCGGAGCCGCGGAAATGTGCCCGCCCGGCAGCCATCTCGGCGTCGAAGCCGGGGTTCTTCGCGTATACGGCATTGGGTACCAGCGCGTAGGTGATCAGCTGGGTGACCCAGGGAGTCTGTGCCCCCAGCGCGATCGGCGTCACGCCCTTGGCCTTCAGCCCGGCGCAGACATCGAGGAGTTCGCTCCAGGTCCTGGGCGGCGCGACTCCGGCCTCGGCGAAGACCCTCTTGTTGTGAATGGCGCCGATGACACTGCTTCCCGCCGAGTACAGAAACGTCTTTTCCTGGTACCGGTAGGCGGGGTGGAAGTTCGCCGGGACCTCGTGGGTCCACGCCTGGTCGCTGAGATCGGCGAGCAGCCCGGCCCTGGCCAACTCGACCATGGACATGGCGCTGCCGCTGCCGGGATAGAGCACGTGCACATCGGGGGCGTTGCCGCCGGCGAGCTGGGTGCGCACCACCGTCTGCACCTGGTCCGTGGGGGCGAAGGAGGTGGAGAAGGTGTCGTCGGGATGGGACGTGCGGTAAAGGCCGACGAGTTCCCCGATCGGCTTCTGCTGGTCGGCGACGCCGACGATGCGCAGCCGGTGGGAGCCGCCGCCCGAGTCCGAGCAGGCCGTCAGCGCCGGCGGAAGGGCGGCGAGCGCGGCGACACCGCCTCCGATGCGGAGAAATCCCCGTCGGCCGACCGAGCCCCGGCCCGGCCGGCTGTGAGAACCCGTCGTCATGGTGTGTCCTCCTCGTACGAACGGGCGGACGACGGTGTCGCCGCCGGTCCTGATGGGTGTCGGCTCGGGGTGAGCGGCGGCCGGACCCGGTCCGCCGGGCGCACCTCGGCGTGGCCGCCGGCCGGCGGACAGAGCGCGGTGAAGCGGTAGGTGCCCGAGGACACGCGGCACAGAACGTGGTCGGGGGCGGTCGAGAGCAGCGTGACGCGACGGCCGTCGGCTCGCGGGGACACGTCCGACTCGCGGACCGAAAGGGGATCCGTGGTGGGCACGTACACATCGGCGGTGGAGCCGGGCGGTACCCGGACGCGCAGGGCGAGCCGGTCGCCGTGCCGTTCCCAGGCCACCTCGACCGTGCCGCGCACCGATTCGTGACGGGCGCTCGCGTGGTGCAGGGGACCGGGGCGGGGCCGTATCAGCAGATGCCGGTAGCCGGTGGAGTCGGGGGCCTGGTCGAGGCCGGCGACACCGCGGTACAGCCATTCGCCGATCGAGCCGAGCGCGTAGTGGTTGAAGGAGTTCATCGACGGTGCGCGGAACCCGGTGCCGGGCGTCCATCCGTCCCAGCGCTCCCAGATGGTGGTGGCGCCGTGCCGCAGCGGAAACCGCCACGACGGCACCTCGTCGCGGAGGAGGAGAGCGTGGGCGAGGTCGGCCCGTCCGTGCGTGTCGAGGACGGGCGCGGCGAGCGCGACGCCGAGGAATCCGGTGAGGAGGGCAGGACCGGCCGATTCGACGAGTTCGGCGAGACGCCGGGCCGCGGCCTCGACGAGGCCGTCGGGCAGCAACCCGAAGGCGAGCGCGACGAGATACCCGGTCTGGGTGTCTCCCGAGACACGGACGGCGGGAGGCGCGTCTGCGGCACGTCCGACGGTGACGAAGTGCTCCGTGAACGTGCGGCGGACGGCGTCGGCCAGCCGGTGGTAGCGGTCCTCCGCATCCTTGTGCCCGAGTACACCCGCGGCCTTCGCCGTGAGGCGGGCACTGTGTGCGAAGCAGGCCGTGGCGATGACGTCGCGCGGGGTGGGGGTGCCAGGAGCGAGCCAGTCGGAGAAGTGCGGACCGACCCGTCTGCGCCAGACCAGATCAGGATTGTGATGGTGGATCAGATCCACCCAGGCACACATGCCCTCCAGCGCCCGGTCGAGGAAGCGCGGGTCGTCGTAGACGCGGTAGAGGTGCCACGGGATGATCACTCCCGCATCGCCCCAGCCGGGCGCCCCTTCGTCGCTGACCCCCACGAGGCGCGGGGCGACGTTGGTGAAGCCCCCGTCGGGCGTGCGGGCGTCGTCGACGTCGCGCAGCCACTTGGTGAAGAACGCGGCGACGTCCGCGTTGAGGGCGGCCGTCGGCAGGAAGACCTGGGCGTCGGCCAGCCAGCCGAGCCGTTCGTCGCGCTGCGGACAGTCCGTGGGCACACTCACGAAGTTCGAGCGCTGCCCCCACGCCACACAGTCGTGGAGCCGGCGGAGCTCCGCGTCCGAGCAGTCGAACTCCCCGGCCCACGGGGTGTCGCTGTGCAGCGCCACGGCGACGACGTCGGACCCCGTCAGCTCCGGCAGACCACTGATCTCGGCATAGCGGAACCCGTGATAGGTGAAGCGCGGCTCGAACACGATGTCCCGGCGCCCGTCCCCGACGAGCACATCGGTCGCGGCGGCGGTGCGCAGATTGGCGGTGTACAGCTGGCCCGACTCGTCCAGCACCTCCGCGTGGCGGACCACCACCCGTGCCCCGTGGGCGAGTTCACCGATCCGCAGCCGTACACGACCGGCGAGGTTCTGGCCGAAGTCGACGATGTGGGTGCCCGGGGAGACGGCCCTGACCGAGTGCGGCCGCAGCTCGGCCATCGCCCGCACGGGTTCGTCGACGGACGCCACGAGCAGCTCGTGACCGGTGTTCGTGACCAGGGCCGGGGACCAGCCGGTGTCGTCGAAGCCCGGCAGGTCCCAGCCGTCGGCCGCGTGCCGCAGGTCATGGCACTCGCCCATCAGCAGATCCGCGTGGCGGATGACGCCCGTGCCGGTGCGCCAGGTCCCGTCGGTGACGACCGCGCTGCTCCCGCCGTCCGCTCCTGTGAGGTGGAGTTCGGCCAGGAACTGCGGGACCGAGCCGTAGTGCGCTCCTGCCCTGCGCGGTTCGAAGCCGACGAATCCGCTCCACCAGCCGTCGGCGACGGTCGCGGCGAGCACGTTCTCACCCTCACGCAGCAACTCGGTCACGTCGTACGTCTGGTACTGGACGCGGCGGTGGTAATCGGTCCAGCCCGGGGCGAGTTCGGCGTCTCCCACGCGTACGCCGTTGAGCCGGACCTCGTACAGGCCGCGCGCGCTGACGTGGAGCCGCGCTCGGGCACCGGCCGAGCCGGTGAAGGCGCGCCGCAGGACGGGGCAGGGGGCGAGCCCGTGGTCGTCGAGGGCGAATCCGCCCTCGGTGGGCGCGTCCACGACGTCGACCGGCCACGGGTCGTGGGTGATCCACGACGCCCGCCACGCGTCGGCGTCGCCGAAGGCCGTCTCGAACCAGGACGTCGCCTCGGCGGGCACCGTCGAAGCGGCCGGCCAGACGGAGACCCGCCAGTGGTAGCGCGTACGGTCCGCGAGGGCGGGCCCGGTGTACTCGACGGCGATCGCCTCGGGGTCCGTCACCCGCCCCGTGTCCCAGAGGAGTCGACCGCCGTGCAGGTCTTCGGGGCGCTCGGAGACTCGGACCCGGTACGCCACCGGGTCGTCGCCGCGGCGGTCGGACGCCAGCCGCCAGGAGAGCCGGGGCGCGGACGCGTCGATCCCGAGCGGGGTGGTGCGGTGCTCGCAGCGCAGACCGTACGGCCGCAGAGACCGGTCTTCGGGGCGGCCGGCCGCTGGTCCTCCGGCGCGACGGGGGTCGGGTGCATCCGCTGCCGAGGGACCGGACACGAGCACGTCCTTCCGTCGCACCGATTTTGCCGATGTGAAATCTAACGTTAATTCTGTGGCGTGGAGACTATGAGCACCCCCGGGGGGTGTCAAGAGTGTTACCGATCCGTCGTCCGCAGCCTCGGGAATGAGGCGATGTCACCCCAACTGGCCCTCTCTGAACGGCATTGCGCCCCCAGTACGCGGTCTTGTGGCAGGTGATCCGCTGTGATATCCGTGTTGTGATTACCACAGGGGAAGGCGTGAAATCGCGCCCCGTGCTTCCCTGCCTGAGGTCTGCCCGCCCGGGAACGACGGCCGCCCCCTGCCGGGAGAGCGGCAGGGGGCGGATCGTGCCGGGCGCGTCCCTCACCCGGCACACGGACCCCGTCGCCGCCCATGCGGACGGCGACGGGGAGACCGATCAGGGAGCGGTGCCCCAGGAGAGCGCGCCGCCCGCGTAGACGGCGACCTTCGAGGTGTCGGCGTAGGCCGTGTTGGTGCCGCGGCTGTAGTCGTCGGACTCGTCGAAGTTGGACCAGTCGGACTTGTTCAGTCGCAGCTGGATCTCTCCGGTGGAGGCCCCCGCCGCCAGGGTGCCGCTGCTGAAGCCGACCTCCAGGTAGTGGCTGGCCCCCGCGGCGGAGCCGCCGCCGGACACACCGCTGGTCACGCTGGAGCAGCCGATGACCGCGTAGTCGCACGAGGTGGAGAAGGTGCTCGCACCTGCCTCCGGCGTGAACCAGTAACGCACCTTCACCGTGGACAGATCGACCGCGGTGGAACCGGTGTTGACCAGTTGCAGGCCCATCCGGATCTGGTTGTCCGTGGCCGAGGCGTCGGTGTTCTTGTACTGCACCTTGAGGGTGCCGCTGCCGGTGCCGCCGCCCGCTTCGGTCGTGGCGGAGACCGCCGCCGAGGCCGCCGAGACGTTACCGGCCGCGTCCCGCGCCTTGACCGTGTAGCTGTACGCCGTCGAGGCCGTCAGGCCCGCGTCCGTGTAGGAGGTCGACGCGGTGGAACCGACCTTCACCCCTGCGCGGTACACGTCGTACGCCGTCACACCGGTGTTGTCGGTCGACGCCGTCCACGACAGCGAGACACTGCCGCTGCTCTTCGCCGAGACGGTCAGACCCGTGGGCGCGGTCGGCGCCTGGGTGTCCTCGGTACCGCCACCGCCGTTGCCGTTCAGCGCCGGGTAGGCGTTGCGCACGAGCTCCTGGAACTGCGCGGAGAACCAGTGGCCCGCGAGCGGGGAGTTCGGCAGGGCGCCGCTCATGCTGTTGCCGTTGCGGCCGTTACCGGTGTACGTGGGGTCGCACATCCGGTCGAAGCCCTTGCCCTCGTCGTTGTCGATGGGCGCGCTGTTGCCGTCCGACTCGCCCGGGGGCTTGGCCCAGACGTAGGCGTCGATACCGGGCTCAGGGGCGGTGGTGGGTCGCTCACCGATGCCCGCACCGCTCTGGTTGCACCAGTTGCCGGCGTGGATGCGCCGGTCGACGCGGCCACCGTTGACATAGTCGTCCACGCTGGTCAAAGGCCCTGCGGCGGTGGGCCGCTCGGACCCGCCCCAGCCGTTGCGGGCGGTGTCGATCAGCATGCCGATGTCCGAGGCGAAGCCCTGGTTGACCAGCTCCGTGCGCAGCCCCTGCGCGAAGGTGAGCTCATCGACGTAGTAGTTCCAGTCCACCCACTTGGACTGGCGGACCGTGGTGCCGTTCACGCTGTCGGTGACCTTGAAGTACGGCTCCTTCAGCGCCGAGTAGTTGGCGGTGTTCACGATGAAGCCCTGGACATCGGCGACCGTGGCGCCCTCGGACGTCGCGGCCTTCTTGAACTCCTGTGCCGCCGGGACGAAGTTGGAGTCCCAGCCCAGCCAGCCGTGGTGGGCGGCATCGACGTAGTTGTAGACGTTGGGAATGGCACCCAGGGTGTGCAGGGCGTAGCCGACACCCTTCTCGTAGTTGCCGTTCGCCTTCATCGTCGCGCACGCCTCGGTGGATCCGGCCGTGCCGCCGGCGTTGGTGACCAGGTTCGGCAGCGAGTCCGGCTCGATGATGGTGACGATGCGCAGGCTCGCGTAGGCCGGGTCGGCGAGGATGTCGGAAATGGGGTCGATGTATTCGTTCTTGTACTTGTCGAGCTCGGTGGGTCCGAGCTCACCGTTGGACGCCAGAGCCGCGCAGTCCCGTCCCGGCAGGTCGTAGATGACCACCTGGAAGAGGTTCGCTCCCTGGTCCAGGGCGGTGTCGAGGTGCTCGCGCAGGCTCATCGCGGTGGCCGAGCCCTCGATGGCCGCGATCCGGTCCATCCAGACGAAGGACGGCTCGTCGGCGATCGCGCTGCCCCCGGGTTCGGCCGCCGCCTTGGCGGACCAGTCGGGGTTCACATACGCCGTGGCGCCCACGTACGGGTTGTCGACCCGGGCTGCTGCGGCGGCCGACGCGGGCGAGGGGATGGCCACTGCCAGCGCCGCGCCCATCGCCAGGGCGGAGAGTGCGGCCAACTTCCGGCGTACTCCGTGCAGTGTGGTGCCTCTGGTGGTTCTCATTGCGGCTCCGTACTCCTCTCATACGTCTGCGGTGGTGCCCCGCAGACGGGTTCGTGGGGGTGTTGCGCTCGGGCAGCGGCCCGTCAGGGCGCGGTGCCCCGCACCAGGTCACCGTCGATGTGCACGGTGGTTTCCGGTGCGTCGGTGGAGGCGGTAAGGGGGTGGGGAGTGGCTGAGGGCCGGTCCCGGCAAGGTCCGACCGGTCGGCCGCGCTCAGGCGCAGCCGGGGCGGTGTCCCGGGTCCGAGCGGGCCGGGGCCGCGCGTCGGCGCAGAATCACGGTGTGGATCCCTTCCTGGAAGGAGCCGGGGCGAGTGGTGGCCCGATGACGGATCCAGCGGGGTGGGCGACCCGCCATCGGGAGCTCGGGGGCGGCAGGTCCGCGACCTGCCGCGGTCAGGGCGCGGAGCCCGCGACGAGCGCGCCGTCGAGGTAGACGGCCACCTTCGAGGTGTCGGCGTAGGCCGTGTTGGTGCCGCGGCTGTAGTCGTCGGACTCGTCGAAGTCGGACCAGTCGGACTTGTTCAGCCGTAGCTGGATCTCGCCGGTGGAGGCTCCCGCCGCCAGCGTTCCGCCGCTGAATCCGACCTCCAGGTAGTGGTCGGAGCCCGGACCGGAGGCGGAGGACGGCTGTACGCGGTGGGTGACGGTGCCGCAGCCGAGGACGGCGTAGTCGCACGAGGTGCCGTACGTGGTCGACCCGGATTCGCCGCTGAACCAGTAGCGGACGGTCGCCCGGCTCAGATCCACCGGGGTGCTGCCGGTGTTGACCAGCTGCAGCCCGGGCCTGATCTGGTTGTCGCCCGGCGAGGAGTCGTTGTTCTTGTACTGCACCTTCAGCGCGCCTGCCGTGCCGCCCTCGCCCTGCTCGGTCGTCGCGGTGACGGCGGCCGAAGCCGTCGAACTGTTGCCGGCCGCGTCGCGCGCCCGCAGGGTGTAGCTGTACGAGGACGAGGCGAGGAGCCCGGTGTCGGTGAAGGCGGTGGTGGCCGTGCTGCCCACCTTCACCCCGTCACGGTAGATGTCGTATCCGGTGACACCGGTGTTGTCCGTCGACGCCGTCCAGGAAAGGGAGGCGGTGCTGCTGGTCGTCCGGGTGACCTCGACGCCCGCCGGGACCGACGGGGCCTCGGTGTCCCCGTCGCCGCCGCCTTCCGTGCTCGCCTCGAAGGCGAACGCGTTCATCCCGAGTCCCTGGCCGCCCTGCCAGATCTCGAACCCGGCCTCCGCGTCGATCAGATAGTGCGCCGGGTCGATGGAGCCGCGCGTGACCCCGTCGTCGATCAGTCCCTTCACATCGAAGTCGGTCAGTTCGGTGGCGCCGTTCTGGAGGACGTACGAGATCACCTTCCAGCCGGAGGCGCCGGGCCCCGTCCAGACGTCCCAGTCCCGGCCGTCGAGCTGCACCGTTGCGGTGCGCGAACCGATCGGCTGGACGCCGCCGCGGTGGTTCATCCAGATCATCAACTCGGTTCCGTCCGGCTGGTCGTCCGTGACCGGAGTGGAGTTGAACCAGACGTCCATCGCCACGTTGTAGGCGCCGGCGTCGACCTGGGTGGTCGACCAGTCCGCGCGGACGCTGCCCAACGCGTCGACCCGCAGCGGCAATCCGCTGTCCGTGGTGCACGCACCCCAGTGGCAGCCCTTGTAGCTGGAGGGGTAGGTGGCCGGGGCGCCGTTCGTCGGGAGCGAGAACGAGGACTCGGTGAGGGTCCAGGCCCCCGTCGCCGGATCGATCTCGGCACACTGCCGGGCTTCGGAGTTCCACTCGTTCTGCTGGTAGAGGTACTCGCCCCCCTGCAGTTCGGTGGTGCCCCACTGGGTGCAGTCGGTGACGGGCGCGGCCGACGCGGACGAGGCACCCGTGAGTGTCGACGCCGCGGCGAGCAGCAGCGCCGCTGCCGCTCCGGCGAGGACCGGCAGCCTGCGTCCGGCGGTCCCGTCCGGTATGTGCCTCACGGCTCGACCCCCCAGGCGAGGACGCCGCCGATGTACGCCGCGACCTTCGAGCTGTCGGAGTACGCGGTGTTGGTGGCCCGGCTGTAGTCGTCCGCCTCGTTGAAGTCGGACCAGTCGCTCTTGTTCACGCGCAGCTGGATCTCGCCGGTGGAGGCCCCCGCGGCCAACGTGCCGGCGCCCGCGGCGAATCCCACTTCCAGATAGCGCTCGGCGCCCGTCTTCGGGCTGGTCGCGGCCACCACCTTCTGGGTGATGTTCGACGAACCGAGCGCCGCGTAGTCGCAGTTGGTGCCGAAGGTGCTCGCGCCGCCGTCGGAGGTGAACCAGTACCGGACCGTCACCGTGGACAGGTCCACGGGCGCGCTGCCCGTGTTCAGGAGTTGTAGGCCCAGCCGGATCTGGTTGTCGGTGGCCGAGGAGTCGGTGTTCTTGTACTGGACCTTCACCGTCCCCGTGCCGCCGCTGCCCGCCTTCGTGGTCGCGGACACGGCGGCGGAGAGCGCCGAGGTGTTGCCGCCCGCGTCCCGTGCGGCCACGGCATAGCTGTACTCGGTGGCCGCGGCCAGATCCCCGTCGGTGAAGGCCGGAGTCGTCGCGTTCCCCGCCAGCACCCCGTTGCGGTAGACGTCGTAGCCCGTCACCGCGACGTTGTCGGTGGCGGCCGACCAGGAGAGCGACACACTGTTGCTCGTCGTGGCGCTCACGGTGAGTCCACCGGGCACCGTCGGCGCCTCGGTGTCCCCGCTGCCGCCGCCCTCCACCAGGAGTTCCGCGTAGATGGCGAAGGCGAGCGCGAGTGCCGCCTGGGCCCAGAAGCGGTGGTAGGTGAAGGTGGGCGCCGCGCCGCCGTCCAGGTAGGCCTGGACCTTCGGCCAGTCCGGGTCGTCCCGGTACCAGCTGCGGATGTCGATGAAGCTGGTGCCCGGCTCGATGGTGTCGCCGTTCGGCATCGTTCCCGACCACCCCGACGGGACGTACACCTCGTCGTCGAACCGGTTGTAGTCGGCCCTGGTCTCCGGTACCGCGATGCCCTTGGCGTCGGCGTTCAGCGCCATGGCGTCGAGCAGCGCCTTGGCCAGCGCGCCCGCGGCCTGGTCGCCCGACTTCGCCGCGTAGTAGGTGAGCGTCTTCACGTAGGCGGCGCCCACGCCGACATCGTTGGAGTAGTCGAGGACCGACACGTGCAGTCCGGCGTTCGCCCCGGGGGAGGCCGGGTTCCAGGTGTCCGGCTGTCCCGTCCAGCTCAGCGTGGAGGGGAAGCGGTAGCTGCCGTCCGCTCCGACCGTCGTCTTGCCGGAGGCCCAGGCGACCCACTTGTCCAGTACGGCCCCGGCGGTCGCGTTGCCGGTGACGTAGTAGTACGCGGCCACCCGCTCCATGCCCCATACCTGGAAGCCGAACCAGTTGTTGCTCGGCGGGTCGTGGTAGACCGGCTGCCAGTCGTAGGCCATGCCGTAGAAGGTGGGGGTACCCGCCGGCGGCGTGCCGTACTGGCCGTCCCAGCTGTTGGTGCATCCACCGGCCAGCCCTCCTTCGCTGGACTGCAGCCAGGTCAGGAACTCCAGTTGCCGGGTCAGGCTCTTCGCCCAGTCCGTCCTCGCGGTGGCGGACTTCGGGGTGAGCGCCGGTACGTTGGACAGCGCCCAGGCCGAGAGCGGGTTCTGGTACCCCTGGTGGGAGGAGCCGTCACCGATGCGCCAGGCCCAGCCGCCGCCGCTGCCGCCCGCGGCGCCGCCCCAGGCGTAGTACCAGGACAGCAGGTAGTGCTGGGAGTCGCGGCCCGAGCCGGCCGGGCAGGAGGCGGGGTCGGTGCAGTCGCCGATGCGCTTGAAGTACTTGTCGAACATGGCGTAGCGCAGGTAGTCGCCCATCTTGGCGGCCTTCGCCACCGACGCTGCCACCTCGCTCTCCTTGCCCTGCGCCGATGCCCAGCGGTAGGCCCAGTAGGCGGCCTGGACCGCGCGGGCGTCGGCGTCGGGAGCGTTGGTGTACTTCCACTGCTTGGCGTAGCTCTGGTCGCCGACGAACAGATCGAGGTAGCCGTTGGGGCCGCCGTAGGCGAACAGGTCGGTGGTGGGCTGCGGGATGGTCTCCCACACCGACTCCTGCGCGCCGCGCTGGTAGGAATTGATGAACGAGGCACCGGCACCCGGGCCCGCCTCGCCACCGGTGCCCGGCTTGTTGCCGTAGCCGTAGGTGTTGTCGAGATCCATCAGCCAGTGCATGCCGTATACGTCCATCGTGCCGTAGGACGCGGCCAGTTCCGTGGCGAGCGGGTCCGAGCCGACGGCGACGGACTTGTCCAGGGCCGAGGGGTAGTGGTCGGGCAGCGGCCACTCCGGGGCGTACGTCGCGGGGGCCCCGGGGTTGTACGCGTCGTTGGTCGACTGGTCGGCGTGCTGCGGAATGATCGTCTTCTCCGCCACCGTCCAGGCCTGGTTGAACGGGGCCCAGTCACCGGTCACCCGCCCGTATGCCGCCTCCAGCCACATCCAGAAGCTGACGGCCTCCGACGTGGTCTCGTGACCGTGGTCCGGTGCCTCGACCATCAGGGTCTCGACCGAGTGGTACGGCAGACCCTCCGGGCTGAAGTAGCCGTTGGCCGCCGCTTTGATCTTGGCGTACTGGGTGAGGAACGCCTGGGTGTACGGGTCGTCCGCCGCGGCGCTGCGGGCGCCGTCGCGGGCCGCCGGGGCGCTCGGAGCGGCGACCCCGGTGCCCTGGGTCAGCCCCAGGGCGAGCATGCTGCCACCGAGGGCACTACTGAATGTTCTACGGGATATCGACACAAATCCTCCAGTGGCGGGTGTCGTGGGGGAGGGGGTGGAGGGACGCGGGAAGGCGTGGCGCGGTGGTGCGGAACGGGTCCGGGGTGGCATGCAGGATCCGTTGCCCCGAGCAGGTTCTCTGCCGGGGTGCACGGCGGCCTCTGTGTGCAAGACTTGATTGTGGGAGCGCTCCCAAGGTGGCCTGGTGATGCGCACCTGTCAAGACTCAAATCACAACTGCTTTACTTCCTCGTTAACTTGACGACTCGTCGCACAGTCGGCCAGAAGTGCATCACCGCTGGTCGCAACAGGTGTGCATGGTTCGGCCCCGATGTTTCGCCCGCGCGGGAATCCGGGGCGTCATCGGACGATGATCGAACCACTGCTATAAGGGTGAAGCGCGCAGACGTGCCGGTGCTTGCCGGCCCCGACCGTGCGGCGACGGTGACTGTCTGCCCCGAACCGTGCGATGACGGTGACCGTCTGCCCCCCGCCCCGCCCCAACCGAACCGGTGCGGTGACGGTGGCCATGCGCCCCGTCGTGACCTCGCCGGTGCCGGACATCTCGCTGTCGGCCGCAGGTGCTCGGGGGAGCGGTCGGCCGGATCTCCGGGCATGGATTCCCCCTCGGCGGGCGCCCGGTCGGCCCCGGCGATCGCCTCTGGGGGGTGGGGTCACCGGCCGCGGCCGGTGCTCCGGCCGGCCCAGCGACCGCCTCCGGAGGTGGAGTCGGCGGCGCGGCTCCTTGCCCGGGGTGAGGCTTCGAGATCGTCTGGTCGGGCTTCCTCCCTGACACGGGATGCCTGAGGCGCCTGGGGCGCCCCAGCCGCGTTCCCGGGGCGTTCCGGAATCCCTCGACCCGCAGGAGTTCTCCCATGCGTCTGTGTGTGGCCCTCGCCGCCGCTGCCCTGTTCAGCCTCGCCACCGCCGTACCCGCGGCGGCGGATTCCCCGTCCGCGCAGCCGGTGCCGGACCGAGCGCTCTTCCTCACCGTCTCGGGCAGCGAGAACACCTGGATCCGCGGCGTCGCACTGCCCTGTCCGCCCACCTCGGACACACGCCACCCCCACGCGGCCGCCGCCTGCGCCGCGCTGGCCGAGGCGGCAGGCGACCTGGACGGGCTGCCCGGTGACCCGCACCCGTGCACCCAGGAGTTCGACCCGGTCACGGCGACCGCCACCGGTACATGGGACGGGCGCCGCGTCGCGTGGCGGAAGACGTTCTCCAACGCCTGCGTGATGGACGCGGTCACCGGACCGGTCTTCCGCTTCTGAGGCCGCTCGTCTCTTGGGCCAAGCGTCCCGAACCAGGCGTACCGGACCAAGCATCCCGGATCAGGCATTCTGCACCAAGCAATCCGGACCAGGCGTCCCGGACCGAGCATCCTGGACCGGGCGGGCCACCCCGCCCGGCTCAGGATTCGTGCGTCGCGGCCATCCCCAGGGTGATCAGGCCGAGCACCACCCAGCCGAACCAGAGCCAGCCGCTGCTGCCCAGCGCCACCGTGTAGGCCGTGACGACCACCAGGGCCACCACGGTGATCACAGCCATGGTTTTCGTGGATCCGGACATGCCCGCACCCTCCTCGTCGGCCGCGCGGCCGTGGATGCCATCCTCACCCGGGAGGCATGTCCACCGCTACTGCCCGCGCGCCTGCAACGAGGCGAGATAGGCGTTGTACGCCCGCAGCTCCTGGTCCCCGTCCCGGTCGGCCGCCCGGTCGGAGCGCTTCGCCGCCCGCTGCTCGGAGCGGTACCACTGGAAGACAAGCGCGATCAGCACCAGCACCGACGGGATCTCACTGAACGCCCAGGCGAAACCACCCGCCCAGTTCTGGTCGCTCAGCGCGTCGATGCCGAGCGAGGCCGGCGGATGCTTGTACGTCTCCACCATCGGGGTCGACGCCATCATCAGCGCGATACCGAAGAACGCGTGGAACGGCATCCCGGCGAAGAGCTCCAGCATGCGCATCACGTAGCCCGGCCGGTGCGGCCCGGGATCGACGCCCATGATCGGCCAGAAGAACACCAGACCGACCGCGAGGAAGTGCACCATCATCGCGAGGTGCCCGGCTGTCGAACCCATCAGGAAGTCGAAGAGCGGTGTGAAGTACAGCGCGTACAGGCTGGCGATGAAGAGCGGGATCGTGAAGGCCGGATGCGTGATGATCTTCATGTACCGGCTGTGCAGCAGCATGAGCAGCAGCTCGCGCGGGCCAGTGCGGCCACGCCCCGCGACCGGGAGCGCGCGCAGCGCCAGGGTCACCGGAGCGCCCAGCAGCAGGAGGATCGGCGACAGCATGCTGATCACCATGTGCTGCACCATGTGCACGCTAAACATGACCATGCCGTAGTCGTTGAGCCCGGTGCACATCACGAGGGCGATGGACAGCACACCGACGGCGAAGAAGACGATCCGGCCGGCCGGCCAGCTGTCCCCGCGCCTGCGCAGTCGCAGCACGGCGTACCCGTACAGGCCGAGGGCGAGCACGCAGCCGACGAGGAAGAACGGGTCCGCGGAGAACTGGAGCCCGCGTCCCAGCGTGAACGGCGGCAGATCCATGTTCATGCCGTGCCCGCTGTGATCCATCTGTTCACTCCCGCTGGGGACGTCCCCGTTTCGTGCCGGTTGTCCCGACCAGAGTAGAACCGCCCCCGGCCGCAGCTGCGGCCGGGGGCGGTCCGTCGGACGGGGTGTCGCTCAGAGCACGCACTCCGCCTCGGCGTACCGCTCGGCCGGGACCGTCTTCAGGGTCTCCACGGCCTCGACCAGGGGCACCATCGCGATGTCCGTGCCGCGCAGCGCCGTCATCATGCCGAATTCACCGCGGTGCGCCGCCTCCACCGCGTGCCAGCCGAAGCGGGTGGCGAGCACCCGGTCGTACGCGGTCGGCGTGCCGCCGCGCTGCACATGGCCGAGAATCACCGGTCGGGCCTCCTTGCCGAGGCGCTGCTCCAGCTCGCCGGAGAGCTGCGTGGCCACGCCGGCGAACCGCTCGTGCCCGTAGACGTCCTTGGTGCCCTGCTCGATCTCCATGGAGGAACCCTGGCGCGGCTTGGCGCCCTCGGCGACGACGACGATCGCGAACTTCTTGCCGGCCGAGAAGCGCCTGCCGACCACCTCGGTCAGCTCGTCGATGTCGAAGGGGCGCTCCGGCACGACGATGGCGTGCGCACCGGCCGCCATGCCCGAGTGCAGGGCGATCCAGCCGGTGTGGCGGCCCATGACCTCGACGATCAGTACCCGCTGGTGGGACTCGGCGGTGGTTTTCAGCCGGTCCAGGGCCTCGGTGGCGACTCCGACAGCGGTGTCGAAGCCGAAGGTCACATCGGTGGAGGCGATATCGTTGTCGATCGTCTTCGGTACGCCGACGATCGGCAGGCCCGCCTCGGAGAGCAGATTGGCCGCCTTCAGCGTGCCCTCGCCGCCGATCGGGATGATCACGTCGAGACCGAGGTCCGCGACATGGCCCCTGGCCTGTTCGACGCCGCCCCGCAGATGGGCGGGCTGGACCCGGGAGGAGCCGAGGATCGTGCCGCCGCGGGCGAGAATGCCGCCGACCGCGTCGAGGTCGAGCTTGCGGTAGTCGCACTCAAGGAGGCCCTTCCACCCGTCGTGGAAGCCGATGACCTCGTCGCCGTGGTCGACCACCGCGCGATGCACGACGGAACGGATGACGGCGTTGAGGCCGGGGCAGTCGCCGCCGGAGGTGAGCACACCAATTCGCATTGCCCGGGAAACCTTTGCAACGTGGGCCGACGACCGGACCACGTCGTCCGGTCGGATCCCCGCCACCCTACCGGCGCAGGGTGGGGGGACCGAACCGGGCGTCCGACTGCTGGACTCCGCTCAGTTGAGCCGAAAACGCCTCATCAGGCGGGCTGGGTCGCCGAGGCGATGCGCTCGGCGCGCAGCGCCTCGTACCAGCGGTCGTCCGTCGGCGGCAGAGCGTTGACGTCGAGGGCCAGCTTCAGCAGCAGATCCGCGATCAGCGGGTTGCGCGCCATCACGGGACCGTGCATGTACGTACCGAAGACGGTGTCGTTGTACGCACCCTCGGTACCGTCCCCGGTGCCGTTGCCCCCGCCGAGCTGCACCCGGGCGAACGGCCGTGCCGTCGGGCCGAGATGGGTGATGCCCTGGTGGTTCTCGAAACCGGTCAGCGGCGGCAGGCCGAGGCGCGGGTCGATGTCGGCCAGGACGTCACCGACGCACCGGGCTCCGTCGCCGCGGGTGGAGACGACGTCGAGCAGCCCGAGACCGGGCTCGCGCTCACCGAGGTCGTTGATGAACTCGTGGCCGAGGATCTGGTAACCGGCGCAGACCGAGAAGATGATCGCGCCGTTGGACGCGGCCCGGCTGAGCCCGCCGTCGCGGCGCAGCCGCTCCGCGGCGAGACGCTGCGGCCGGTCCTCACCGCCGCCGATCAGATAGATGTCGCCGGACGTCGGGACCGGCTGGTCGCTGCGGACGTCGACGCGCTGGACGTCGAGACCGCGCTGCCGGGCCCGGCGCTCCACGACGAGCGCGTTGCCCTGGTCGCCGTAGGTGCTGAGGAGGTCGGGGTAGACCCAGACCAGACGCAGACCGTTGCTGCTCATGCTTCATCCTCTCCGGAGGTGGCCGTGGCCTGGGTCAGTTGCCGACACGGCGGCGCAGGTCCTGGAAGGCGGTGTAGTTGGCGATGACCTCGATACGGCCGGGCGGGGCCTGCCGCACGGCCTCGTCGAGGTTCTCGCAGACCCGGAAGTCGAGACCGGCCACTTCGAGCCGGACCGCCAGGTCAAGCTTGCGGTCGCCCAGCACGAAGATCGGATGACCGGCGAGCTGGGTGTAGTCCACGTCCCACAGCCAGGACGTGTCCGTACCGTCCGCACCCCGGGCATTGACGGAGAGGACCACCGGAGTGGGCGGCGGGTCGATCAGGGAAAACGTTTCGAGCCAGCCGGCGGGGTTCTTCGCCAGCAGCAGCCGCAGCTCACGGCCCTGGAAGGACACCACGTCGTAGCGGCCCGCGACGGCCTGCACCTGATACATGCGCTCCAGCGCGACCTGTGGCGGCACTCCGAAGACGGCGGCCACGGCGGCGGAGCTGGTGGCGTTGGCCTTGTTGGCGCGGCCGGGCAGCTGGAGGTGGATCGGCCACGCCGAACCGTGCGGATCCAGGACGTAGTCCCCGTGCAGGACCCAGCTGGGGGCCGGCCGGCGGAATCCGCACTCGCCGCAGAACCAGTCGTCACCGGGGCGCTGCATCACACCGCCGCAGGACGGGCAGGACCAGGCGTCGTCCTTCCATGCCTGGCCGGCCGCGACCCACACGACATTGGGGGAGGAGGACGCCGCCCAGACGATCAGGGGGTCGTCGGCGTTCGCGACGATCACGGCCTTCGAGCCGGACAGCCCCTCGCGCCACTTCTCCGCGAGCATCCGGGTCTCGGCGGCGCGGTCCAACTGGTCGCGGGAGAGGTTGAGCAGCGCGATCACCTTGGGTGTCGTGTCGCGTGCCACCCCGGCGAGGTACTTCTCGTCCACCTCTATGACGCCGTACTTCGCGTCCGATCCGCCCGCCAGGGCCGACGTGATACCCGCCGGCATGTTCGCGCCGAGCGCGTTCGACACGACCGGGCCCGCGGCCCGCAGCGCCTCGGCGATCAGCCGGGTCGTCGTCGTCTTGCCGTTCGTCGCCGACACGAGGATCACGTCCAGGTGCTGCGCCAGCCGCCCCAGCAGGTCGGGGTCGAGCTTGAGTGCCACCCGGCCGCCGATCACCGATCCGCTGCCGCGCCCCGCGGCGCGCGACACCGCCGCCGCGGCCTTACCCGCCGTCACGGCCAGCTTGGCCCGCGGCGACAGCGGCTCCGTGTTGCCTGCCATCGTCCTAGATCCTCCTTGCATCGGTCCACGCCCAGCCTATCGATGTCCGGCGCGGCGACCGCACCGCGGCACCGCCAGGAAGGTGGAGGTCACGTGGAACGTACGATTGCCGCCATGCGAAACCGCCCGATCCCCGGAAGTTCCGGACTGATTCGTGCCATGAGTCTGCTCGGTGATCCGGTGCTGCACGCTGCCTGCGACCCCGTCACGGACTTCGGCCCCTCGCTCGCCCGCCTCGTCGAGGACATGTACGCCACCATGTACGCGGCCCAGGGGGTCGGACTCGCGGCCAATCAGGTCGGTGTTCCGCTGCGGGTGTTCGTCTACGACTGCCCGGACGACGACGACGTCCGTCACCTCGGGCATCTCGTCAACCCGAGGCTCGTCGAGGCGGACGGCATCACCGTACGAGGCCCGGAGGGCTGCCTCTCGCTGCCCGGTATCGAGGCCGGCACCCCGCGCTTCGACCGCGCCGTCGTGGAGGGCGTGACCGTGGAGGGCGATCCGGTACGGGTCACCGGCACCGGGTTCTTCGCCCGTTGCCTGCAGCACGAGTGCGACCACCTGGAAGGCACGGTCTACATGGACCGGCTGACCGGGCTGCGCCGGGCGAGGGCGCTGCGCGCGGCCCGTCGGGCGCCGTGGGCGCGGGGCGACTGACCGTCCGGACTCTCAGAACCCCGGACCGCCGGGCCGGTCGCCGACGGCGGCCAGCCTGCCCCACAGCAGATCCGCCAGACTGCGCACCAACTGCTCGCGGGAGCAGGGGCGTTCCCCCAGCCACCAGTCGCCCGCGGCGTGCATCATGCCGACGATGCCGTGACCCCATATGCGGGCCACTGCCTCACTGTCCGGGCCCAGGTCCACCCGCTCGGCGATCACCAGGGCGAGTTCCTCGCCGAGCCGGCGCAGCAGCGGAGCGGAGTGCCGTCCGACGTCGAAACCCCGCTCGGTCGCGGGCGCCGCGTCGTCGGACGGGTGCATCAGGAAGCGGTAGACCTGCGGGCGTGCCTCGATCGCCGCGAGGTAGGTGTCGAGCGTCGACTCCACGCGCCGGCGGCGCTCGGCGGGCGCGTCGAGCGCCGCCCGCAGCGCGATGAGCAGGGCGTCGGTGTGGCGTTTGGCGAGGGCGCGGTAGAGGCCGCCCTTGTCGCCGAAGTGCCGGTACAGGATGGGCTTGGTGATTCCGGCCTCCGCCGCGATGGCGTTCATCGACGCCCCCGGACCGTCCCTGAGCACCACGCGGTCGGCGGCCTCGAGCAGCTCGCGACGGCGCCTCTCGGCCGCTGTCCGCTGGCGCTCGGCCTGTCGTGTGGTCTCCATGTCGCCCTCTCCCCACCCCTGGCCGTGCAATCGCTTCCTGCCTGCGCAACGTAACACCCCGCCCTGCGTGAGGCGGATCGGCACTCGGGCGGTTGACAGGGGCTACTTGTCGGTAACAGACTGCGGTTACCGCAAGTAACCAGTGGTTCTTCAGGGCAGTACGTGGAGGGAACATGGCCGAGTTCACGCTCGAACTCAACGATGATCAGAAGCAGGTCCGTGACTGGCTTCACGGCTTCGCCGCCGACGTGATCCGCCCGGCGGCTTCGGAGTGGGACGAGCGTGAGGAAACGCCCTGGCCCGTCATCCAGGAGGCGGCCAAGGTCGGCATCTACTCCCTCGACTTCTACGCCCAGCAGTTCTTCGACCCGACGGGTCTCGGAATCCCGATGGCGATGGAGGAGCTCTTCTGGGGGGACGCGGGCATCGCCCTGTCGATCGTCGGTACGGGCCTGGCGGCCGTGGGCGTCCTCGCCAACGGCACCGAGGAGCAGATCGGTACCTGGATCCCGCAGATGTACGGCGACGCCGACGACGTGAAGGTCGCCGCCTTCTGCTCCTCCGAGCCGGACGCCGGCTCCGACGTCGCCTCGATGCGCACCCGCGCCGTGTACGACCAGGCCAAGGACGAGTGGGTGCTGAACGGCACCAAGACCTGGGCGACCAACGGCGGCATCGCCAACGTCCACGTCGTCGTCGCCGTGGTCGACCCGGAGCTCGGCTCCAAGGGGCACGCCTCGTTCATCGTGCCGCCGGACACCCCCGGTCTCTCCCAGGGGCAGAAGTTCAAGAAGCACGGCATCCGTGCCTCGCACACCGCCGAGGTGGTCCTGGAGGACGTCCGGATCCCCGGGCACTGCCTGCTCGGTGGCAAGGAGAAGCTCGACCAGCGCCTGGCGCGGGCCCGTGAGCGTGCGGCGTCCGGTGGTGAGCGGGTGAAGAACGCGGCGATGGCCACCTTCGAGGCATCCCGTCCCGCAGTGGGCGCCATGGCGGTCGGCACCGCCCGTGCGGCGTACGAAGTCGCGCTGGACTACGCGAAGACCCGCACCCAGTTCGGCCGGCCGATCATCGACAACCAGGGCGTCGCCTTCCAGCTCGCCGACATGCGGACGCAGATCGACGCGGCCCGGCTCCTCGTCTGGCGCGCCTCCTGGATGGCGGCCACCGGCAAGCCGTTCACCTCGGCCGAGGGTTCCATGTCCAAGCTGTACGCGAGCGAGACGGCGAAGAAGGTCACCGCCCAGGCCATCCAGATCCTCGGCGGCAACGGCTTCACCCGTGAGTACCCGGTGGAGCGGATGCACCGGGACGCGGCGATCTACACGATCTTCGAGGGGACGAGCGAGATCCAGCGTCTGGTGATCGCCCGCACCCTCTCGGGCATGCCGATCCGCTAGCACGGTGCGGTCGGCGGTCGAGGCCGGAACGGCCGTTGGACGGGACCGGCCGCCTGGCGCGGCCGGTCCCGCGGCGGGTCCGGTCAGGCGGGCAACTGGGACTCGATGGCCGCGATGAGCTCCGGGGCCTCCGGCTCCGTGCCCGGGCGCAGGCGCGCGACCGGCTCACCCGCAGGCGAGATGAGGAACTTCTCGAAGTTCCACTGGACGTCGCCGGCCTCGCCGGACTCGTCCGCGATCCCCGTCAGTTCGGCATAGAGCGGGTGGCGCCCATCGCCGTTCACGTCGGTCTTCTCCAGCAGCGGGAAGCTCACGCCGTACGTCGTCGAGCAGAAGGTCTGGATCTCCTCAGCGGTCCCCGGCTCCTGGCCCGCGAACTGGTTGCACGGCACGCCGAGCACGGTGAAGCCGCGGTCCGCGTACTGCTTCTGGAGCCGCTCCAGGCCCGCGTACTGCGGCGTGAGCCCGCACTGGGAGGCGACGTTCACCACCAGGACCGCCCGGCCGCGGTAGTCGGCCAGGGAGGTGGGATCGCCGGTGAGGGTGCGCAGGGGGATGTCGTGCAGCGTCATGACCTTCTCCTTGTGAGGGTGGCTTTCATGGCCATTGTCACGTCCGTGGGTTGGCCGGTGTGCCCTCGGCCGCCCGGTCGACCGCCTTGTAGTACAAAGTCGTCGGTTTCAGGACACCCGCGGGGTCGCAGGCGTAGTCGGGAATCGATCCGCACTCGGTCCAACCCGCCGAGCGGTAGAGGTGTTCGGCGGCACTGCCGCTCTCGGTGTCCAGTACCAGCAGAGTGACCCCCGCGTCGGCGGCCGACCGTTCGGCGGCGGCGAGCAGCGCGCGGCCGAGTCCCCGGCCGCGCTCCGATGTGCGGACCATCAACTTGGCCACTTCCGCACGGTGACGGGCGTTCGGCAGCGAAGCCCGGACCAGTCCGATGGTCCCGGCCACCCGTTCGCCGTCCCGCGCGATCCAGACCTGAAGGTGTCCGGCGTCGACGGCCCCGGCCCTCTCCCGCCACCAGGCCGCAGCCTGGTCGCGCTCCAGCGGCGCGAGGAAGCCCACCGACGATCCGGCGTTCACGGTCTCCACCAGAAGAGCGGCCAACTCATCGGCGTAGGTGACCAGTTCGGGTCCGGTTGCCGGGATGATCTCGGTCATGACGCGGGTCCTTTCACAGCTTGAGCAGCTTCACGAGGGTCACGGCGGCAACGGTCGTTCATGGCGTTCACGGTGTTCATGGCGTTCACGGTGTTCATGGCGTCCGCGGGGTTCATGGCGTTCGCGGCGTTCACGTCAGAACGATCACCAGTGCGTAGCGGACCCGTTCCGGTCCCGGGCAGCGGAAGCGCGAGGGCCCGTGCAGTCGAAAGCGCAGGCAGTCACCGCCGCGCACGAGGTGCGTGGTGCCATCGACGGTGATCTCGACCGTCCCCTCCAGCACCCAGACATGCTGCTCCACGCCGGACACGGGCGCGTTCTCGTACGCGATCGCGGCTCCCGCGTCGAGCGTGCCCTCGATGATCTCGGCGCGCAGCCCGGGGTGCGGCGGCGAGACGGACCGGCGCACGAAGCCCGATGCCTCGTCCCGCCACACGGACTGCCGCGCGGCGGGAATCAGCTGCGGCGGATCCGCCTCCACCTCCATCAGCAGCCGGGACATCGTCCGCTCGTAGACGGTGCACAACGTGTTGAGCAGGGTGGCGGTCGGGCTCAACTCGCCGCGCTCCAGCCGGGACAGCGTGGAGCGGCTCACCCCGCTGCGCCGGGACAGCTCGTCCAGCGACCAGCCACGTCCGGTGCGCAGTTCGCCCAGTCGTGCGGCGAGCCGGGCGTCGACGGAGCCGGCTTCCGCCCCTTCGAATTCTCTCACGACAGAGATAATATCTCCGATAGGAGAATTTCCGCGTGAGGGGCGGTGGTCGGGGGTGTGGTGACGGCGGCCGGAGGCGGTCGTTCTGCTGAGCGGACGCTGTCGTGCCACGCTTGTCGGGAGGTCCGGCGGGCCCGTTCGGGTCCACCGGTTGCCCGGCTACCCGAGGAGGCCGACATGGCCAATACGACCAGTGGCCCGAGTGCGGCGCATGGGGCCGCCCACAGATCGCATCATCCGTTCCGGTACGGCTGGACCGCCTTCGCGGCCGCTCTGATGATCTTCGGCGGCGCGATGGCGATCTTCGAGGGAATCGCCGCCATCACCAAGGACCTGGTGTTCGTCACGACGCGGAACTATGTGTTCCAGTTCAGCCTCGTCGGCTGGGGATGGATCCACCTCATCCTGGGCATCGTCATCGTCCTCGCCGGCTGTGCGCTGTTCACCGGGGCCGTGTGGGCGCGCGTGGTGGGCATCGTGTTCGCGGGGCTGGGTGCCCTGGCCCATTTCCTGTGGCTGCCCTTCTATCCGTTCTGGTCCATCATCCTCATCGCCATCAACGTCTTCATCATGTGGGCGCTGTGCGCGGGTCCGTACGACGAGGGGGAGAGGGCCTGAGGGACCGGCCGTCATCCTCGGTCCGGTCGCGAACTCCGCTTGCCGGGCCCGCCGGCCCGGCAGGGGCGACCGGTCACCCGCCCCTCGGGCTCCCGGCCCGAGGGGCGCCGCTCGCCTCGCCGGTCCGTGAAAGCGGCCGGTCGTCCGTCCAACGGCCCAACGGGGGCCACACCCACCCAGCTCCATGCCCGAGATGCGCCGCGGCGCACCCGCTGGTGCAATGGCCGAGGCCGTGGTCTCCGGCGGAACCGGGGCAGTCGAGATGCTGAGGAGCTGGCGTGAGCGGCGGAAGCGACGAGGGCGACGAGACGGGACCGATCGACTACATGGTGGTCGAATTCCCAGCGGGAAGCCGGATGACGGGAGAAGGGCTTCCCCTGCTCGTCAACCTGGTCGACCGGGGCATCATCCGGATCCTGGATCTGAGGTTCGTCAGGAAGAACCAGGACGGAACGGTCGAGGGCGTGGAGCTCTCCGAGCTGACCGGGGCCGGCGACGGTGCCCTGGCCGTGTTCGAAGGGGCGTCGTCGGGCCTGCTCGGCCAGGAGGACATCGACGAGGCGAGCGCCGTCCTCGAACCCGGAAGCTCCGCCGGAATCCTCATCTACGAGAACGTCTGGGCGGGACCGTTCGCGGCAGCGGTGCGCCGCTCCGGAGGCCGGCTCGTCGCCAACGGCCGTATCCCGATCCAGGAGGTCCTGGCCTCGCTCGACGCGGCCGAGTCGAGGGTCTGAGCCGTTCGCGGTCCCTTGGCCTCCCGTTCGGATGGTCCCGGGCACGCGCGCCCCGGTGCCGCGTCCCGCGGGCATCCGCCCCCGCCCCCGATCGGGCCCGTTCCGGACGTCCGTTCCGGACGGAGGAACGTCCGGAACGGACGTCCGGCACAGCCGGTCGACGTCCCGCAGAGCCAGACAAAGGAGATGCACCATGCCAGGCCTTCTTCGCGGCGTCGCCCGTACGGCGGTGATCGCCGGAACCGCCGGCTCGGTCTCCCACCGGGTCTCCCGGCGGCAGGCGGGCCGCTGGGCACGGCAGGACGCCGTGCACGCGGAGACACAAGCACAGCCGCACGCGCGGCCACAGATGTCGTCGGCGGCCCCGCCCACCGCCGTGGAACCTCCGCCTCTCACGCCGGAGGACGAGATGAGCAGCAAGATCGCCCAGCTCAAGGAACTCGACGACCTGAGGAGCCAAGGTCTGCTGAGCGACCGCGAGTTCGCGGCGCAGAAGGCCGGAATCCTCGCCTCCTGAACAGGGTCCGCCCGAGCCGTCGCCCCTGGCTCCGGCTCACTGCTTCCTGTCGTCCCAGGGAGTTCCGAGCCAGCTGTCGAAGGTGCGGATCAGCGCCGTCAGGGCGGCGGCGAGCCGCCAGTCGACCCACTGTGCGTTGACATGGATCTCGTCGTCGTCCGACCGGAACTCCAGTGGCACTTCCTGACCGGCCCGCCAGATGATGCGCCGCGGACCACGTGCCACGTCGCCGCCACCGCTCAGCAAGCTGCCGACGCCGATGGCCACCTGGACGGGGAACAGCAGCCACCACACGTACCACCAGAAGACCCGCCCCTTGAGACCGACCGCTTGGGGGCAACCCGTCTGGGCGACCGTCCAGCGAGTCCGCAGGGCCTTCTCGCGTACGAGCGTCCCGATGACCTCACCCTCCGCGCCCAGCACCTGGTACCTGGTGGCACCTTCGGCCGCGGATGCGGTGACCAGGGTCGCCACCCGGGCCCGGCGGTCGGGGTCGGCCCACAGGATGAGGGAGCGCGCACCGGTCTTGCGGGCCGCGAGGTAGGCCGGTATGCCTCCCTGCGGGAGTTCGCGCTCCACATGGGCGACCACCCGGGACACTCCGCCGGGCTCGTCGGCGAACCTGACGACATGGCCGACAGGCGCGACCACCCCCGGGGCATTCCCGACGCCCGCCTTCTTGTCCTTCTTCGGCTGGGGGACCGGCCTCAGTGTCAGCACGTTGCTCACCCGCGAACTCCTCTGTCGTGTGCCGTTTCAGCACGTCGCAGACTAAGGGCTGAGAAGATCGACGCGTGGAGTCCGCTGAACCCTTTCCCGAATCCGGCGTCGAGCCCCTGCCCGAGGACGGTCCGACCGCCCGTCGGCGCGTGGTGCGTTGCCGCCTGTGCGGCCGTCCGCTCACCGGCACGGCGTCACGCCGCACCGGCCTCGGTCCGGCCTGCGACGCCAAACTGCACCCGGCGGCGCCGGACATTCGCACGCGCCGCCACGAGGTCGAGCAGGACCCCCTCCCCGGCATCTGAGCCGGTAACGGCTACGCACCTCCGAGCCCGGCCACGGGCACCCGGGAACGGCCACGGACCTCCGAGCCCGGCTACGGACCTCTGGGAACGGCCACGGACCTCCGAGCCCGGCCACGGGCAACCGGGAACGGCTACTGATCCAGGCGGCGGAACAGCCCCTCCTGCACCACGGACACCAGCAGATTGCCCGCGCGGTCGTAGATCCGGCCGCGCGCCAGTCCCCGTCCGCCGGTCGCGATCGGCGACTCCTGGTCGTAGAGGAACCATTCGTCCGCCCGGAACGGCCGGTGAAACCACATCGCGTGGTCCAGCGACGCCATGTCGAAACCGCGCGGACCCCACAACGGCTCCACCGGAATACGGACCGCGTCGAGCAGCGTCATGTCACTGGCGTACGTCAGGGCGCAGGTGTGCACCAGCGGGTCGTCGCCCAGCGGTCCGACCGCACGCATCCAGACCGCGCTGCGCGGGTCAGCGCCCTCGGCCTCCTCCCGCGTCCACCGCAGCCGGTCCACGTACCGGATGTCGAAGGGCTGCCGGCGGGCCATGCGCTCCAGCGCTTCGGGGAGTGCTCCCAGATGCTCACGCACCTCCTCGGCGACGGTCGGCAGCTCCTCGGGGTCGGGGACCTCGCGGGCGGGCGGCAGCTGGTGCTCGAACCCCGCCTCCTCCGGCCGGTGGAACGACGCTGTCAGACTGAAGATCGTCCGGCCCTGCTGGACGGCCGTGACCCGGCGGGTGGTGAACGACCGGCCGTCCCGGATGCGCTCGACGTCGTAGACGATCGGCACACCCGGACGCCCCGGACGCAGGAAGTAGGCGTGCAGCGAATGGACCGGCCGGTCCCCGTCGGTGGTACGGCCGGCCGCCACCAGTGCCTGCCCGGCGACCTGCCCGCCGAAGACCCGCTGCAGGGACTCCTGGGGGCTGCGCCCGCGGAAGATGTTGACCTCGATCCGTTCCAGGTCGAGCAGATCGACCAGGCGCTCGGCGGGGTTCGTCATGCGGTTCGTCTCCACTCTCGCAGCGGCGCCGCCACCACGGCGTACGTCCTCACAGCTGACCGACGGAGGTGACGCGGACGACGGCCCGGCCCTCCTCGTCGGAGGCGGCCAGATCGATCTCCGCGCTGATGCCCCAGTCGTGGTCGCCGTTCGGGTCGGCGAAGGCCTGCCAGACCCGCCACAGGCCGTGCGCCGCGTCCTCGTCGATCTTCAGCAGTTTCGGCCCGCGGGCGTCCGGACCGGTACCCAGATCCTCGTACTCGTCCCAGTAGGCGTCCATGGCTTCGCCCCACGCCTCCTCGTCCCAGCCCGCGCCGCCGTCCAGCTCGCCGAGCTCGCCGACCCTGTCCAGCGCGGCCAGCTCGACCCGGCGGAACATCGCGTTGCGCACCAGCACCCGGAAAGCACGGGCGTTGGCCGTGACCGGCTTCACCTCGTCGGCCCGCTCCTGCGCCTCCTCGGCGGTCTCCACCTCCGGGTTGGCGAGCTGCTCCCACTCGTCGAGGAGACTGGAGTCCACCTGGCGGACCATCTCGCCGAGCCAGGCGATCAGGTCCTGGAGGTCCTCGGACTTGAGGTCGTCCGGAATCGTGTGCTCCAGAGCCTTGTACGCGCTCGCGAGATAGCGCAGCACGATGCCCTCGGTGCGGGCCAGCTCGTAGTTCGAGGTGAACTCCGTGAACGTCATGGCGCGTTCGTACATGTCACGGATCACGGACTTCGGCGACACCGGGTGGTCGCCCACCCACGGGTGGCTCCTGCGGTACACGTCGTAGGCGTGCCACAGCAGCTCGCTCAGCGGCTTCGGGTACGTGACGTCCTGGAGCAGCTCCATCCGCTCCTCGTACTCGATGCCGTCCGCCTTCATCTGCCCGACCGCTTCGCCGCGCGCCTTGTTCTGCTGGGCGGCGAGAATCTGCCGCGGGTCGTCGAGCGTCGACTCGACGACGGAGACCATGTCCAGCGCGTACGAGGGGGAGTCCGGGGCCAGCAGGTCGAACGCGGCCAACGCGAAGGTGGACAGCGGCTGGTTGAGCGCGAAGTCCTGCTGGAGATCGACGGTGAGGCGGACGATCCGGCCCTCCGCGTCCGGCTCGTCGAGCCGCTCCACGACACCGCCGTCCAGCAGCGAGCGGTAGATCGCGATGGCGCGGCGGATGTGGCGCAACTGCGCCCTGCGCGGCTCGTGGTTGTCCTCCAGCAGCCGCCGCATCGCCTCGAAGGCGTTGCCGGGACGCGCGATCACCGACAGCAGCATCGTGTGCGTGACCCGGAAACGCGAGGTCAGCGGCTCGGGATCGGACTGGATCAGTTTGTCGAACGTGGTCTCCGACCAGGCGACGAAGCCCTCGGGGGCCTTCTTGCGGACCACCTTGCGCTTCTTCTTCGGGTCGTCGCCGGCCTTCTTGACGGCCTTCTCGTTCTCGATGACGTGCTCGGGCGCCTGGGCCACGACGAAGCCCGCCGTGTCGAAACCGGCCCGGCCCGCGCGGCCGGCGATCTGGTGGAACTCACGGGCCCGCAGCGTGCGGACGCGCGTGCCGTCGTACTTGGTGAGCGCGGTGAACAGCACGGTGCGAATGGGCACGTTGACGCCGACGCCGAGGGTGTCCGTACCGCAGATCACCTTCAGCAGACCCGCCTGGGCGAGCTTCTCCACCAGACGCCGGTACTTCGGCAGCATGCCCGCGTGGTGTACCCCGATGCCGTGCCGCACGTAGCGCGAGAGGTTCTGGCCGAACTTGGTGGTGAAGCGGAAGTTGCCGATCAGATCGGCGATCTTCTCTTTCTCCTCCTTGGTGCACATGTTGATGCTCATCAGCGACTGCGCCCGTTCGACGGCCGCGGCCTGGGTGAAGTGCACGATGTAGACGGGCGACTGCCTGGTCTCCAGGAGTTCGGTGAGGGTCTCGGTGATCGGTGTCAGCCGGTACTCGTAACTGAGCGGCACCGGCCGGGTCGCGGAGCGCACCACGGCGGTGGGGCGGCCGGTACGCCGGGTCAGATCCCCCTCGAACATCCTGACGTCACCGAGCGTGGCCGACATCAGGACGAACTGCGCCTGCGGCAGTTCCAGGAGAGGGATCTGCCAGGCCCAGCCGCGGTCCGGTTCGGCGTAGAAGTGGAACTCGTCCATCACGACCTGGCCGATGTCGGCGTACTTCCCGTCACGCAGCGCGATGGAAGCCAGTACCTCGGCCGTGCAGCAGATCACCGGGGCGTCGGCGTTCACGGAGGCGTCGCCGGTGAGCATGCCGACGTTCTCCGTACCGAACAGCTTGCACAGGTCGAAGAACTTCTCCGAGACCAGTGCCTTGATCGGCGCGGTGTAGAAGGTGACCTTGTCCTGGGCCAGGGCGGTGAAGTGCGCACCCGCCGCGACCAGGCTCTTTCCGGAACCGGTCGGGGTGGAAAGGATCACGTTCGCGCCGGAGACCACCTCGATCAGCGCCTCCTCCTGCGCGGGGTAGAGGGTGATGCCCTGCGTCTCGGTCCATGACGAGAAAGCCTCGAAGAGGGCGTCGGGGTCGTCGGTCGGGGGCAGCTGATCGATAAGGGTCACGCCCCCATCTTGCCTGTCTTCCGCCCGTATGCGGGAACCGGAGGACCGCCCGAAGATCACGGACGATACGCTGCCCACTCAACTCGGCCGTGCCGCACAGGCAATGGCAGCAGAACAACATTGGGGGCGGGAAGAACCATGATGGGACCGGCACACTCTCTGTCAGGGGCGGCGGCCTGGCTGGGGGTGGGCGCGGCGGCGGCCGCCGCCGGCCACACGATGCCGTGGCCCGTCCTCGTCGTCGGCGCGCTGATCGCCGCCGGAGCCGCGCTCGCCCCGGACCTCGACCACAAGTCCGCGACCATCTCGCGCGCCTTCGGACCGGTCTCCAGGGGACTCTGCGAGATCGTCGACAAGCTCTCGCACACCGTCTACAAGGCCACCCGGGGCTCCGGCGACCCGCGCAGGAACGGCGGTCACCGGACCCTGACGCACACCTGGCTGTGGGCGGTGCTGATCGGTGCCGGGGCCTCCGTCGCGGCGATCACCGGCGGCCGGTGGGCGGTCCTGGCGATCCTCTTCGTGCACCTGGTGCTCGCCGTCGAAGGACTGCTGTGGCGGGCGGCCCGGATGTCCAGCGACGTCCTGGTGTGGCTGCTCGGGGCGACGAGCGCCTGGATCCTGGCCGGAGTCCTGGACAAGCCGGGCAACGGCTCGGACTGGCTGTTCAGTGCCCCTGGCCAGGAGTACCTGTGGCTCGGGCTGCCGATCGTGCTCGGCGCACTCGTCCACGACATCGGTGACGCGCTGACCGTCTCGGGCTGCCCGATCCTGTGGCCCATCCCGGTGGGACGCAGGCGCTGGTACCCGATCGGTCCGCCGAAGGGCATGCGCTTCAGGGCCGGCAGCTGGGTGGAGCTGAAGGTGCTGATGCCGGTCTTCATGGTGCTCGGGGGAGTGGGCGGCGCGGCCGCGCTGAACTTCATCTGACCACCGGACCCCGGCGGAGGCCGGTTCGGCCGGCCGGCGGTCACCGGGACCGGGCCGGAGCCAAGGGCCCGCAGATGAACAACCCACGCGCGAGCATCACGCCGACCGGGGACGCCAAGTCCCGGAGTCCACACGTCAATTGCCCGCACGCCCCTTAAGCGGGTGCGGGATGGACGAGACGGCCGTGGGAGATGAGGGAGGCGGCCTGCTTGAGGCGGCGGGTCCGGATGCTGACCCCGTAGGCGTCCACGCCGGGAGTGGCAGCGAGGCGGGTGGTCAGGTAGCGGTAGAGGTCCTCGGCGTCGCGGCAGATGACGATGACCATCACGTTGTGGTCGCCGCTGATGGCTCCGGCGTACGCCACTTCGTCGTGTCGGGCGATCGCGTCTCCGGCGCGTTCCAGATGGGCGGGGGCCACGCGCAGCCAGAGGGTGGCGGAGAGGGGATGGCCGAGGCGTTCGGGCAGCAGGTCGATGTCGTAGGAGAGGGTGCCGGACGTTTCCAGGGAGTCCAGTCGGCGGGCGATGCGGCCCTTGGACCAGCCGGTGAGTTCGGCGAGCTGCGTGTGCGTGGTGCGGCCGTCCTCGGCCAGGGCGTCGAGGAGCGGGGTGTCCTCGGCGGCGGGGGACAGGAGAGGGCCGGCCGGGACGGGGGGCGGGCCGCCGGTCAGCGCGTGTCTCTGCTCGGGGGTGAGGTGTCCGCCGTAGCCGGTCCAGCCCGCTGTGTCCGTGCTGCCGAAGGGGTGGATGAGCAGGTCGATGCTCACGTCGAGTACGGAGGCGGACTTGGGCAGCTGCCGCAGCAGCATGTCCTCGCGCCGGGCGTCGAGCGGCGAGCGGATGATGCAGATGATCTCCGAACCGGCGGAGGCGATGCTGGCGTAGGCGATGTCGGAACGCCGTGCGAGCGTGTCGGCGAGCGGGCCGACGCGGTCGGGACGGCAGCGGATGCGAGCCACCCACTCCGCGGCTCCGTGCACGGCCGGATTGACCAGGCCGACCACGCGCATCACGCCGCCGCGGCGCAGAGCGTGATAGCGGCGAGCCGCAGTCTGTTCCGACACGCCGATCACTTCGCCGATGAGCCGGAACGGAGCGCGTGGCGCGCACTGCACAGCGCGGAGGATTTGCCTGTCAACATCGTCGATCACGGGGGAAGTGTGCCACGACGTACTGGTGCGGTAGAGGTTTCTCATCAATACAAGCCGTCGCTTCGTTGATTCTGCCTCGTTTCGCCGATGCTGGGGCCCGGGTTCGTCCGAACAGAGGGCGGCACTTCCCCCGGCCCCGAACTGCGGGACGGCGTTGTCCCCCGGCCCCCACCTGCGGGACGGCGTTGTCCGCCGGCTGCCGCGGCTGGGGAGGCCGACGTCCGGACAGAACCCCGCTGGATGTCGATCGCGGCGCGTTGCGCCGCAAGGGAGTGTTTTCGTGAACGTCACACCTTCGGCGAGCGGGCCGACCGACCGGCGGGCGGCAACGCTCGCCATGGCCTGCCTGGGCGTATTCGTCGCCTACTTGCCGGTGACCACCGTCGCCGTGAGCCTGCCCGCCATCCAGGCGGCGCTGGGCGCGTCGACGTCCCAACTGGCCTGGGTGCAGAGTGCGTTCGTCCTGCCCATGGCCGCGTTCATCCTGACCGCCGGGGTGTTCGGCGACGTGCATGGGCGCAAGAAGGTGTTCCAGACGGGCCTGTTGCTTTCCGCCGCCGGTGCCACCGTGGCGCTGACCGCCCAGTCCATCCAGGTGCTGTGGATCGGCCAGGCCCTCGCCGGACTGGGTGCTGCCGCGCTGCTGCCCACGACGCTGGCCCTGATCAGCCATGCGGTGCCCGACCACCGGGAGCGCGGCAAGTTCATCGGCCTGTGGGCCACCTCGCTTCTGATGGCGCTCGCCGTCGGTCCGCTGATCGCCGGAGTCATCCTGGAACACGCCGCCTGGCGGTGGATCTACCTGCTGGTCATTCCCGTCTCACTGCTCGCGACGGTCGTCGCCGCGCGGCTGCTGACCGACTCGCGTGCCCCGCACGGGCGACGGCTGGACTGGCCCGGCCAGCTCACCGCCGCGCCGGCGGTCACCGCGCTGGTGTACGGAGTGATCGAAGGCGGTGCCGGTTCCTTCACCGACGTCCCGGTTCTGGTGGCGCTGTTCATCGCCGTGGTCAGCTCGGTCGCCTTCGTCCTGGCCGAGCGGCGCAGCGACAGCCCGATGCTGGATCTGAGGCTGTTCCGCAGTCCGGCGTTCACGGCCACCACACTGGTCGCGTTGATCACCTTCCTGGCCCTGATCGGTTTCTTCTTCCTGCTGAGCCTGTACTTCGGCCTGGTGCAGCAGCTCGACACCCTCCAGGCCGGCTGGCGGCTTCTCATGGTCACCGCGGCTGCGATCATCGTCGGTGGTCCCGTCGGGCGTCTCATGCACCGGATTCCCACCCGCACATTGATCACGGCCGGGCTGCTCGTCGTCACCGGCTCGCTGCTCTCGCTGACCACCGTGGACGCGGACACGTCGTTCGTCTCCATCATGGGGCGGCTGGCCCTGCTGGGCGTGGGGATGGGCGGCGTCCTGACGCCGATGACCGCCACCGCCGTCGCGTCGGTGCCCCCTCACCTGGCCGGAATGGCCGCAGCAGGCAACAACGCCTTCCGGCAGGTCGGCGCGGCACTCGGCCCGGCCGTCCTGGGCGCCCTGCTCACCGCCAGGGCCCTCGACACCTTCCCCGGCCATCTCGCCGACGCCGGAATCGGGGGAGCGACCCGGCAGAGCATCGTGGAGACCGCCGAAGCGGGCGGGCTGGGCGCGGTCGCCCGGATGGATCTGGGCGCCGGCACGGGCCAGGCCCTGGGAGCCGTGGGCGACGCCTTCCTCGACGGCCTCCGTCTGTGCCTGTTCGTCGCCGCAGCACTCACGCTGCTCGCCGCCCTCGTCTCCGTGATCCTGCTGCGCCGCCCGCGCAGGCCGTCCACCACCCTGGTCACGGCTGCCGCGACCCCCTCGCAGCCCGCCCCCGGTCCCACGTCCGACGGAGTGGTCACAGCTGCGCCGGGAGGCGGCCGGGCCCAGGCGCGGCCATAGGCACGACGACGGCGCAGGGCCGGTCTCACCCGCACCGACGACGAGTCGCGCCCTGCCCGGCGCGCAGCGCCGAAGCGCTGCGCGCCACTGCTGCACCTTCGGAGGGATCAGGGCCACGGCCCAGTGGGTCGCCGATTTCCGTACCCTGGAAGGAAATTGATGTGACGCCCACCCAGGCGGAACGGCCCAGCCGGGACCGCGTGGTCCGCAACGGCGACCACACCGTCGTCTTCGCCCGACCGGGATCTCACAGCAGGACCGCTCCGCCTTGGCGACCTTCACGGTCCGGGCACCTCAGCCGTGCCAGGACCGCCACAGCGCCGCATAGGCTCCGTCCGCCGCCACCAGTTCGTCGTGGCTGCCCAGTTCGCTGATCCGGCCGCTTTCGACGACCGCGATCACGTCCGCGTCGTGTGCGGTGTGCAGCCGGTGGGCGATCGCCACGACCGTGCGGCCGTCCAACACCCGGGCCAGCGATCGCTCCAGGTGCCTCGCCGCGCGCGGATCCAGCAGCGATGTCGCCTCGTCCAGCACCAGCGTGTGCGGATCGGCCAGAACCAGCCGGGCCAGGGCGATCTGCTGCGCCTGGGCCGGTGTCAGCGCCAGGCCGCCGGAACCGACCTCGGTGTCCAGCCCTTGCTCCAGGGCCCTCGCCCAGCCGTCCGCGTCGACCGCCGCGAGCGACGCCCACAGCTCGGTGTCCTCGGCGCCCGTACGGGCCAGCAGCAGGTTGTCCCGCAGCGAACCGACGAACACATGGTGCTCCTGGTTCACCAGCGCCACATGCGTACGGACATCCTCCGCCGTCATCCGTGACAACTCCGCACCACCGAGGGTGACTTCACCCGTACGCGGAGCGTAGATCCCGGCCAGCAGCCGCCCCAGGGTGGACTTGCCGGCCCCGGACGGGCCGACCAGCGCGAGGCGCGTACCCGGCGCGACGTCCAACGACACCCGGTGCAGGACGTCCAGCCCGGCGCGGTAACCGAAGCGCACCTCGTCCGCCCGTACGTCCCGGCCGTCCGGAACAACCTCCGCGTCGCCCGCGTCCGGTTCGATGTCCCGCACGCCCACCAGCCGGGCCAGCGACACCTGCGCGACCTGCAACTCGTCGTACCAGCGCAGGATCAGCCCGATCGGGTCCACCATCATCTGCGCCAGCAGCGCTCCCGTCGTCAGCTGACCCACGGTCAGCCAGCCCTCGATGACGAACCAGCCGCCGAGCATCAGCACCGTTCCGAGGATCGTCACATAGGTGGCGTTGATGACGGGGAAGAGCACAGAACGCAAGAAGAGCGTGTAGCGCTCCCACGCCGTCCACTCCTTGACCCGCCGGTCCGACAGCGCCACCCGGCGCGCACCCAGACGGTGAGCCTCCACGGTCCGCCCGGCATCCACCGTCTCCGCGAGCATCGCCGCGACCGCCGCGTACCCGGCGGCCTCCGAACGGTACGCGGACGGCGCCCGCTTGAAGTACCAGCGGCAGCCGAGGAGCAGGACGGGCAGGGCGACCAGGACCGAGAGGGCCAGGGGCGGGGCCGTCGCCGTGAGCGCGGCGAGCAGCAGCCCGGCCCACACGACACCGATCGCCAGCTGCGGCACGGCCTCACGCATCGCATTGGCCAGCCGGTCGATGTCCGTCGTGATCCTGGAGAGCAGATCGCCCGTCCCGGCCCGCTCCAGCACACCCGGCGGCAGCCCGACCGACCGCACGAGGAAGTCCTCGCGCAGATCGGCCAGCATCTCCTCGCCGAGCATCGCGCTGCGCAGCCGCATCAGCCGGGTGAACACGGTCTGCACGATCAGCGCGAGCGCGAACACCCCGGCGGTGCGCTCCAGATGCAGATCGGTGACGCCGTCGGACAGGTCCTCGACCAGCCCGCCCAGCAGATACGGCCCGACGATCGAGGCGATCACCGCGATGGCGTTGAACGAGACGAGCACGGCGAACGGCCTGCGATGGCGCCGCAGCAGCTCCCGTACGTAGCTGCGCACGGTGGTGGGGGTGCCGACCGGCAGCGTCGTCGCCGACTCCGGTGCGGCAGGGTCGTACGACGGTTCGGCGACGCCGATCATGCCCGTTCCTCGACTTCCTCGATCGTCATGAGCGAGCCCCGAGCGGTCAGGTCCGCGGTCTCGTCGTCCGTCTCGCGCGTCACCACCGCCCGGTAACGGGGCTCCGTGTGCAGCAGTTCCCGGTGCGGTCCGATCGCGACGACCGTGCCCCGGTGCACCAGCACCACCCGGTCCGCGAGGTCGAGCAGCAGCGGTGACGAGGCGAACACCACGGTCGTGCGGCCCTGGCGCAGTGCCTTGATTCCGGCGGCGACCCGTGCCTCCGTGTGCGAATCGACGGCGGAGGTCGGCTCGTCGAGGACCAGTGCCTCCGGGTCGGTCACGAGCGACCGGGCCAGTGCGAGCCGCTGGCGCTGGCCGCCCGAGAGCGACCGGCCGCGTTCGGTGATACGCGTGGCCATCGGGTCGCCGTCCGCGGCGACGGATGCCTGCGCCAGTGAATCCAGCACATCGTCACACCGGGCGGCGGACAGCGCGTCCTCGGCGGTCACCCGGCCGGACGACGGCACATCGAGCAGCTCGCGCAGCGTGCCCGAGAGCAGCACCGGGTCCTTCTCCTGGACCAGTACGGCGGTCCGCGCCGCTTCCAGGCGGAGTTCGTCCAGCGGTATGCCACCGAGCAGAACGGACGGCACGCCCTGCGCCGTTTCCCCGCCCTCGTCCGCATGCGCGTCCTCGCCCGTGCCGGCGTCCGCACGCGCGCGCCCCTCCGTGCCGGCGTGCGCGCCCCCGTCCGTGCCGGCGGCCACGCCTGTGTCCACGTGCGCGTCCGCGTGTCCGCCGAGCCGCTCGGCCAGCCGGCCCGCCTCGTCCGGATCGCCGCAGACCACCGCCGTGAACAGGCCGGCCGGGGCCATCAGCCCGGTGACCGGGTCGTACAGGTCGCCGGAGGCCGCGGCGTCGACCGTCGACGGCCGGTCCGTGCGACGCAGCGACAGAACCCGGACCGCGCGCTTGGCGGAGGGCCGCGAGAACGAGTACGCCATCGCGATCTCCTCGACATGGCGCAACGGGAAGAGCATCAGCGACGCCGCGCTGTACACCGTCACCAGCTGACCGACCTCGATCCGGCCGTCGCGGGCCAGCGTCGCCCCGTACACGACCAGCGAGACGATCAGTGCACCCGGCAGCAGCACCTGGACCGCCGAGATCAGTGACCACATCCGCGCGCTGCGCACCGCGGCCCTGCGTACCTCCTGCGAGGCGTGCCGGTAGCGGTCGAGGAAGAGCTCCTCGCCGCCGATTCCGCGCAGCACCCGCAGCCCGGCCACGGTGTCCGAGGCCAGTTCGGTGGCCTTGCCCGCCTTTTCGCGCTGGAGGTCGGCGCGGCGGGTGGCCCGGGGGAGGAGCGGGAGCACGGCCAGGGCCAGCAGAGGCACGGCGAGTGCCACCAGGACGCCCAGCGACGGCAGATAGATGATCAGCCCCACGCAGATCAGCACGAGGGCGGCAGCGGCCGCCGCGAAACGGGAGAGCGCCTCGACGAACCAGCCGATCTTCTCGACGTCGCCGGTGGAGACCGCGACGACCTCGCCCGCGGCGACCCGGCGGGTCAGCGCCGCGCCGAGTTCCGCGGTCTTACGGGCCAGCAATTGCTGAACGCGCGCGGCGGCGGTGATCCAGTTGGTGACGGCGGTCCGATGGAGCATGGTGTCGCCCAGCGCGATCAGCGCGCCCAGGACCGCGATCAGGCCGCCCGCCCACGCGAGCCGGCTGCCGGAACGGTCGACGACGGCCTGCACGGCGAAGCCGACGCCGAGCGGCAGCCCGGCCAGGGAGCACTGGTGCAGCAGCCCCCAGGACAGGGCCTTGAGCTGGCCGCGGAGCTGATTGCGGCCGAGCCACCACAAGAAGCGTGGACCTGAGCGGACATCGGGATCGCCGGGATCCGTGTAGGGAAGATCGCGAATCTGCATGACGTCCCATGGTTCGGTGTGTGTCGGTTTGTTCGGGATGACTCAAACCGTGCAAGGTTCGCCCGGGGACGCCCACCGGGGCAATCGGTTTTCCGGGCAGGAGTCCGTATCGCGCCATGGTCGCGATACGGACGGGGTGGGACGGTGTGCGGGGCCCGGCTCGCCCGAGCGGGCCCCGCAGCCCGTCGTACGACCCGTCAGCCCTTTTCCGGATTCTCCGAATCCATGCCGGACCGGGCCTTCTTCCACTCGCCGCGCGTGAAGTCCGGGATCTGCTGCGGGGCGCCCTTCGCCTTGATGGAGAGATGGCTGAGCGGCACCGGCGACGTCCAGGTCGCGGCGTCGTACACATCGAAGTCCGGGACCAGGCCCAGCCGCATGCACTGCATCAGCCGGAACACCAGCATGTAGTCCATTCCGCCGTGACCGCCGGGCGGATTGGCGTGCTCCTTCCACAGCCAGTGGTCCCACCGGTCGTACGCGGAGAAGTCGCCCCAGCTGTCGTTCGTGTGGTCCGGCTCGATGTAGATGCGTGCCGGGTAGTCCTCGAAGACGCCCTTCGTCCCGCCCAGGCTGTTGATCCGCGAGTACGGATGCGGAGTGGACACATCGTGTTCCAGCCGGATGACCCGTCCTTTGGCGGTCTGGACGAGACTGATCGTCCGGTCGCTCTCGACATAGGTCTCCTTCCAGCTCGGATCGCCGGCCGGCATGTTCTTCTCGCGGTACTCGGCGAGCCCCAGGGAAGGGGAGCCGACGCTGGTGATGCTCACCGCCCGGTCTCCGCGGTTGATGTCCATGTAGTTGGCGACCGGACCGAAGCCGTGGTTGGGGTAGAGGTCCCCGCGCAGCCTGGTGTGCCACAGCCTGCGCCAAGGACCTTCGTAGTACCCCGGATCGAACATCAGGCCGCGCAGATCGTGGTTGTACGCGCCCGCGCCGTGCAGCAGGTCACCGAAGAGCCCGGCATGCGCCATGCGCAGCACCCGCATCTCGTTCTGCCCGTAACAGCAGTTCTCCAGCTGCATGCAGTGACGCCTGGTGCGTTCGGAGAGATCGACCAACTCCCAGAGCTGGTCGAGTTGGAGAGCGATCGGACACTCCACGCCGACATGCTTGCCGTTCAGCAGGGCGGTCTTCGCCATCTGGAAGTGGAAGTCCCAGGGCGTCGCGACATAGACGAAGTCGATGTCCCCGCGCTTGCAGAGATTCTCGTAGTCGTCCTCGCCGTTGGTGTAGACGGCGGGCGCCGGCTGCCCCGCGGCCGTCACCTTCGCGGCGGCCCGTTCGGCCTTGGCCCTGACCGGATCGCAGACGGCGACGACCTGAACGCCGCTGACGGCGAGAAAGAGATCGATCATGCTGCCACCGCGGTTGCCGAGACCGACCAGGCCGACCCGGACGGTGGAGCGCCGGTCGAACGGCACTCCCACCATCGTGCGTCCCTGGCGCTCGGGAGCTGTCGCCTGTTCCGTGCCGGCGGCCTCCGGGCTCCGGGCGGGGGCCGCGGACGCGGTGCCGCTGCCGAGACCGCCGAGTCCGAGCCCGGCACCGGCCACGGATGCGCTCGTCCACAGGACCGAGCGGCGGCTCATCGAGCCCTCGTCGCCGTCCTGCGTGCCGTCTTTCTGCTGTGCTGCGTCGTTCATCGATCCTCCAGAAGGGGGGTCTGACGTGCGCGGCTGGTGAATGAACCTCGTCAAGGACCTTGGTAGTTGAGCCTGCTGATACGCAAGGGGAACGATTGGACTCCTGCTCCCAAACCATGGACTTTCGTGCACGGCAAAAGCCGGGTGGGCTCGGCCATGACCGAGCCCACCCGGCTCTCGGGAACATCAGCGGGAACGCCGGCCGACCCGGGAAGGGCCGGTCACCGGACGGTCGCGGAGATCAGCGCACAACGGCCCCTGGCCGCGTGGCCCGCTCCAGCTCCATCAGCACCGAGTAGTACGTCTGCCCCGTGGCCCGGTCCATACCGATCTCGCACATCCGGTTGGCCGAGAGATGGGCGTCGTACTCCCGCGCGTTCACCTCGGCGGCCTCCTTCGCCGTCGCGGAGGCCGTGAGTTCCTTGTGGAGCATGCCGCGGTCGCCCGCGAAGGCGCAGCACCCGGCGTCGTCGGGGATCACGACCTCCTCCGCGCAGGCCTCCGCGACCGTGCGCAGGTGCTCCACGTCGTCCAGATGCTGCATGGAACACGTCGGATGCAGGACCGCCGAATCGATTTTGCGGAGCACGGTCAGCTCGGGAAGCAACTCGTCGGCCGCCCAGACCAGGGAGTCGACGATCGTCAGCTCCCGGTGCAACTCCTTGTTGTCGTCCGTGAGATACGGCACCACCTCATGGGCGATGCCCAGCGTGCACGACGAGGCGTCGACGACCAGGGGCAGTTTCCCGCCGGCCGTCCAGCCCCAGGCCGCTTCCACGATGCGGTTGGCCATGACGGTGTTGCCGTCGTCGTACCCCTTGGAGTGCCAGATCGTCGCGCAGCAGGTCCCCGCGACATCGTCCGGGATCCACACCGGCTTTCCGGCGCGGGCGGAGACGGCCACGACGGCCTGCGGAAGCGACGGGCCGCGGTGGCCCTCGGGACCGCCGAAGATGCGGTTCACACATGCCGGGTAGTAGACGGCGCTCGCCCCGACGCGGGAGGTACGAGGCAGCTTCCGGGCGGCGGCGCCGGGAATCTCGGGCAGCCATTCGGGCACCAGATCGGGGCGTACGGCCTTGCGGGCGAGCCCGGTGATGGTTTCCAGCGGCCCGTCTCCCAGCCGGTCCCCGATCCGGTCGGCCGCGGCGACCGCGAGCCGGGCCGCCGCCTCCACCGCCTTGAAGTTCTTCGCGGTGAGCGCCGCGATCCGTTCCTCGCGCGGCGAGTGGCGCTGGTGGCGGAAGTCCTTCATCAGGGCTCCGGTGTCGATGCCGACCGGGCAGGCCAGCTTGCACGTCGAGTCGCCCGCACAGGTGTCGACGGCGTCGTAGCCGTATGCGTCGAGAAGATGTGCCTCGACCGGCGAGCCGCCCTGCTGCCGCATCATCTCCCGGCGCAGCACGATGCGTTGGCGCGGTGAGGTGGTCAGGTCGTGGCTGGGACAGGTGGGCTCGCAGAAGCCGCACTCGATGCAGGGGTCGGCGATCGGCTCGACCTCGGGAATGGTCTTCAACCCGCGCAGGTGGGCCTTCGGATCGCGGTCGAGGACGATGCGGGGAGCCAGGACCCCGTCGGGATCGATGATCTGCTTCGTGCGCCACATCAACCCGGTCGCCTTCGGGCCCCACTCCAGTTCCAGGAAGGGCGCGATGTTGCGGCCGGTGGCGTGTTCCGCCTTCAGGGAGCCGTCGAAGCGCTCCACGGTCAGTCGGCAGAAGTCGTCCATGAACGCGGCGTAGCGGTCGACGTCGGACGGCTGCGCCGCGTCGAAGGCCAGCAGGAAGTGCAGATTGCCGTGGGCCGCGTGGCCGGCGACGGCGGCGTCGAATCCGTGCTCCGCCTGGAGCGCGAGGAGGGACTCGCAGGCATCGGCCAGGCGGGAGGGCGGCACCGCGAAGTCCTCCGTGATCAGCGTCGTCCCCGAGGGCCGGGAGCCGCCGACCGCGGTGACGAACGCCTTGCGGGCCTTCCAGTAGCCCGAGATCACCTTCGCGTCGCGTGTGAATTCATTGCTGACCGAGGCCACGGGCACGACCAGGTCGAGCCCTTCGACGACGGCTGCCGCCGCGCGCTCGTACGCCTCCCGGCCCGCCTCGTCCGGAGCCCGGAACTCGACCAGCAGCGCCGCGGTCTCCTTGGGCAGCTCGGCCCAGTCGGCGGGCACACCCTGGACGCTCACCGACGCGCGCAGCGTATTGCCGTCCATCAGCTCGACGGCGATCGCCCCTGCTTCGTTGAAGCGGGGCACGGCGGCCGCGGCCGAGGTCAGGGAGGGGAAGAACAGCAGGGCGGTGGAGACGTGGCGGTCCAGTGGCAGAGTGTCGAACACGACTTCGGAGATGAAGCCGAAGGTGCCCTCCGAGCCGACCATCAGTCCCCGAAGGATCTGGACGGGCGTCGAGCCGTCCAGGAAGGCGTCGAGTCGGTAGCCGTTGGTGTTCTTGATCTCGTACTTGGCGCGGATCCGGGCGGTGAGCCCGGGATCGGCCTCGATCTCCGCCTTCAGCGCCAGCAGGCCCTCGCACAGCAGCGGCTCGGCACGGGCCAGGTCCTCGTCGGCCGCGGGGTCGCCCGTGTCGACGACCGTGCCGCTCGGCAGCACGAAGGTGAGGGAGGAGACGGTGCGGTAGGCGTTGCGCGTCGTTCCCGCGGTCATTCCGGAGGCGTTGTTGGCGACGACTCCGCCGATGGTGCAGGCGATGGCGCTGGCCGGGTCGGGGCCCAGCAGCCGACCGTGCCGGGCGAGGGTGGCGTTGGCCCGCAGGATGGTCGTACCCGGCCGGACGCGGGCCCGCGCGCCGCCGTCCAGGACCTCGATGCCCGTCCAGTGGTGGCGTACGTCGACCAGGATGTCCTCGCCCTGGGCCTGGCCGTTCAGACTGGTGCCGGCCGCCCGGAAGACGACCTCGCGGCCCCGGCCGTGCGCGTACGAAAGGATCGCCGAGATGTCGTCGATGTCCTCCGGAACCACGACGACCTGGGGGACGAACCGGTAGGGACTGGCGTCGGACGCGTACTTCACCAGGTCGGAGATCTTCCACAGCACCTTCTCCGGCCCCAGCAGCCCGGTCAGCTCGCTGCGCAGCGGCTCGGGCGTGCCCTGGGCCTGCGCGTCATGAACCCGGTCCGGGGACGGAGTGCGCGCCGCACCGGGGCGGAGTGCTTCCGGCTTCGGCTCCAGCAGTGGCATGTCGGGCTCTCCTCGGCTGTTCGTTTCGGTACGGCGGCGGCCCTCGCGCGGCACCCGGCGGGTGGACGCGCCGGTCCGCGGGTTCAGCAGCGGCGCTGCGGCATTCCGTTGACCAGGGCGGACAGCAGCCCGCCCAGCACCTCGCGCTGATCGGCGGTCAATGGAGCCAGGATCTCCTCCGCGGCGGCCCGGCGCGCGTCGCGCAGCGACCGGAGGGTGGCGAGACCCTCCTCGGTGATCTCGATCCGGACCACCCGGCGGCTGTCCGGATCGGGGGCGCGGCGCACCCGGCCGCTGGCCTCCAGGCCGTCGACCAGGCTGGTCACGGCACGAGGAACCACATCCAGGCGCTGCGCGAGGTCCGCCATCCGGGGCGGGCCGTCGTAATGAGCGACGGTGCGCAGCAGCCGGAACTGTGCGGGAGTGATACCGATCGGTTCCAGCTGGCGGCTCTGAATCCGCTGGAGCCTGCGGGTCACCCGCAGCAACTGCTCGGCGAGGACGCCGTCGGCGTCGGAGGAGTCCATGGGCGGAACAATATCAGGACCTTGTGCATTGTGAGTATAGGTAACAATGAGCTATGCTCTCGAAAGCTTTGAGTTGCACGCTCTGCCTGTTCCGGGCTGTCCCGTTCCGAGGCTCCGTTCCGAGGCCCCGTTCCGAGACTCAGTTCCGAGACTCAGTTCCGAGACTCAGTTCCGAGACTCAGTTCCGAGACTCAGTTCCGAGACTCAGTTCCGAGACCCTGGTCCTGCGCGGAGTTGCCGCACGCCCGACGAAGGAGCCCATGAAACCCGAAGAAATCAACTGGACGCCCCCCTCTCCGGACGGGAGTCGCCCGCCCGCCGAGGTGCGTCGCATCCTGCGCCTCTTCCGTCCCTACCGAGGCAGGCTCGCGCTGGTCGGGCTGCTCGTCGGCGCCGCGTCGCTGGTGTCGGTCGCCTCTCCTTTCCTGCTGCGCGAGATCCTGGACACCGCCATCCCCCAGGGGCGTACGGGACTGCTGTCGCTGCTCGCCCTCGGCATGGTCGTCACCGCTGTGATGAACAGCGTCTTCGGCGTCCTGCAGACCCTGATCTCCACCACGGTGGGCCAGCGCGTCATGCATGACCTGCGCACCGCGGTCTACGCCCAGCTCCAGCGGATGCCGCTCGCCTTCTTCACCAGGACCCGCACCGGCGAGGTGCAGTCCCGCATCGCCAATGACATCGGCGGCATGCAGGCGACCGTCACCTCCACGGCGACGTCGCTGGTCTCCAACCTCACGGCGGTCGTCGCCACGGTCGTCGCCATGCTGGCGCTCGACTGGCGGCTCACCCTCGTCTCGCTCCTGCTGCTTCCGGTCTTCGTCTGGATCAGCCGCAAGGTGGGCCGCGAGCGCAAGAAGATCACCACCCGGCGTCAGAAGCAGATGGCCTCGATGGCGGCCACGGTCACCGAGTCGCTCTCGGTCAGTGGCATCCTGCTCGGCCGGACGATGGGCCGGGCGGACTCCCTCACCAAGGGTTTCGCCGAGGAGTCCGAGAAGCTGGTCGACCTCGAAGTGCGCTCCAGCATGGCCGGGCGGTGGCGGATGTCGACGATCGGCATCGTCATGGCCGCCATGCCCGCCGTCATCTACTGGGCAGCGGGCCTGGCCCTGCAGGCCGGCGGCCCCACCGTCTCCATCGGCACGCTCGTCGCCTTCGTCTCGCTCCAGCAGGGTCTCTTCCGGCCCGCCGTGAGCCTGCTCTCCACCGGCGTGCAGATGCAGACGTCCCTCGCGCTCTTCCAGCGGATCTTCGAGTACCTCGACCTCAAGGTGGACATCACCGAGCCCGAGAACCCCGTCCGGTTGGAGAGGATCCGCGGTGAGATCCGCTTCGAGGACGTCGACTTCAGTTACGACGAGAAGAGCGGCCCCACCCTTACCGGCATCGATATGACCGTGCCGGCCGGAGGCAGCCTGGCGGTCGTCGGTCCGACCGGGTCCGGCAAGTCCACGCTCAGCTATCTGGTGCCCAGGCTCTACGACGTCACCGGCGGCCGGGTCACGCTCGACGGCGTCGACGTGCGCGATCTGGACTTCGACACCCTGGCGCGGGCCGTGGGCGTGGTCTCCCAGGAGACCTATCTCTTCCATGCCTCGGTCGCCGAGAACCTGCGCTTCGCCAAGCCGGACGCGACGGACGCCGAAATCGAGGCGGCCGCTCGTGCGGCGCAGATCCACGACCACATCGCCTCACTGCCCGACGGCTACGACACCCTGGTCGGTGAACGCGGCTACCGCTTCTCCGGCGGTGAGAAGCAGCGCCTCGCCATCGCCCGTACGATCCTGCGCGACCCGCCCGTCCTCGTGCTCGACGAAGCGACGAGCGCCCTCGACACCCGTACCGAATTCGCTGTCCAGGAGGCGATCGACGCGCTGTCCGCGGGGCGCACCACCATCACCATCGCGCACCGGCTCTCCACCGTCCGCGACGCCGACCAGATCGTCGTCCTGGACGGCGGCCGGACCGCCGAGCGCGGCACCCATGACGAACTCCTTCAGCAGGGTGGCCGCTATGCCGCCCTGGTCCGGCGCGACAGCCAACTGGCTCCCGCGGCAAGCTGATCGATGGGAGCGGACATGCTGCGCCGAGACCGTACACGCGGCGGCGCCGCCGCTCCCGTGGGACGGGAAGCGACGGCGCCGGGTGGAGCAATGGTCAGACGAGCCAACCCACGAAGTGGACGATGCCGGCCAGCAGGTTGGTGATGACGTTCATTCGGTGATTCTCCTTGTACGCGGTGCATATGTGGGACTGCGCAGTCGCGGTCTGCAGCCCGTCGCTTGCGCCCTGTAATCATCAACCAGCCCGGCGGAGTTGAGCAACGAACAGCGAAACGATCACGCGTTCCAGCGAACACCCGATCCCCTGTTCGTATGTTCTGTTCATGGGGTCATGCCAGGTATCGGAGATCGGGTCACGGCAGGAACCGGCTCAGGGGTCCACACCGGCTCCGGGATCCGCTCCGGCTCACGGGTCCTCTCCGGCTCGGGGGTCCACACCGGCTCAGGGATCCGCTCCGGCTCGGGGGTCCGCTCCGGCTCGGGCGTGTCCAGCAGCCGGGTGATCGCACGCACTGCGGACCGCCCCGCCCGGTTGGCGCCGATCGTGCTGGCGGACGGCCCGTATCCGACGAGATGGATGCGCTCGTCCCGTACTGACTGTGTGTCCTCCACCTGGATGCCGCCGCCCGGCTCGCGCAGCTTCAGCGGCGCGAGATGATCGATGGCGGCCCGGAACCCCGTCGCCCAGAGGATCACATCCGCGTCGACCGTCCGGCCGTCATCCCATGCCACGCCGCCCGGCGTGATCCGGTCGAACATCGGCAACCGGTCGAGCACGCCCTCTTCGCGGGCGCGCCGGATCGCGTCGTTGAGCGGGAGTCCGGTCACACTCACCACGCTCTGCGGCGGCAGCCCGCGCCGCACCCGCTCCTCCACCAGTGCCACGGCGGCGCGCCCCTCTTCCGCGCCGAACGGTCCCTCACGGAAGACGGGCGGCCGGCGCGTGACCCAGTACGTCTCGGCCGCCACCTGGGCGATCTCCATCAGATGTTGCGTGCCGGAGGCGCCGCCGCCGACCACCACCACGCGCTGTCCGGCGAACTCGGTGGGCCCCGGATAGTTCGCGGTGTGCAGCTGCCGCCCTCGGAAGGTCTCCTGGCCCGGACAGCGGGGCCAGAACGGCCGGTCCCAGGTGCCGGTGGCGTTGATCAGGGCGCGGGTGGCGTACGTCCCCTCCGACGTCTCGACGAGCAGCCGTCCGCCGTCTCCCTCGCGCACGGCACTCACCTCGACCGGCCGGTGAACGCGCAGGTCGAAGGTGCGCTCGTAGGTGGCGAAGTACGCGCTGATCACCTCGGACGAGGGGCGGCTGTCGTCGGCTCCGGTGAGTTCCATGCCCGGCAGCGCGTGCATGCCGTGGACCTTGCCGTACGTCAGCGAGGGCCAGCGGAACTGCCAGGCGCCGCCGGGGTGCGGGGCGTGATCGAGCACGACGAAGTCGCGGTCGGGTTCCAGTCCGGCGCGTCGCAGGTGGTAGGCGCCGGACAGTCCTGCCTGTCCGGCGCCTATGACGACGACATCGACTGTGCGTACTGCCGCGACCACCCCGAAGTTGTTCACGCTTCTACCAACTTCTCGGGGGCCGGGGATCTTCCCGCGCCCCGGCATGGTTCCCTCACATCGGCCGACGGCCCGACCGCCGGACCGGTGCGGCGACGCACGGCCGACCGCCCGACCGCCCGACCGCCCGACCGACCGCCCGACCGCTGCGGCGACGCACGGCCGACGCCGGACCGGCGCAGGGTGACCACCGGCCGACCGCCGGGCACGGCTCGCGGGTCACTGGGCTCACGACCCCAGTGCTTACGACCCCAGGGGCTTACGGCCCCACTCGGCTCACCGCACCACTCGGCTCACCGACCGCCGGCGATCAAGAGAGGTGCCCCGCCCGGCGCGGAGGCCGGTCGGCCGTTCGCCGCAGGCACCTTGAGCAGCGGCGACGCCGGTACGGTGGTCAGCAGACCACGCGCCGCCAGCTCGGGCGTCACGCCCTCGCCGAACCAGTACGCCTCCTCCAGATGCGGATAACCGGACAGCACGAAGTGCTCCACGCCCAGGGAGTGGTACTCCTCGATCCGGTCGGCGACCTCGGCGTGACTGCCGACCAGCGCGGTGCCCGCACCGCCCCGTACCAGACCGACACCGGCCCACAGGTTCGGCGCGATCTCCAGCTTGTCGCGTGAGCCGCCGTGCAGGGCCAGCATGCGCTGCTGCCCGACCGACTCGCTCCGCCCCAACGCCTGCTGAGCGGCGGCGACCGTCTCGGGGTCGAGATCGTCCAGCAAGCGGTCCGCCGTCGCCCACGCCTCCCGCGACGAGTCGCGGGAAATGGTGTGCAGCCGGATGCCGAAGCGGACCGTACGGCCCTCTTCCTCTGCCAGGCCGCGGATCCAGTCGATCTTCTCCTTGACCGCGGCCGGCGGTTCGCCCCAGGTCAGATAGACATCGGCATGAGCGGCGGCCACCGGACCGGCCGCTGCCGACGACCCGCCGAAGAAGATGTCGGGCAGCGGGTCCGGCGGCAGCGCGGTCAGCCCGCCCTCCACCTGGTAGTGCTCACCGTCGAAGTCGTAGGGCCGCCCGCTCCACGCGCCGCGCACCACCGAGAGGAATTCGGCGGTCCGCGCATAGCGCCGGTCGTGGTCGAGATGGTCGCCGAAGCGCCGCTGCTCCGTGGCATCGCCGCCCGTCACCACATTGAGCAGCAACCGTCCCCGGGTGATCCGCTGATACGTCGCCGCCATCTGCGCGGCGAGCACCGGTGAGATCGCCCCCGGCCGGAACGCCACGAGGAACTTCAGGCGTTCGGTGTGCTGCGCCAGCGCCACTGTCGTCAGCCAGGCATCCTCGCACCAGGTCCCGGTGGGTGTCAGCACGGCCTCGAACCCCAGCTGCTCGGCGGCCTTCGCGATCTGCGCCAGATACTCGATGTCGGGTGCGCGCACCCCGCTCACCGGAGTGATCCGGCTCCGCTTGATCCCGCCGTCGGTGTAGGCGTGCCGGTCGACGAGCGTACGTCCGTCACCGCCCGTGGGCAGGAACCAATGCAGATGAACATTCATGACGAGGCCTTTCCGTACGAACGGGGAGTGGTGGAGGACGGGGGCAGATCACGGTTGAAGCGGGCGTCGACGTAGTCCTTGAAGGCGAAGCGCCGCGGAACGAGCTTCAGATCGGCGAAGGTGTCGGCGATCGCCTGCTCGGACGCGACCGCGGCAGTGTCGACGGCAACGGGCACCCGGGTTCCGTGGCTGCGCTCGACCGAGTCCAGGGCGACCTCGTACGGCAGCCCGGTCTCCTTCGCCCAGACCTTCGCCCACGCCTCCGGGTGCTCGAAGACCCAGCTCTGCGCACGCTCCAGACGGCGCAGCAGGTCACCGATGGCCCGGGACTTCTTGTCGTCCTTCAGCGCGGAGGGCGAGGCCACCTGGAAGCTGAGGCCGTTCACCACGCCCTCACCGGTGGTCAGTACCCGGGCGTTCGTGGTGCGGAGCACCTGCGAGGTGTACGGATCCCAGATGGCCCAGGCATCGACCTTGCCCCGGCTGAAGGCGGCCAGGGCGTCGGCGGGCTGGAGGTACTTCAGCTTCACGTCCGAGATGCCGAGTCCCGCCTTCTTCAGCGAGGCCACCAGCTGGTAGTGGGCCGAACTGCCCTGCGCCACCGCGATCGACCGGCCCTTGAGCTGTGCCGGACTCCGCAGCGGCGAATCCTTCGGGACCACGATCGCCTCACCGGCGGACGAGCCGTGACTGGCCCCCACCACGACGATCTTGGAGTCGGACCCCGCGGCGAAGACCGGCGGAGTGTTGCCGACACCCCCGATGTCCACAGCTTCGGCGTTGATCGCTTCGAGCAGGGGCGGGCCCGAGGTGAAGGTCGACCAGGTGATCCGGTAGTCGAGGTCGTCCAGTTCACCGGAGGCACGCAGGATCGCTTCGTAGCCTCCCTTCTGGTCGCCGACACGGAGGACGACACCACTCTTCCCGTCGGTGTTGTCCGCGGTGGAGGCGGACGTGGCTCCGCCGCAGGCGGCCAGCAGCAGGGTGAGGGGGAGGAGCAGGGCCGGCAGGGTTCGGCTTCTCATCGGCTTCTCTCTTCTCGGGGCGCGCGGGGACTCCCGTGCGCCGCCGGAGGTCGGTGATCGGCGGGTCGCTGTTCAGGCGGTTTCGGCGGGTGCGGCGGCGGTATCGACGCCCAGCTCCGACAACAACCGGGAACGCAGTGCGGCGAACTCGGGACTGCCCACCGCGCGCGGCCGGTCCAGGGCGACGGGCGTCTCGTACGCGATCGCACCGTCCCGCATGACCAGCGCACGGTCGGCCAGCAGCAGCGCCTCGTCCACGTCGTGCGTGACCAGCAGCACGGCGCAGCCACGCCGCTGCCAGAGCTCGGCCACCAGCTGCTGGGCCCTGATCCGGGTCAACGCGTCGAGCGCGCCGAACGGTTCGTCGAGCAGCAGCAGATCGGGCTCCCGCACCAGCGCCCGAGCCAGAGACGCGCGCTGTGCCTCACCACCGGAGAGCGTCCTGGGCCAGGCCCCCGACCGTTCCCGCAGCCCGACCTCCGCCAACGCGCGTTCGGCGACCGCCCGTTCCGGCTTTCCCGGCAGTCCCAGCAGCACATTGCGCCAGACCCTCTTCCACGGCATCAGCCGGGGTGCCTGAAAGGCGACGGCACGCCGCTTCGGGACGAGCACGGTGCCCTCGATCTCCCGGTCCAGCCCGGCCAGCACCCGCAGCAGGGTCGACTTGCCGCAGCCGCTGCGTCCGAGGAGGGCGGTGAACTCCCCGGCGCGCAGCGTGAGATCGAGCCCGTCGATGACGGCGCGTCCGTCGAAGGAACGGGTCAGCCCCTCGACCCGCACGGCGGGCCCGGGCCGGTCGGCCGGTGCGGGGGAGTTCACTTTCCCGTGAAGGTCGGTCGCCATTGCAGCAGCAGCCTTTCGAGTAGGCGGACGACGGCATCGGCGGCGAGGCCGAGGCAGGCATAGACGACCAGGCAGACGACGATGACGTCGGTGCGGAAGAACTCCCGGGCCTGATTCATCAGGAAACCGATCCCGGCATCGGCGTTGACGGACTCACCGAAGACCAGCGCCAGCCACGCGGTGGCGAGCGAATAGCGCAGCCCCGTCATCGCTCCTGGGAGCGCACCCGGCAGCACCACATGCCTGATCAGTCCCCAACGGCCGAGCCCCAACGATTCGCCTGCCTCGATGAGATGGGCGTCGACCCCGCGAATGCCCGCATACACATTGAGATACAGATGAAAGGCCACACCGAGCGCGATGAGCGCCACCTTCGGTGCCTCACCGATCCCGAACCAGATGATGAACAGGGGGATCAGCCCGACCCAGGGAACGGTGCGCAGCATCTGCACGCTCGCGTCCACGAGATCCTCGCCGAGCCGTGAGAGCCCGGAGACCAGCGCGAGCGCCGTGCCGACGACACCCCCGACGACCAGCCCCACGGCCACCCGCCGCAACGAGATCCCCATCGCCGACGGCAGCGTCCCGTCCGCGATCAGATCCGCGGCGGCACGGGCGATGGTGCCGGGTGACGCGAGTACGTCGGGGTGCAGAACCCCGGTGGCGCTGAGCACCTGCCACAGCACGAGAAGCAGCAGCGGCCCGAAGGTCCGGCGGATCCCACGGGGCACCGCGCGCAGGAGCGCACCCCGGGCGGAGGCGCGGACGACCGGCTCCAGATCGAGCGACGGGCTCCTGGACGAAAGCGATTCCTCACCGGCGGATTCCGGCGATGTATCCGGTGGAGAGAGGGCATGGCCGATGGTCATGAGGGCTCCACGAGCAGTCCACGGACAGGGGAGGAGCACCTCGACCCCGGTCGCGGGTGACGCCGTGCCGCTGCTACGGCGCGGGGGTCACGACACGCGGTCGACGAGGTGGAGGGCACCGGGGCGCGTACGTGCAGACACGTACGGCGGCGGGTGAAGACGGGCGAAGTGCCCGCTCACCGGCGGAAGCGATGTGCGGAAAAGACGTCAGCAGCCGCGACAACACGCGGCGGAAGCCACCCGCAGCAGGTCGATGTGACCGCGCGTAGTGAGCAGAGCTGAACGCACCATGGTGCCGAACGTAGTCAGCCGCGGCCGACACGGTCAATGGTGTCTCGGCACGTGGACGGGCGATCTCGGCAGAGGGGCGGGAGGATGGGTACATGCCCCCTGCCTTCACCACCAGCGTCCTGCACATCACCACCGGATCGGCGGAGACGGTCACCGACCTGACGCGTGACTGCGCGCAGTTCCTCGCCCGGACCGCAGCCGCCCGGGACGGCCTGCTCAACGTCTTCGTCCCGCACGCGACCGCCGGTATCGCCCTCCTCGAAACCGGATCGGGCAGCGACGAGGACCTTTTGGCCGCCCTCCACACCCTGCTTCCCTCCGACGACCGCTGGCAGCACCGCCACGGCAGCCCCGGACACGGCCGCGACCACGTACTCCCCGCCCTCGTCCCGCCGCACGCGACACTGCCGGTGATCGGGGGGCGGCTGGAACTGGGGACGTGGCAGTCGGTGTGTCTGGTCGATACGAACATCGATAATACGGACCGTCAGGTGCGGTTGAGCTTCCTGGGCTGACCAAGATCGCTCCCAGGTGTTGTGCCGCCGCTTCTCCGTACCATGCGTGCGCGAGCGGAGAGAGTCTCGCGCGGTATGGCCCCACATGCGATCGAGCGTCCCTACGACGGATGTGGCAAATGCCTGCTCGGAGTGCGGCGACTGTCGCGCGTGAAGCTGGCGACTTCGTCCCCTGAGCGCCAGCGGGAGAATGTGCTTGCTGCTGCCGCGTCCGTGGGCGCGCACATCATTGGCTGGGCAGACGACTGGGAAGTCTCGGGCGCCACTGACCCCGTGTCCCGCCCGAAGCTGGGTTCCTGGCTCCGTGACGAGAAGGGCCCCTATGACGGTCTCGTCGCGGCCGCCGTAGATCGGCTGGGGCGCAACGTCGTCGACTGCCTGAACACTGGATACAAGATGCGGGACGAGAAGAAGATGCTCGTCACGTACGGACACGACGGTCCGTGGGAGCTGGACGACTCGGCAGACGAGAACCGGTTCACCATGGAAGCCTGGGGCGCGCAGATGGAACTGCGCGCGATCCAGCGCCGCAACCGCGACGCCACGGTCAAGATCAGGGCAGCAGGCCGGCCGAAGGGCAAGCCGTCCTACGGCTTCCAGTACGTGTGGAAGGTCATGGGGGGCAAGGTCGACCACGTCGAGCCGCACCCGCCCGGGCAGTGCCACGCCCGGCTCTACACCCAGACGTCAAAGGACGCGCCTCCGCGCTACACCTGCACCACCCGGAACAAGGGGTCGCTACAGTCCCAGAACTGCCGTCCCTCGCCACTGATCCAGGCCCACCTCCTCGACTCCTACGTCGAGGAATGGTTTCTTCGCAAGCTAGGCGATGGCCTGAGCTTCGAGACGGTGCACGACCCCGGAGACGGGATACCCGAGCGCATCGCCGAGACGCGGGCCAACCGTGTGCGGCTTCGAGCCGACCGAGAGGCTGGGCTGTACGACTCCTCGGATGACGCCTCTTGGTTCCGTGAGCGCTACGCGGCCCTGGGCCGTGAACTTGCCGCGCTTGAGACCGAGCCTCAGCAACACCAGGCATGGTCCGGCGGCCGACGGGTGAGACCGTCGCGGACCGCTGGTTCCGCGCACCGGATGTACAGGCCCGGAAAGAGATCCTGATTGATTTCGGTGTCCGGGTGACTCTCTTCCCTGCCAAGGCACCTGTGCGTTGGGTGCCCGGGTTCATGCACGGGCCCGAACAGACCCGACGGACATGCTGTAACGGAGGGCTCGAGTGGGTGGTCCGCTGAAGAAAAGATCATCTACTCGATCGAGCCTCACTATCCCAGATATTCGGCGCGGCCAAGCCGGACGCCAGAGGGAGGGTGGAGAGCAAGATTCTGACAAGAAGAGAGAGATTGAAGTGAATTGGATCGATGAGCAGGAAAGTGCAGTCCCGATGGCGGAGCTCCTCATCGATCGAACAGCCTCCGGTGCGACGTGGACACTCATTTCTCGCGACAGCCTGATCGACGAAGCCATCGCCAAAACCCTGCCTTCGCAGAGGTGTGATGGACCTGCGGGGCGGGAAGGGGTCGCGTGAACCCTCCTTGAAGATGAGATCGCGATACGAATAGGGGATCCCGGTTCCGCATCCAATGGTCTGGCATCCCTGAAGGGCCAGTCAGAACGGTGCGGTTGCCGTAAAAGCGCGAACCCGGAGCACAGTGAGAAGTTTGGGTGCCTCTGCGGATGCCACTCCGGAACGCTCTGCCGAGAGGGAATCGCTCGGTCGAAGAATGGCATAGCTGGAGCGCTACGGTTCAAGTGCTCGCCGCACCCAAGGCTGGCCCACCTCTCACGCGGTCTGGCTCCTGGGGGTGCTTTCTCTCCCTTTGGGACCTGACGCAATGCGACGAGTGGAAGGCCGGTCGAAGCGCAGCTCAACCTTCACCACCGGGGGCTGATAAGGACACGGTCGGGAACCGAAGTAGCTATGGTTCAACCGCTAGTTCGGTTGGCGGGGCCGAATATCCTGCGTAATTCGTACGAGTTGATACTGAACTTGATTGAGTGATGTCGGGGCATTTGCCTGACGGTGCGTAGGGCTGGTCGGTAATTGTGGTTTGTGAGATACGCGCAGGGCGGCGGCTTGAACGACGTGAAGAGGGCTGCTAAGGGCTGTCCCGTAAAAGATCGTTGGGGTCAGTGGTGGGCTATCTCGTGACCGCTCGGGCTGCGTCGCCACGCCCCGCACACTCTCACCGTCGGGCGAGCCGCCCCACAGGCTCCGGTTGGGTCCATCGAGCACGCACGTGCCTTGGCCTGCACGTGCCTTGGCATGCACGTGCAGGGCGAAGGACGACGCGTCCGCTGACAGATCCCGCGAAGGTGACTGAGGCTACGTGAGTTCCTTCCGCATCAACGTGCACATCGTTTCGTAGCGGCGCAACGATCCATCAGGGGCTTGCTCGTCCCACGAGTCCGGCTGACGGTCGTACGCGACGTAACCCAGCCTTTCGTATAGCGCACGTGCCCGGGGGTTGCTTTCCTCCACACCGAGCTCGGCCTGCCGCAGACCGCGGTTCCTGATCCGCAGTTCTGCGGCTTCAACAAGGAACGTGCCGATCCCGCACGACTGTAATGCGGGGTGGACTGCCAGCTGCCACAAAGTGCCGACACCCTCCTTGGCCTGGTAGTCGACGCCGCCCTTCGCCACAGGGATGTCCATTGCAGGGCAGACCGCAAGGTAGTCGACCTCGCCGATCCGGGCACGTTCCAACTGCTTTGCGACGCCGGCCAGGTGGCGGTCAGACCCTGCCCACCCGCACGACGCCAGGTCCGCATGCACCAAATCACGGGCTGACAGCTTCAACACAACGTTGATCATCTTCAGTACCTCCGGCGAGCCAGCATCCATGCCGATCGCACAGGGCGCAAAGCAGTCTCCACTACCCACACTCCTGGCTCACGGGCCACCGCTGCTCAAGCAATCAGGCGAACGCTGCTACTGAAAGCGAACGAAGCCAGCCGCGAGAAGCCACCGCGAATGGCCAGCAGTTGAGATGATCTCGCTGTGTCTGGTGTGATCACGGCGTCGGAGCCGTCCTGGATAGCCCCGTTCACCGGGATGAGCCCACGATGCTTCGGGAAGTTGGTGACCGCGCTGCGCCGCGAGGGTGCGGACGCGGTGCGTAAGGGGCGGCCGTGGGGGCTGCCGCTGGGGGACCGGGTACTGCTGGTCGCGGCGTACTGGCGGACGAACTTGACGATGCGCCAGATAGCCCCGCTCTTCGGAGTCTCGAAGTCGGCGGCCGACCGGATCATCGACCAACTTGGCCCGCTCCTCGCGCTCCAGCCCAGGCGTCGCTTCGGGAAAGACACGGTACTCATCGTGGACGGCACCCTGGTCCCCACCCGCGACCACACGATCGCCGAACAGTCCAAGAACTACAGGTACTCCACCAACCACCAGGTCGTCATCGATGCCGACACCCGTCTGATCGTCGTGGTCGGCCAGCCCCTGCCCGGTAACCGCAACGACTGCAGGGCGTGGGAGGAATCCGGGGCCAAGACCGCTGTCGGGAAGACCGTGACGATCGCCGACGGCGGCTATCCGGGAACCGGCCTGGTGATGCCGCACCGCCGCCGGGCCGGTGAGGAACTCCCCGACTGGAAGCAGGAACACAACCGCTCGCACAAGCAGATCCGGGCTCGCGTCGAGCACGCCTTCGCCCGCATGAAGACCTGGAAGATCCTCCGCGACTGCCGCCTCAAGGGCGACGGTGTCCACCACGCCATGCTCGGCATCGCCCGCCTGCACAACCTCACCCTCACTGGATAGACGAGCAAACTGCGCAACGACTGACCATGTTCGCAGCGACTCAAAGATCGACTGAGAGGCGGCACTTAAAGATCGACAGCGTGGAACGATAGCTACCATGTCTGGTCAAGTTTGGGTGTCACTCATATCGTTGGGCGGCGTCGCGCTCGGTGGCGCGCTGTCCTTCCTCGTCCAGTTTGCAACGCAGCGGTCGGCTGAGCGGACGGAGCAGCGGCGGCAGCAGACCGAGTTGTCGGAGGCCCGGCGTGCGGAGCGGCTTACGCTGCTGGAGCGGTTCGTCGAGGTGGGGGCCGAGGCGGAGCGTGCGGCCTTCAGTCGGCCGCACGAGTGGGACGACATGACCCCTTGGTTCCTCACGACCCGAGACTCCATGAACAGACTCTGGGTCGTGGAACGGCTGATCCGTATCCAGTTTCCGCTGCCCGTGCACGACGCGGCACGCAAGTACTTCCTCGACCTCAACCGGACCGTGTGGGAAGGCTTGCCCGACGGTGAGAGCGTGCGCGACTACCTGGAGGACAACAGACTGGCCTTTCTCGACGCGGCCCGAGCTGTCATGGGATAGCACGCTGCGGGCCTCGAAGGTCTTTTACGGGACAGCCCTTAGGGAGCGGGTTCGGCTGGAGGCAGTCGGTCTCTTCGAGGGCGGTGCGAAGAACAGGGAGATCGTGGTCGCGCTTCGGGTGAGCGAACGGTCGGTGGAGCGCTGGCGTCGGCAGTGGCGGGAGCGGGGCCGGGAGGGGGTCCGGTCGAAGGGCTCGCCTGGGCGTCCGAGGCTGTCGAGTTGCCAGATGGCCAGGCTGGAGCGGGAGTTGGAGCGTGGTCCGCTCGCCCATGGCTGGGCGGTCCAGCGGTGGACGTTGGCCCGGGTGAAGACGTTGATCGGACGGTTGTTCCACGTCAGCTACACAGTGGAGGGGACGTGGCGGCTACTCAAACGCCATGGCTGGTCCTGGCAGCAGCCGGCTCGGCGGGCGATCGAACGTGACGACGAGGCAGTGGAGTTATGGAAGAAGGAGGTGTGGCCACAGGTAAAAGCACGGCGGCGGCCCGCGGTGCCTGGATCGTCTTCGAGGACGAGGCCAGCCAGTCGCTGAAACCGCCACGCGCAAGGTCCTGGGGCCGCGTCGGCCAGACGCCCGTCGTCCGCGTCCGGGGCCGGGGCTCCGGACGGGTCTCGATGGCGGGGAAGGACCTGCTTCCGTTCCGGAGAGCGGTCGCGGCTGATCTACAGCTTCCACGTCCACCGGGGCCGCAAAGGCGAGCCCAAGGGCTTCACCTGGCAGGACTTTCGCGACCTCATCGTGCGGGCCCACAACCAGCTCACAGGCCCCATCGTCCTGGTCTGGAACAACCTGCGCACCCACCTCATGCCGCAGATGAAGGACTTCATCGCCGCGAACGAGGACTGGCTGACCGTCTTCCACTTCCCTTCCTACGCAACCGACCTCAACCCGCAGGACGGCATCTGGTCACTGGTGAAACGGACCATCGGCAACCTTGCCGCCGCGAACCTCGACCAGCTCGCCACCGCCGTGAAGCGTAGCCTCAGGAAGATCCAGTACCGGCCGCACCTCATCGACGGATGCCTTGCCGGCGCCGACCTGGCGCTGGACACCTGATCTGGCCTGGCTATCGACCGGGACGGACCTGTGTGACCGGCAGCCTTCTCAGCCCGGGAGCTTTGTCAGGCTGAGGTTGGAAGTACCGGGGGTTCTTCACCCTCACCCGCAGGGGCTTCAGAGTGCTCGGCGATCCAGGCCAGCGTCTCTGGCGAAATCACGCCATGTTCTTGTTCGTTGTTCCGCTTGGCCAGTCTCCGCAACAACTCATCGTGATCAGCCTGGAAGTGGACGAGCCGCCACCTGGCGCCATACTCCGTGACCAGCTGCTTGTAGTCGTCCCTGACCGCACGGGTGCCCAGGCCGTGATCCAGCACTACCGAACGGCCTTCCCGTAGGAGTGCGACGAGCTGTCGCCGAACGTCCTCGATCACGGGAGCCTGAAGCGCGAGGTGTTCGTACTCGGCGTGGTCCTTGCCGATCCGTCCATGCCGGGCTGTCATTTGTTCATCCACTGACAGACGGACGACACCGCCTCGTGCCAACGCCTTCGCGAAGGTGGTCTTACCTGAGCCGGGCATGCCGGTAAGTAGCCATACGACTGGCTGAGGATCACTCACCCGCCTGACCCTAGCGGTCCCGGCGCCGTGCAACGAACCGGATTCCGATCGCCTGGGAACACGATTCATCATCGCGCAAGGCATGCGGAGCACGATGAGCTGTATGCCCGACAACACCCGATCAAGTTCAGTAGCATGAAGCCTACGAGCTCGTAACGCGATCACCCGTGGAGTTCGGTCTGTCGTGCCCATCGGAGATCCGACGGGCACGCGGGATACGGATGATCATGCGTGTCGCCTTCGACCCTCAAGCCATCCAGTTCTCGTCCTTCTGCCGGCTGATGACCGCCGTGGTCGTGCCCCTGCCGATCGCGTGGGTCTCCACCGTCGCCGCCGACGGCACTGCCAACCTTGCCCCTGCGAGGTTCCACGGGAAGCGATGACGGATCGTCGACGTTAGTGCAGGTCAGAGGGTGTGGCAACGGCTGGGGCGCTTGGGAGGGGTCACTCTCGCTGCCGCTGCGAGGGGTGTTGATGAGGTGACACGGTTGCGTGCCAGGGGACACCTGTCTCTCGGGCGGTCTGGCTGCGCTCGCGTGGAGAGAACTTCGGGCCCGGCTTCCACGTCTCCGTGAACGGCGGCTCACCTCCGCTCGCGCGGAGAGGACCCGAACGTCTGGGCCCGTCCACCAGTCCACCGCCGGCTCACCTCCGCTCGCGGAGAGGACCCGGGCATGTGCGTGACGGTGAACCCCAGCTGCGGCTCACCTCCGCTCGCGCGGAGAGGATGGCTGGCTGGTGGTCTTCGCATGGCCCAAGCACGGTTTACCTCTGCTTGCGCTGAGAGTTCGTGGTTCGGCTTCGGTCCTGTTGTCAAGGTGCAGTGTCGTGCGGAGTGTCTGTTAGTCGCGTACGAGGCCGTCGAGGGTGTGGAGGTGGATGGTCCTGCCGTTGAGTCCGTAAGGCTGTGTGCCTGTGCGGGTGGTGCGTTGGGGCAGGAGGAGGACGTCTCGCAGGGCGCCGATGTTTCTCCAGCTGGTTGGGGTGTCGGTGTCGGGGTGGCGTCCTTGGAGCCAGCGTTGGTCGATTTGGATGGTGCGGGACATCAGGTTGCGGATGGTTTTGGTGTCGGCGGGGCTGATGTGGGTGGGAAGGGGTTGGTGGCGTGCTTTGCGATCGAGCCAGATTCGACTGTCGGTGTCGGTCCAGACGGGGAGGATGCGGGTGGTGTCCGCGCCGAGTCGGGTGGCGATGAGGTCTTGGTTGTCGATGGTGGTGAGGGGGCGGAGGTCGCGGATGGGGCGGGTGGGGGTGGGGATGGTGGCGGTGTCGGCGGTGGCGCGCTGGGCTTGTTCGGTGGCTTGGTCGTTGGCAGCGGGGGTGGTGGTCCAGTCGATGGTGTAGACGTGGTCGACGAGGTGTTGGACGTCTGCGGGGATGGCGCAGATGCCGCGGTGGAGGGTCTGGAGGGCTGTGACGGTGCGGTCGAGGAGGGTTTCGCTGTAGACGGTGCCCCATTGGCGTGGTGGGAGGTTCCCGGTGGGGATGAGGACGGTCATGGCAGGGGTGGGGGCCCATGTGGGGCGGTGTGCGCGGGGGTGGCGGTGGCAGCGGCCGGCTCGTTGGAGGAGGAGGGCGATGGGGGCGAGGTCGGTGATGACGTGGTCGAAGTCGACGTCGAGGGATTGTTCGATGACCTGGGTGGCGACGACGATGACCGGTCGGGTGGGGCGGCGGCCGCGGGCGGGGATGTAGGTGCCGGAGGCGGTGGTGTGGGCGGCGCGGGGTTTGCCTGCCCAGTTTTCGATGCGACGTGTGATGCCTTGGCGTTGGCTTGCCGGCATTCGGGCGTGGAGTAGTTGAACGAGTGGGGCGCCGGGGCCGGTCCATGAAGTCCGCAGGTGGCGGGCGGTGGCTTGGGCGTCGGCGACGGTGTTGCAGACGATCGCTGCGCAGCCGTGGCTTTCGTCGATCATGGGCTGGAGGGTGCGGGTGATGGTGGCGAGGCGGCTGTCGGAGGTGGTCGGGTCGGCTTGGTGGTGGACGTGGTGGAGGTTGACGGCCAGGCGGCGGGCGCGGGTGGTTGCGAGGGTGTCGCTGGTGGTGACGGTGCCGGTTTGGGCGTCGATGTGGGTCCAGCCTGGGTAGGTGGGGGCGATGGTGACGAGGGTGGTGTGTCCGGCGCCGGTGCGGTAGGCGGTGGCGAGGCGGGTGGCGATGGTGCCGGTGAGGGTGGCGGACAGCAGGATCACGGGGGTTCGGGTGTGGCCCAGCCATTCCAGGAAGCGTTCGGTGACACGGTGTCCGTAGGCGTCGTAGGCGTGGGCCTCGTCGATGATGATGGTCTTGCCGGTGAGGCCTAGCCAGCGCATGGCGTTGTGGCGGAGGGGGAATGCGGCCAGGGCTGCGGTGTCCCAGGTGCCGACGGCCGCGCCGGCGAGGAGTCCGCAGTGGCGTCCTCTGAGCCACTCCCCGGCGAAGAAGGGGGCGTCGGTGAGGATGCGGTCGGTGTCGGCGTTGTAAGTGGCGTTGAGCCAGGCCATGGAGTGCAGCAGGGTGACCGGCATGGGGATGTCGGCGCTCTGGGCGACGTGTTCGCAGATGCGTGTGTGCATGGCGTCGGTGGTGGCCATGGTCGGCAGGAACACGCCGAGCCCTTCGGTGCCCGACGCGCGACCGAGGATGTGTGCGGCGAACAGCGCTGTTTCCGTCTTGCCGTCGCCCGTGGGGGCGGTGATGACGACGAGGCCGGGACCGTTGACGTGTTGGGGAAGGTGCCGGGCGAGGTCGGTCTGGAGGGGATGGGGGTGGGTGATGAACGGGAACATCGCGGTGAACGAGTCGGCCGGCTTCCAGACCGGGGCTGCCAGTTGGGCGTCGGAGAGGGCCTTCGGTGCGGCATTCCGGGCGCGCCGCGCGTGTGCTTGCCAGTCCTGGGGGTTGGGGGAGTGCTCGCGTTCCTGGTGGCGGGAGCGGACCCAGGAGATGCGGGAGGCGAGCCAGTCGGCGAGGACGATCAGTCCCGTGGCGATGAGGCAGGTTCCCGCGGGGGCGAACCGGGTGGGGGGTTCGGGGCTGGCGCACAGGGTGTGCATGGTGTTCAGGTGGGCTGCCCGTTGCTCGTTCCAGCCCTCCTCCCCGACGCGGGGTTCCTGGTCGTGGGGGCTGGCCAGGGTATGAGCGTCGAGGGCGTCGCCGTAGGTGCCGTGGTGGCCGCCGAGGATCTGCCCGATCTGGTGGGCGATCGAGCGCAGGGGGCGGCCGTCGGTCGGGTAGCCCGCTTGTGCGAGCAGCGCGGGTACGGTCAGGTGGGAGACGCGTTCGTGGCGGATAGAGGTGCTGTCGTCCGGCATGGAGTAGGCGGGGTCTGCGCGGAGGCCGGCTGCTGCCAGCTGGGCTTGGTGGGTGAAGGCCGGGCAGATTTTGCCCAGGTCGTGGAGCCCGGCCCAGAACATGAGCAGGTGCCGTGCGTGTGACTCGCGGATCCCCCAGCCGGTGGCGATGAGGTGGCGTTGGCCGGCGGTGAGGTAGTTGTCCCACAGCTCGCGGACGATCATCGCCGTGTCGATCAGGTGGCAGATGACGGGGTAGGGCCCCAGGTCTTCGAGCCCGTGGAACTTGGCCCACAGCCGGTCATCGATAGGGTGTCGCATCATCAGGGCTCTCCGGCCGAGGCATAGCGGTCTTGTGGTGGACGGAACGTCGGGCTGCGTGGATCCGCGGTTGCCTGGACTCTGGCCCGACGTCGCTCTGGACTCAGGTGCGGTGCGGTGCGATGGAGAGCAGCCCGACGCCGAAGGCGCGCCCTTGGCCGATGCCGGTGGTGATGGCCTGGCGCAGGGCGCCTGTGTTGGTGACGGTGGCGATGCCGTCGAATCGTGTGACGGCCAGGTGGGCGCGCTTCTTCTCGCCGCGAGTGGCGAGGACGGGGGGCTGGGGGGTGTCGAGGACGAGGTGGGGGGTGAGGCCGGCGTCTGCGGCTTTGCGCTCCCACCAGGTGAGAGCGGCCTCTCCGGTCAGTGGGACGCGGCGTCCCCGTCGGCCGCGGACGAACTCGGCCTTGAGGGGATTGGCGTCGATTCGGTAGCGGACGGTTCTGCCGGGCGTCGCCCAGTCGAGGAGCAGAGTGAGCTCGCGGTAGTCGATGCCGTCGGCCATGTAGTTGGCGGGGAGGGCGTTGCGGTTGACGGTGATGCCGGTCGATTGGACGAGGAGACTTGCGCCGTTGTGCTCGCGTTCGAGGCGGTACAGCACGTTGTGGATGGTGCGGGGACTGTCGCCGCCCTGGTCGGGGAAGAGGGCGCTGACACGGCGGTGGAGGGCGGTGTGGTCGCGCAGGTCGTGGTGGACGTCGCGCGAACGGGGGTTGAGGGTGATGCGCGCCAGGTGGACGGTGGAGGTCGGGGGCGGGGTGGTCATGAGGTCTCCGGGAGGGCGGTGGGCTGCGCGTAGGTGGTGAGGGCGGTGATCCAGGGGGTGCCGCGGCCGGCACAGAGGCTGGCGGGGAGGGTGCGCCGGGATTCCCAGAGGTCGCGGGTGGTGAAGGTGCGGCCGGGTGCGGGGACGTCGCGGACGGTATTGGTCGCCGGGAGGCCGGGGGAGGGCGGGGTGTCGTGGACGAAGGTGATGCCGATCGTGGTGGCGTGATGCGGAGGGTCTGCATGCAGGGGCGCGCGGTCGAGTTCGGCGACCGGGTCGTCGAGATCGGTGCGAAGGAGGAGCGGGCTGTCTGGGGGGCAGGAGCGGCGGCCGAGGTAGGGCGCGAACACCGGCTCGGTGAGGGCGTGTGCGGCGAGCGCGGTGACGTGGGTGGGGCCCGAGACGGCGACGGTGAACGCGGCGTCGGCCAGGTACCAGCGTTCGGTCAGCATGGTCCCTTCGCCGTCCTTCTTGCGTGTGCCGGCGGCGGTGGGTGGTGTGAGTTCGCTGGGGTAGCCGCCGCCGATGGTGTGGAAGTCCATCTCGCGGTGTCCGGGGCGGTCGACGCGGATGACGTAGCGGAGTTCGGCGAGGTCGCTGTTGTCGTGGTCGCGGGGGCGCCCGAGGGCGGAGGCGAGCAGGCCGGTGAGGGCCGACCTGGTGGGTGCGGTGTGGGTGGGCCTGATTTTGAAGTCTGCCGGACCGCCCCAGCTTTGATGGACGGCGGAGAGGTGCATGAGAAAGCCGGTCACGGGTCCTCCTTGGTGGGATGGACGGGGTGGTCTCCGCGGGCGCGGAGCGGCCCGCTGGTTCAGTTGGTGTGCTTGGCTACGCTGTGCAGGGTGCGGGCGATCAGGTCGTCGAAGGCGTTGACACGGTCGCCGAGGGCGGTGAACTCGGTGTCGCTGAGGGTGACGTGGGCGTGGTCGGCGATCCGGCTGGTGCCGAGCATGCGGGCGTGGGCGGCCGCGTGGGCATTGAGGGCGTCGAGGGAGGCGGGAACGTAGCCGTTGGCGGTGGCGGGGACGGGCGTCTCGAACGCACCGGCGAGGTTGATGGGCCGGTCGGTGCGGACGGCGATGTGGATGAGGTGGGGGACGGTGTGGGGTGCGGTGCCGGATGCCTTGGCGGGCATGATCGCGAGGGGGAAGGCCCGCAGGAACGCGTCGATCACCTGCTGGGCGGTGTTGGTGTCGTCGTCGAGGTTGCCGATGAGTTCGCGGACGTTGAGGGTGGCGTAGCGGTAGAAGGTGGCGGAGGTGAACCGCTGATCGCCCATGTGGCCCGCCCCCGTTTCCTGCCGGGCCTCGTGGAGCAGGTCGTCGACCGCTGAGAAGAAGTCGATCTGGCTCGGCCCCGAGTGAGTGGCGATGCTGTGGGCCATCTGCACGGCTCCGGACACGGCGGATCCGGCCTCGTTGGCCAGCATGCGCCCGAAAGCGGCGATCGAGGCGTTGCGCTGGCGCAGAACCTCCAGGACGGACACCTGGAGCGTCTTGCGGTCCGTGGCGGGGATCTTCTTGTACGCCGCGGCGAGGGGCCCGGTCTCGGCGGCCTCCTCTTCTGCTTCGTCCTCGAAGCCGACGTCGGACTCGTCGTTCTCGGGCGAGCTTTCGTCCTTCGCCGCGGCCTGGGCGATGGCCTTGGCCGCGGCGGACGCGGCCTTCGTGAGCGCGTCGCGGTGGGCTTCCGCGATCTCGGCCAGCGAGTCGAACGCGCTCTCCGGGAGGAAGAGCAGGGCGTTGGTGCCTCCGCCGTCCGACAGGCCGAGCCCCTTGACGCCCGCGGCGAGGATGAGCATCTGCGCGGCGGCGAGGGCGGTGGCCTTGTCCCAGCCCGACTCGTGCAGGCGGCCGGCGACGGCGCCGGGGGTACCGCGGGTACGGCGGGCGCGCTCTCCCAGGGCCTCTTCCATGTGGGTTCTGCTGTGGCGGCGGCCGTGCTGGGAGGACAGCCGGGGGCGTGACACCCCGCCGTAGGTCCCGGTCTTGGGGGCGCCCTGCCGGTCGCGGTTGAGATTGCTGTAGGGGGCGGAATGGATGATGTGGACGTCGATGTACAGCGGGGTCACTTGTTGGTCTCCTTCGGGCGGGCGGGCATGGTGTAGGCGCGGGCCCAGTCGATACGGACGTCCGGGGCCCAGCGCTGGTAGCGGATGAGGTCACGCAGCAGGACCGGCCACTTGACCGGGACTCTGTTTGAGCGCAGCAGGCTGATGGTGGAGGGGAGTTCGGCGATCAGCGTGTCGTGGTCGAGCTCGCACAGATGGGAGAGAAGCCCAGTGGCCGTTTCGCGGCGCATGCCGGTCCCCGCGGCTCTGGCGAGGGACCAGCCGAGGTTCTCCCATTGCTTCGCCGGGACGGGCTGCCGGACGGTGAGCGGTTTGTCGCCGGCGCGGGGGTTGGGAGCGTCGTGGACGGCGTACAGCGCAGCGGCCATCAGGAACGGGAGTTCGGCCTGGCGCTGGGCGTGGTGCGGGGTGTCCTTGCGGACGGGGATGCCGCCTGCGGGCATGAGGTGCATGTACAGGGGCCAGGGATTGTCGAGGTTGTCGGCGAGGCCCTGGCGGAGGGTCGCGCGGCCCTCGGGTGAGGCGCAGGCGCGGCGCACGGTTGCCATGAACCGCTCGTAGGTGGCCAGGCCGTTGCCGTCGGGCGGTGATTCCGTTGTCACAGACGGGTTCCTTCTCGTGGTTGCGGGGTCATTTGCTCCGCTTTCCGCGCCGGGCCTTGGGATGGGTGAGGCTTGCGCGGGCGGTGGCGATGGGGACCAGGCCGGCGGAGGTGGCGGCGTCTGCGCGGGTCGCGTCGTCGTACAAAGCGATGGCGAGTGAACGGAGTTCGGGCTCGGTGCCGTTGGTGATGGCCTGCCAGAAGAGAGCGTCGGTACGGTCCCAGTAGGCGGCGATCGTGTGGTGGGTCCACGGGCATTCCGAGCGCGGGTCGGGGCTCATCGCGTTCCACGCGGACCGGAGCGCGGCGGCCAGGTCCTTCGCGGTGTCCTCGGCGGTCTTACGGGCGGCAGCGACCAGGGCGGCATTCCCGGGGTGGCGGCCGGACGTGAACGCGGCGACCGGCACCGGCGTGATCTGCTCGAACCAGAGCTTCTCCCTCTCCTGCTTGTCCTGGTGGCAGGCAAGGGCCCGGGCCCGGACAGGGCCGATCCGGGCGAGCGCCTCCACAGGAAGGGTGTCCAGCAGCCGGATCCACGCCGGCGGAGTCGTGGCGGACTTCGTGGTGTCACCGGGGCGCCGGATGTGAATCAGCGACTCGAAATCCCTGACGAGGGAACGGGCGTGGTGAGCGCGAACGGGACCACCGACGACCCGGTTGACCAGGAACGGGTCCTCTGCCGCCGTGATGGCCGCTGCCGCGGCCTCGACGGCCTTCCTCGCCCCGGCATCCTTGAACGCGCTGGGCACCGGGGTGCGCCACGCCGTCCAGACACGGGTGACCTGGCCGGTGACGGGATCGGCGCTGGTGAGCGTCGCGTGCGCGGCCCGGTTGATGAGCCGGGACACGGGTCCGGTGGGAAGTTCAGGCCGGAACGGGTCGGGAAGGTCCTCCTGCTCCCACTCGGGCAGATCGGCCCCGGTGACAGGCACGTCAGCGGGGTGCGGTGCCGACAGCAGGAGGTTGATGAACTCGTTCCCGGCCTCAGGGTGCCAGGAGATGACGGACCGAAGCGGTGCGGCTGCCATGGACTTGTGCTCGACGCCGTTGTGGGTGCGGTTCGCCCCGAGCCCGCACGGCCCGTACAGCCGCCACACGAGGATCCACCAGAACGCCTCCCGCGGGGGGACCGGCACCTCCTGTGGAGTCCGGTCCATCCAGGGCTGGTTGTTCCCCGAGGCCCGGGTCATGACGAGTTTTGCGGGCGGCGCCGGCCCCCCGCACTCCTCGGCGAGACGCGGGTCTTGGAGGAACGGCCGGTCACGATCATCCAGCTCGAACCGGTGCCCCCACCGGGCGGAGTACTCAGCCACGGTGGCCGGGTCAAGGCGCCCCTGAGCGAGGAGTTCGTCCCAGCGGTCCTCCCACGCGTCGGGATCCGCGACGCCGAGGCCGCTCACGCGGATGAACAGGACCACGAGAAGGCGGCGTAAGCAAGAAGAGACCGCCACGTTCGCGACGTCGAGTGTCCCCAGGTGCCCCGCGGTAAGCGCGTCGCCCAGCGAGGTCAGGCTCGTTGAGCCCGGATTCGCGGCAGGAAGCGCGCCTGGCGCCAACCGTTTCAGTTCTTGAGGGTCGGCGTCGAGGTGCCACTTGAACGGCACACAAGGCGACGTCAGCACATTCACCACAGGGAGCAGCTCCAGCCGGGATCACGAGACATTGAAGTGAGAGGCAGCGCAGGTAACTGCCCTTTAAATTGGTGTATTTGCCAGCTTTTCGCCCGCCGACGGCAACAACATAGAGTGAGGCGAGAAGAGCTCGCAACCGACTCTCTGAACTGTCAGTGGCGGCCTGTAGAGTCGCTCGCGGAGGCGCCACGGGCCCCTTGCGGCCTTGGGTCAAATCCAGCCAAGGGCCAGCTGTTCTTGCTTGGTTCGGCGTGGCGATAATGCAGCCGGTGGGTCGGTATGTGTGATCCGCAACCTCCAATCTCACGGCAGGATCGAAGGCAGGCAGTACACTCGGCTCGCGATGATGGCAGGGCGATTCATGCACTTTTGCTTACTGCAAAGAGACGGTAAAGCTGTTTCTTAGCGGCAGGTCAAAAAGGGTGCGCTCCGCGCGAGCGGAGGTGAACCGGAGCCGGTCGTTCAGGTCCGCGAGCTGCTGTGGTGCGCTCCGCGCGAGCGGAGGTGAACCGCTCTCTTACTTCCTCCTGACGCCGCTCGGTGCGTGCGCTCCGCGCGAGCGGAGGTGAACCGCGCTCCCTGCGCTGGGTCGAGGAACTGGAGGGGTGCGCTCCGCGCGAGCGGAGGTGAACCCTGCGCGGGCGGTCGTTGGCGCCCAGGTGCCACGTGCGCTCCGCGCGAGCGGAGGTGAACCGCACGGCCAGGGCGATGGCGATGGCGACGGCAAGTGCGCTCCGCGCGAGCGGAGGTGAACCGGTGACGGCCGCAAACGACGACGGCGTCCCAGTGTGCGCTCCGCGCGAGCGGAGGTGAACCGATCGCCGAAACGGCACACGGACTGAACGTGTCGTGCGCTCCGCGCGAGCGGAGGTGAACCGTATCAGCGTCACCTACGCTGCCGAGACCATCGGTGCGCTCCGCGCGAGCGGAGGTGAACCGTGGGGTACGGCACGTTCGAGCGGACGACGACCGTGCGCTCCGCGCGAGCGGAGGTGAACCGGCCGCGCCCGTGGCGGTGAGCGCCTGATGACCGTGCGCTCCGCGCGAGCGGAGGTGAACCGGGTGTGGTCGGGGTGCCGTCGGGCCGCGATGCGTGCGCTCCGCGCGAGCGGAGGTGAACCGCAATGAGTGATGTTGAGGATTTGGGCCGCGTCGTGCGCTCCGCGCGAGCGGAGGTGAACCGCAGGCAGCGCCGAATCATATGGTCACCTGAAGGTGCGCTCCGCGCGAGCGGAGGTGAACCGGAGGCGGGAATCGATCACATCCATCCGCACCAGGTGCGCTCCGCGCGAGCGGAGGTGAACCGGTCCCGCCGGTCCTCGGCGTGTTCGTGCACCTGTGCGCTCCGCGCGAGCGGAGGTGAACCGCCCGGCGTCGTCTACGACAACGCCGACGGCATGTGCGCTCCGCGCGAGCGGAGGTGAACCGTGGTCGAGCGGCGCCGGGGAGACCGTGAAAATGTGCGCTCCGCGCGAGCGGAGGTGAACCACAGCACCCGGCGACGGAGGAGCAAGCCGAGGAGTGCGCTCCGCGCGAGCGGAGGTGAACCGAAGGTGGCGAGCGCAAGGACGAGTAGGTGCATGTGCGCTCCGCGCGAGCGGAGGTGAACCGACTTCTGGCTCAACCAGGCCATGCGCAAGGTAGTGCGCTCCGCGCGAGCGGAGGTGAACCGCGCATCAACGAACTCCAGGCCCAGTTGAGCAAGTGCGCTCCGCGCGAGCGGAGGTGAACCGTACGAGGGAATGCACGTGACCAGTCCAGCGGGTCAGCGCGAGAGGTCGGCGTTGGCCGGCACCAGCGACGTGGACTCTCCGCGCCCGCGCCCGCGCCCGCGCCCGCGCCCGCGCCCGCGCCCGCGCC
>NZ_JBHVRW010000014.1:0-182482 GCF_042885475.1 Streptomyces sp. NPDC058051
GCGGGTACCATATCGCTGCGCGATATGCAAGGGGGGCGGTCGCTGCGCTCCCGCTGCCCGTGCGGAGCACGGGCCAACTCCCTCCGCTGCGCTTCAGGAGTTGAGGGGGTCCGGTCGCTGCGCAACCGTCAGCCGCGCGATGCGCGGCTGGGCTGTTGATGGGGTGTCTGGTGCGCCTAGTGATGCCTTTTGTAGGGGAGTTAGGGAGCGCGTTGCACTCCTGGGCGGGTCCGCTGCGCTCCCCCGCCTGACGGTCCTTCCGGCTGCGCCTCCAGAACCTTGGGGCCCGCTGACGCGGGCCGGGCTGGCTATGAGGGGTGGGGGTGCTCGTTCGTGTCGGGTTTCAGTGCAGTGGGTGCATCAGGTTGATGCACATGTACCGCTGCATGTACCGTTGGCGGAAACACGGGACACCCTCCAATCGCCCTGGAATTCCGAGAGGAACAACCGTAGATGACCGGTTACTACGAATCTACTGGCCCCGATCCCGCGCTGAGCAGCGATTCTGTGCGCCGGGTGACGCAGTACCAGACAGCGGGCGCGAACGCCCGGTTGAGGCTGTTCGCGCTCTTGGAGGCGCAGGGCGTGCCCGCGAGTGAGGCGGACGACCTGGTGGCCGCGCTGGAGGCCGGAGCGCTCGCCGGGGCGCAGCGCGAGGTAGTCGAGCTGGACCGTATGGCGCCGGCCTCTCAGGGCGAGGGGTCCGCAGACGCGTGGGATGACGGCGTGATGGCCGTGAGCGAGGTCCTGGTGGGCATCGCGGACCGCGTCTGGGGGCGGCGTGGCGGCCGGTCGGCTGGGGCCGCTGAACTGTCCGTACATCTTGCGGACGTGAGGCAGTGTGAGCGGACGGACCTTGTGCGGCTGGACGGGCCTTGACCCCTGATGTTGGACACACGAGACACTGGATCCTGAGGATCTGAGAACGGACATCTCGTGGTCATGAAGAACTACCCGCCGGAATCCAAGGCGGACGCGGTCGCGCTGTACGAGTCGCGGCCTGATGCGACGATCAGGTCGGTCGCCGCTGATCTGGGGATCAATCCGGAGACCCTGCGAAACTGGGTCCGGCTGCCGGAGCAAGCCGTCCACGGGGACGCCGGACGCAGGAACCGGCCCAGCCGCCGGCACCGCTGGAGGCGGAGAACGCGGCTCTGCGGAAGAAGGTCCGCGAGCTCGAGGAGGAACGCGAGATCCTGCGGAAGGCCGCCAAGTATTTCGCCGGGGAGACGCGCTGGTGAACCGCTTCCAGTGCGTCGCCGACCACCAGCGCCGCTACGGCGTGAAGCGGCTCTGCAGCATCCTCGGCGTCGCTCGCTCGAGCTTCTACTACTGGCGTCGGACGGCCGCGGACCGGGCCGCCCGGCAGGCAGCCGACGCGAGGCTGGCCGCCCGGATACGGGCGGTGCACCAGGAATCGGACGGCACCTACGGAGCCCCAAGGATCACCGCCGAGCTCCGCGAGACGAGCGGTGAGGCGGTCAACCACAAACGCGTCGCCAGGATCATGCGGGCATCCGGGATCGAAGGAGTCCGGATGCGCCGCCGGCACCGCACCACCCCCAGATCCGGCTGCGGCCAAGGCCCCGGACCAGATCGGCCGCGACTTCACCGCGGGCAAGCCGAACACGAAGTACGTCGGTGACATCACCTACCTGCCCATCGATGACGGGAAGTTCTGCTACCTGGCGACCGTCATCGACCTCGCCTCGCGCCGTCTGGCCGGCTGGGCGATCGCCGACCACACGCGCGCGGACCTCGTCACCAAAGCCCTGGCCGCGGCGATCCGCACCCGCGGCAGCCTCGCCGGATCGACCATGCACACCGACCACGGAGCCCAGTACACGAGCAGGGCGTTCGCCCAAGCCTGCAGGTCAGCAGGGGTCCGGCGAAGCATGAGCACGGTCGGGTCCAGCGCGGACAACGCACTCGCCGAGTCCTTCAACGCGACCTTCAAACGCGAGACCCTGCAGGGACGAAAGACCTGGCCCAACGAGCGCGAGGCCCGACTCGACGCCTTCCGATGGCTCCACCACTACAACACCCGACGCAGACACTCCCGCCTCGGACAACGATCACCAATCGCCTTCGAGAACGCCCTCCACCTCACACCAACTACGCTCGCCCAAGCCGCATAACCCGTGTCCAGGATTCGGGGTCAAGGCCCCAGCTCTCGTCAGCGACCTGAACTTCTTCCTAATCGGCCAAATTCTCTTGGGCAAGACCCAGACAACGGCTGGGCAAGGTCACCTTTGCGGTCTCCCCAACACTCGATCAAACATGTAAGTTACGAGCTGCCGTTTCAGCCCTTACTACCGTCAAGGCTACGGAGCCCATCCATGCCCCACCTGCTGCCGGACACGAGACCACAGCGCATCCTCGCCGCTTCGAACTTCGTCTACACCGTCGGCAGCGGTCTCTACCTGACCGCAGGAGTGCTGTACTTCACCCAAGCGGTTCATCTCCCAGCAGGCCAAGTGGGACTCGGCCTTGCCATCGCCGGCTCCCTCGCTCTGGCCGCCGGTGTCGCAGCCGGTCACCTCGCAGACCGGCACGGCGCACGCGGCGTCTACGTCGTCACCCTCACCATCCAGGCCATGGCTACAGCTGCCTTTGTACTGGCCGACAGCTTCTGGCCGTTCGTGATCGCGGTCTGCGCGGCGACCGGCGCCAAGGGAGCGGGTCTAGCCGCCCGTAGTCCTCTCATCCGGCACCACGGAGGTGAGCGCCCGCAAGAGTTCCGTGCCTACCTGCGGGCTGTGAGCAACATCGGTATTTCCCTCGGTGCCGTACTGGCGGGCTGGGCCGTCCAAGTCGGCACCCACACTTCCTACCAGTTGCTTGTCGTCGGCAACGCCGTCGCCTTCGCCGCGTCCGGGATCGTTATGTTCCTCCTGCCGAAGGTCACGCCGGTGCTACCAGCGACGAAGGGGCCGCGCTGGATAGCTCTGCGGGACCGGCCCTATCTCGTGCTCACCGTCCTGGACGGCGTCATGGCCATCCAGTTCAAAGTGCTCACCGTAGCCATCCCCCTGTGGCTGGTCACCCGCACCGAGGCTCCCCACTGGCTCGTCTCCGGCACAATGCTCCTCAACACGCTCCTCGTCATCGGCTTCCAGATACGCGCCAGCCGTAACATCAACAACCCGACCGCCGGTGCATCGGCTTACCGCCGCTCCGGCGTTGCCTTTCTCATGGCCTGCGCGCTGATCTCGATATCCGCCGGGCTACCGGCCTGGGCCGCGGCATCCCTCATCCTCGCCGCCGTCGTCGTTCACACCATCGGTGAACTGTGGCACTCTGCGGCTGGCTTCGAGGTCTCGTTCGCTCTCGCTCCCGAGCACGCCACCGGCCAGTACCTGGGAGTGTTCGGACTCGGCGCCGGCCTGGCCGAAGCCGTCGGGCCTGCCCTGCTCATCTCGCTCTGCATCACCTGGGGACGCCCGGGCTGGTACGTCGTAGGGGCCATGTTCCTCCTGGCAGGTCTTGCCGCACCTCTCACTGTCAGCTGGGCTCAACGCGTTCAGCTCCAAGCGTCTGCCCGCAATCACGTAGAGAACCAAGCAGCCACGGCGTGAATTCAGGCACCACCCGCTCAAAGGCCGTAGGCCCGTGTATCGCGGTCACCTTCTACACTGCGGTGGCATCGCGTTGGGAGGCCCGCCGGTATGGTGCGGCGGCGGTCGCGCAGGTCGCAACCGCCGCGAGTGCGTGCAGGCCCAAAACAGCAGAGAGGAGCGCGGTGCGGCACAGATGACGGATCACGTTCCTACTGTGATCAGCGAAGAATCGTTGCTGTCCGGCAGGTGTCAACCGCGCGGGTGTGAAGTCGTACCGGAAACCTCAGCACTTCGTCGTGACAGTGCGTCCGGGGCCGGTCCGCCGCACATGAGTTTCGTCTCAGCTGGCGGCAGGAGCCATCTCCGCGGTGGCCTGGGAGCGTGGGGTTTTCTCTCCGGCCTTTCCTGGTTCGATGGTGCGGGGGTCGACGGCTTCGAGTGGCGAGCCCACCTTGTAGGGGCACTCGGGGTCGTCGGGCTGGTTGGGGCGGTCATGCGGCAGCAGGTAGAACGTACGGCGCACGAAGAGGCCGCTGTCGGGGCGTCGCGGTGCGGTCGGCGCGAGGTTGGTGTAGCCGACGAGGCGGCCGTCGCGTTCGTAGCGCGGTTTTCCCTTGCGGGTGTTGACCTTGTCCAGGGCCTGGCGAACGTAGTCGAGGCCTTCCGTGTTCTCCAGCCACACGACCTCGGCTTCCTGGGCGAGATCGCCTTCTTTCGGCATCGCGCTCATTGGTCCTCCTGTTGGTCTGCCACCGGGCGTCGGCCGGCAGGTGTGGCGGTCATACGGCTTCGCCTCTGTTGGACTGTGCAGAGCCGTTCGGCGGAGCACCGTCCATCGTACGGTCGGTCTGCTGGGGATCCCAGAGTGCAGTTGCTGGTCACGAGGCTCTCTCCCCGTCGGTGTCGCCGTCATCCGGGAGGAGTGCCAGGCCGGGGTACATCTTTGTGGCGTTGTTCTTGATCATTTCGGAGGGGGAGGCGAGCCCGAGTTCCTGTCTGATGCGGCTGGCGAAGGCCCGGCTGGTCGAGGGTCTGATCCCTTCGTCGGAGCACCAGCGTCCGTAGGTCTCGTAGAGAAGTTTCTGTTCGACGCGCAGTTCGGGGTTGGGCCGGCCGCCGGTGACTGACCCGACCAGGAGCGCCGGGCTGCGGCCCTTCGGACTCAGCCTCGACCCCCTGGAGGGCGAGTCGCTGGCCGGTTTCGCCCTGCGTCTGTCCCACCGCCTGCACATCTCGCCCCACGAGCTCGCCCGGCTGACCGGCCTGACCGAACAGGACCGGCTCGGTCGGGCCCGCGCGTCACTCTCGACGCGGCTGACACCGGCCGAGATCAAGAACTTCGCCGCCACCACCCGCCTGGACCCCCGCGAGGTCCGCGCGATGACACTGGAACCCCTCGCCTCCCGCTACCCGCCGGCGGCCCGCGGCGTCGCCAACGTCCGGGCCGGCAACGTCTACTCCATGCACGCGGACCGATGGCTGTTCCCCACCACCGCCCGCTACTGTCCTCGCTGTCTCGCCGGCGACGGCTCCGACGTCCAGCACGCCCACGGCGGTCCCTGGCAGATCCTCTGGCGCCTTCCCATCGTCTTCGCCTGCCCGCGCCACGAGGTCTTCCTGGAACACCTCTGCCCTCGCTGCCAAAAGCCGGTCAACTTCAGCAACCGGGCCCAGTTGTTTCCCCGTCCCGCCGCCTCCGGAGTCCACCCCGCCCACTGCCGGACTTCCACGGTTCGGGACACCAAGACCGGCCGGCACGACGACCCCTGCGGGGCATCGCTCGCGCACGACCCACTGCACCATCACCGGCCCGGGCCCGGCCTGCTCGCGCTCCAGCGCAAGATTCTTCGCCTGCTCCGGCCGGGCGGTCCGAAGCAGCCGGCCCAGCAGTACTTCACCGAGCTCATCCTGCTCGCCGGCCTGGTCATGATCTGTTGGCCGCGCGTCCAGGCAGTCGGAACCACCCGCCAACTCGCCGAAGCCGTGGCCCAGCATCTCGCCATCCACGAAGGAACCGACTCCCGTCTCTACCGATCCACCGGGGCGCCCGTCGACGCGTTCGTTTGCGCCGGCCTCCTCCAGGTCACCGATCGCCTCCTGGCCGCAGACGACCTGCGCGAAGCACTCGCCGCGCTCGCCCCCGAGGAGAACCGCAATCGCAGCGGAATCCCGCCCACACGGCACCTGATCTGGGACAGAACCTTCAAAAAGCAGCGCAGCGCCTGCTCCGAGCGCTTCCAGGACGCCGCCGACACGATCGTTCCCACCTTCCGGCGCACCGGCAAAGGCGGACTCCGCCTCCCCTCCACCGGCGTCGGCCTGCGACCCGAACACATCCCCGCGTTCCTGCCCCAAGCCCTCGCCGACCATCACCTCGGCTTCCTCTCCGCCATCGCCCCCAAGATGCGCCGACGCAGTGCCTCGGTCTTCCTCGTCCGGCGCGCCCGCGGCGGCAGCCTCGACGAAGCCGCCCAGTTCCTCGGGATCAACCCCCAGGGCAAGCGGAACGGCTACACACAACTGCTGAACCGCCACCTCCGCACCAGCGGCACAGCCCGCGACTTCGAGCAGTCCCTCGACGCCATCACTGCCGAACTCCTCGCGGGCCCCACCATCGACTACCAGCACCGGCGCGAGGTCCTCGCCACCTGGACCCTGAGTCCCGAGAGCTGGCAGCACATCCTCGCCCAGCTCCCGGTCCTCACAAGCCATCGAAAGCCCATCAGCGACGACCGCAGACGCCTGGCCGTCAGCGCCTACATCTGGACCCGCGCCACCGAAGGCGAGCCCGATTTCGTCCCCTGCCCGCCGCACATCGCACACGACCCAGCGCTACGTGCTGTCTGGCTCCGAGAGCGGCACAACGTCTTCCACTGGCTCCGCACAACGGACTATCAGCCCTACTACGGCGCCCTCAAACCACTGCTCGAAGACCACGCCAGGCTCCTGGCCAAGGCGATCGACCGCACCGGATCTTCCACTCTTCCTGTCCCAGCAGCCCGCAGACGCTAGCGTCAGGTCCATGATCGTATGGCTCAACGGCACTCACGGCGCGGGCAAGACGACGACCAGTGCGCTCGTCCAGCAGCTGATCCCGGACTCACGGGTGTTCGACGCCGAGAAAGTCGGCGAGACACTCATGGACATCAAGCCAGGACTGCCCGCGACGGACAACTTCCAGCACTGGCCGCCATGGCGACCGCTCGTGGTCGAGACCGCCCGACGCGTCCTCGACTACACCGGCGGAACCCTGGTGATGCCCATGACCATCCTGGTCGAGCAGTACTGGCGCGAGATCAGCTCGGGCCTTGCCGAGCACGACATTCAGGTCCGGCACTTCGTCCTACACGCCGACCAGGACACCCTCCGCGCTCGCATCGCGGGCGACACCGTTCTCGGCCCCAACTCCCCTTTCCGGCTCCAATACCTCGAGCCCTACGCCGAGGCGGCCCGCACATGGCTGCACGCCGAGGCCGAGGTCGTCGACACCACGCACCTCACTCCCGCCCAGGCCGCCCAGCAGATCGCAGAGGCCGTCAAGAGCTGAGAGGAGGACCTTCCGGCGCCGCACTCGCAGGTGACAACAAGACTGCCTATGTGACAACTACCGCGCTTCGGCTCTTCCCCAGGTCTACAACACGCTCGAATTGCGCGCTGCTAAAACGCGATGTTCAACCATTCCACGTCGGCGAATTTCACCTCCAGGCCCGCGCGGCCGCCACCGGCTTGACGGAAATAGGCGTCCGCGATGGCCTCCGCGACCGCGTCATGTAGATCGCTCTGCGTCGCACCCTCCTCCTGCGCCGCGATGATGGCGGCCGCGTGGGAGGGGGTGACGGCCACGGTGATGTCCCGCACCCGGCCCGCGTCCGAGGTGCCCTCCGGACCGAATCCGAAGTACGCCCGGCAGGAGATGGCCAGCCCGCCCGAGGACGCCGCGCGCTGCCTGGCCTGTGCCCTGACCTGCGGTTGCCACTCCGATTCGGTCTCCTGCACCAGAGCGGCCTGGAGGCGCTTGTTCGGCTTGGTGGAGGCACCCGAGAGGTAGCGCTGCACCGTCTTGCGGGAGATGCCCAGGCGCGCGGCCAGGGACTTGGTGGAACCCTTCTCTCGCGTGCGAAGGAATTTGATCTGCGCTCGCGCGGATTTCGGCGCGGGCCGGGTAAACAGGGCCCGCTCCGCGCGGGCGAGGCCCTCCATGATCTTGGCGCGCGTCCTGGCGGCCTGCGCTGCCTTCTCTTCCTCAGTCATGAAGGGAGTCCACAGCCTCGGTCCTGTGGACAGAGGCCAGCGTCCGGGGAGCAATCCGCCGAACGCCGGGCGCGGCCGGGGCGGCCTACCGTGGTCGGCATGACGACGACGCCCTCGGACGGCCCGGCCGCCCCCGCGCCGGTGCTGGTGGTCCTGCCCTGACGGCCAGGAGCTCACCGCCCGCCTGTGGGCCCGGCGCGAGACGCCGCGCGGCTGGCTGTACGAGGTGGGGCTGCCCGCGTACCGCAACACCAAGGACGGCGACGTCCAGGCCGCGGAGTACAGGGTGTGGGTGCGCGCCCCCGAGCACGTACGGCCGGTCGACGGCGTCTCCTACGACGCTGTGCCCACCGAACGGCTGCCGCCCCCGTCGTCGGTGCGCCAGGTGCTGGGGCCCCGCCGACCCTCGGGCTGGGTGCTGCAGAAGGCCGGCGGCCGCGGGCCCGGCGGCGCCGTGCTCCACGCCGTCGACTGCACCGAGGCCCCGCAGAACGCGCCGCTGCTGCGCCTGGAGCGGGCACTGGACGTCGCGGAGCAGCCCGGCACCCGCCTTTGCTCCCTGTACGGCGCAGCGCAGGAGCTGGACCCCGTGCTGCGCGGCTTCGACCACATCGACGGCGGCTGATCTCCACCCCTACGGGTGACGGCGCCCTGGTGGCGGGGCCGCCCAACCAGTACGTTCCCCCTGACCTGATGACCGAGAGGGTGTGGGTGGTGATCGCCGTCGAGGTGCCGGGGTACCTGGTGTGGCTGGTCCGGGTCGGCTACCAGGCCGGGCAGCAACTCCCCCGCGGTGACATCGCCCGGTGGGCGCCGCCCATGCTGCTCCCGCCGGCGGCCGTCCTGTTCTGCGTGGCGGCGGGCTGGGTGTGGTGGGGCGCTGTGGTGGCCGGCACCCGCTCGCCGCTGCGGGAACCGTGGATTGTTACGACGCTGGTGTTCGTCGCCGTCACGTCGGTGTGCTGCGGGGTGGCTTCGGCGGACGAACCTTCGGTGTCGGTTGGCCTGTTGAGCGCCACTGTGACCGGGCTCGGCATGGTCGGGCTGTTCTTCCTCCCGGCCGCCTGCTCCCGCCAGCTGCCGGACGTCATTCGCCGGCGTTCCCGGCGTGCGGCTGCCCCGGGTGAGACGGGCCCGCAGTAGGCACACCATCTGTCCGGCCCGGTCCGTCCGATTGCTTGGTGCGTCGCCGATTGTCAGGCTGCCACGAGCTGACCCGGCGGCGTATGGCAGGGGCCGCGACCACATGTGCCGGAGTGCTTCAGTTGGCGAGTCGAGCGTTGACTCGTCGCCGTACCCAGGAACGTGCTCCCGCGCCGTCAGCTTGGGACGTCATAGTGCTCGCGGGCGGTGCGCACTTCGTTCATGTGCTCCTCCGCCCAGTCCTTGATCGCGCGCATGACCGGTAGCAATGAGCGGCCTAGCGGGGTCAGTTCGTATTCGACGCGGACCGGAACGGCGGGGATCACGGTCCGCGATACCAGCCCGTCGCGTTCCAGATGACGCAGAGTCTGTGTGAGCATCTTCTGGCTCACGCTCGCCAGCCTGCGTTGCAGGTCGGAGTACCGTTGTGGCCCGTCGGCAAGCGCGTTGACGGCGAGGCTTACCCACTTGTCGGCGATGCGGTCCAGCAGTTGCCGGGCTGGGCACTGGGCGAGGTAGGCGTCGTAGGCGATGCTCGCGTCGGCCCGGCTCTGGGCTGCGGTGCGAGTGGGCATGGCTCTCCTCCCGGTGCGGTACGCACCTCGAAGTGTGCACTTCCCGATGGAGAGTAGCAGTGCCTACGGTGGGCAACATGACCGTTGAAGAGAAGATGCGGGCGGTGGCCGCCCGCGGTTACGGCGGACCCGAGATGCTCGAACTGGTGACGGTTCGGCCGCCGGTACCCGGGCCCGGGCAGGTGCGGATCAGAGTCGAAGCGGCGACGGTCAACCCCGTTGACCTGGTCACCCGTTCCGGCGCGCTCGTCGAGGCCGGGCTGATGGCCGCCCGCGAGTTCACAGGTATCGGATGGGACGCCGCCGGGGTGGTCGACAGGCTCGGCGCGGGCGTGACGGCGTTCGCCCCAGGGCAGCGGGTGATCGGGCTGCGCGACCTGCTTGATGTGTCGTTGGGCGCATACGCCGAGTACCTGGTCCTGGACGCCACGGCAGTCGCACCCGCGCCTCCCGGCGTCTGCGCCCCGGCCGCGGCGACGCTGCCGCTGAACGGTCTCACCGCCTTCCAGGCCCTCGACCTGCTCGATCTGGCCACGGGCGACACTGTGCTGGTGACTGGGGCCACCGGGGCGGTCGGCGGCTTCGCCGTGGAGTTGGCGGCGCGACGCGGCCTGCGCGTCATCGCCCAGGTCGGCGCCGCCGACGAGGAATTCGCTCGAAGCATCGGCGCCGAATGGACCGTCGACCGTGACGCCGCCGACCTCGCAGCCGATGTCCGCCACCTGGTCCCCGGCGGCAGCGACGGCGCGCTCGACACGGCGGGACTCGGAATCCGCGCCCTGGCCGCCGTCCGCACCGGAGGCGCCTTTGCCACGGTGGTCGGCGGTTCGGCCCCGCTCCCGTTGCGCGGCATCCGAATCCACCAGCACTGGATCAGTGCCGACGGTGCCGCGCTGGCCGAGCTGGCCGCCATGGGTCTGACTCTGCGGGTCGCCGACGTTCTCCCGCTTGAGCGTGCGGCCGAGGCACACAATCGGCTCGCGGCGGGCGGGATACGCGGCCGACTGGTGCTGGTTCCTCATGAAAAGAAATGATTCGAGCAGGAACGCGGCACGCACCGCCAGCCACACCACTCACTCCGCCAACTCAAGCGCCCACTCGGTAATTACAGCTCGATGTCGAGCCGTTCCACGTCGGTGAACTCCACGCCCAGGCCGTGGGCCCGGGAGTCGTTTGCGCGGAAGTACATCCGGGCGAGGCCGTCGGCGGCGATCTGCTGGAGCTGCTGCTCGGTGGCGCCCTGCTCGCGGGCGGTGAACAGCTGGTCGGCGTACTCGGGCGGCAGGGCCTGGGTGATGTCGCGGACGCCTCCGCCGAGAGGCTGCCGCCGCCGGAGACGGAGGTGACTGCATCGAGGCAGCCGGTCCGCAGCACCGCTTCCTTGAGCATGTCGATCAGGGGCACGACGCCCCACCGGCGCTGTACCTCGGCCTTGATCCTGCGCAGGTTGCGCGGCTCGGGCTGGGCCTCGGCCGGGGTGATCCGGATCGCCCCGGACTTGCGCTCGGCGATGTCCAGCCAGCTCAGCTTGGGCATCCGGTCGTTCAGCAGCGTCAACTCGGTGGTCATCTGCTCGCGCAGCTCGTCGACGAAGACCTGCGGGTCCAGTGGCTTGCGCAACTCGCGGTAGTTCTCCTCGCGCCGCTCGGCGAAGTCCTGCGGCAGGTCCTCATCGGGGTTGCGCCACTTGTCAGCACCGACGACCCAGATCTCCTTGCACTTGAGCTGGTCGCGCAGGGCCTGAAAGGCGACGACCTCATAGACCATGCGCACCACCCGGCGCCGGCCCCGCTTGTCGGTGCGGTGCACGACCTCCGCCCAGTCCCCGCCCATCGCCTTGTGCACCGGCACCGTCTCGCCCAGCGGGTAGTACGTGGTGTTGCCCGCCGCCGCGTACCGGGCCACCAGCGCCAGAGCCTCGACCACCGGCCGGTGGGTGTGGTTGGACGAACGGAACTCCAGCACGTCCAGCAGCTTGATCAGCCCGCGCCGGTAGTGGTTGGTGTAGGACGCCTTCAACGTGGTCTGCACCGTGCGCCGGTAGACCGGGCCACGGGTCTTGAACTCGTGCACCAGCTCCCGCAGCGTCTGCTCACCGCCCGACACGGCCGGGTAGACGACCTCGCGGACCGTACCCTCCGGCTCGCCGATCGACGCCTCGGCGAGCTTGAAGAGGATGTTCTCCTTGCCCGACACCTTCTTGAACGCGTTGACCAGCTGCTCGGTGACCTTCTTCTCCGCCCGCGCTCCGATCCGGTGCACCGTGGAGATCAGCAGTTCCACCAGCGTGTCCGTGATCTCCCGCTCCCGCTCGTGCAGCAGTGCGGCCAGCAGCGTCACCCGCAACGGCAGCGGGTGCGTGCGCAGATGCGAGGGGGACTCCACCGCGGCCCGCGCCCGCCATCCGGCCACCACCTTCGGTACGACGTCCGCGAACAGATCCGGCGGGAGCCCGATCGCGCGGACCGCCAGCAGCTTGTCGATCTCGGTGAGCATCGTCTCCGGGCTGACGTTGCCCGGCGCTTCCTTGATCTTCCCCAGAACCGGCGGCCCGTCCTCGCCCTCACCAGTCCCAGCGTCACCGGGTTCGGCGTCGCCCTCCTGGTCGGCGCCGGCGACCAGGGCCACGATCCGCTCGATGCTCTCCACCGTGAGCCGCGCCGAGAGCCGCGCCGTCAACGTCTCCTCGGCGACCCGCAGCGCCGCCCCCACGATCCGGTCGCACCGCCCCGCCGTTGGCGGCTCGATGCACTCCGTACGACAACGGGCCAGCAGCTCCACCCGCACCTGCTCCGGCCGCCGCTCCTTGCACGCGACGTGCTCGGCCAGCCAGGCCGTCAGCTTCTCCGCGTCCGCGACACTGCACTCACGGAAACCCAGGTGCCCGCGGATCTGCGCACGGTGGTACTCGACCGTCCGGCCGCTCCACTCGTATCCGTCCAGCTCGGACACGGGCACCTGTACCTGCCGGGCGACGAACTCCACCGCCTCGCCCGGCGCCACTACAAACAACACCCCCAACTCACCACACAAAACACCATCTAACGTGCCGTGAACCGCAGCGCCAAACTCGCAGCCGTCCGGTGTCGGAGTTCGGCGGTCCAGATCCCGACGGGGTGTTGGTCGGGTGGCAGCCCAGTTGCGGCTGTGACTCATGGTGTCGCTGATTCATGCGGTGCATGGAGTGCCCATCGAGCCCGGACATGACCTGCTCAGGTGTGCCGTGGATGTGCGGCAGACGGATCGTGTGGGCGAAGCCCGGGCCGACCTCGTCCTCGGGAACCATGACAACGGGCCAGCCGTGTCGCCGCACGAGGAGGACGCCGCCCGCGTCGCGAACGACTCCGTCCCCGGCCTCAGCGGCGGCGTGTGGACGGCCGGCCCGGAGCACGGCCTGGAGACCGCCCGCCGGATCCGTACCGGTACCTTCACCGTCAACGGCGCGCAGAACGGGCCGCCCCGCTCACAGCGCCGCCGTCGTCAGTTTTCGCACGTCACGGTGAAGGGCACCGTGTTGGACGTGCCGGCGAGCGGCTGTCTGATCTCCACCCCGATCCTGCTGTCCAGCGTCCCGGCCTCCGAGTACGCCGTCAGCCGCACCGTGTCCCGTCCGGTGCCGGCGTCGCCCTTCCCGAGCGTCAGCACACGCCAGTGCGGATCGACCACCGAGCCGTCCTCGGACACCCAGCGGTAGGAGACCTGCGTCGGCTCGCCCGCGGTGAACGTGGCGGTGAACGTCGGTGCCCGCTCGGCGGGCGGCGGGCAGGCACCCGAGTACGTCGCGTTCGAACCCGACACGGAGACGCGCAGCCCCTGTCCGCTCCCGGCGCGGTCCTGGTCGTCGCCGGTGCCGCCATCACGGTAGACCAGCGCATATGTCACCACGCCCGCGATCAGGACTCCCGCGGCGACAGACGCCGACACGACGAGAGCCAGACGCGGCCTGCGGCGAGCGGGGCCCGGGCCGGGATCGGAGCTCACCGGGACGGACGGTGCGAGAGGAGGCGTCAGGAACGCAGAGGCTGTCGGGAGGGTGGACGGCGCAACGGCCGCGACGGCCGGAGCGGCCGGGACGGTGGGCTCCAAAGACACGCCGGCCGTGCTCCCGGCCTCCGTCACGGCCGCAGTCGTCCCCACCTCCGTCGCCGCCGACGTCGTCACGGCGCCCGTCTCCAGATCGCCACCGGTCGGAGCGAAGGTCTCCGAAAGTCCCGAAGCCCGCGCAGCCGCCGAGGTCTTCGCAGGAGCCGTCGGCAGCGTTGCGTCGAGCGTGGCGTCCGAGCCCAGCTGTGTTGCCACCCTCGGGTCCTGTGGCAGGACCTCCGCCGATACCTCCGTCGGAACCCACGCCGAGCCGTCCACCCCCGGCGCGACGTCCCGGGCGACGTCCCTCAGTGCCGCCGCGACGAGCTCAGCCGACATCCGTTCGCCGGGCTCCTTGCGGAGCAGCCCTTCGAGGACCGGGGCGAGCGGCCCGGCACGGCGTGGGGCGGGGAGTTCGGCGTCGACAACCGCGCGCAGGGTGTTCAGCAGCGTGTCGCGGCGGAAGGGCGAGGTGCCCTCGACCGCGGCGTACAGCAGCACGCCGAGGGACCACAGGTCCGACTCGGGACCGGAAGGGCGGCCCAGCGCCCGTTCAGGCGGAAGGCACTCGGGGGAGCCGACCAGTTCGCCGGTCATGGTCAGCCCCGTACTGCCCTCGACCGTGGCGATGCCGAAGTCGCTGAGCACCACCCGTCCGTCGTCGGCGAGCAGGACGTTGGCCGGTTTCACGTCCCGGTGCTCGACCCCGACCGTGTGCGCCGCGCGCAGCGCGGTCAGTACCTCGATGCCGATCCGCGCGGCACGTCGCGGGTCGATCGATCCCTCGGCCCTCAGCAGATCGCCGAGCGACTGTCCGCGGACCAGTTCCATCACGATCCAGGGACGGCCGTCGTCCATGGCCACGTCGTGGATCGTCACCACATTGCGGTCGCTGATCCGTGCCGCCGCCCATGCCTCTCGCTCCATCCGCTGGTACATCCGGGCGATGTCGGGCTCGCTCACACCGGCGGGCGCGCGCACCTCCTTGACCGCGACCTCCCGACGCAGGGTCTCATCGTGGGCACGCCACACCGTTCCCATGCCGCCCTCACCGAGGCGCGACAGCAGGCGGTAACGGCCGGCGACCAGCCGTTCGCCTCCGGAATCTCCCAGCGCGGTCCGTTCGTTGTGCATCGGGGCGGTTCTCTCTTCTCGTGGTGTGTCCAGCGGTGGGCGGGCGGCACGCTTCGAACAGCACGTTCGGGCTCGGTACCACGGTTGCGTCGGCCGCGAGGAAGCTTCCCGTCCCGCAACGAAGTTGCCGGATCACCCGGCCGTCACACCCGGTCGAAACCGAACCGTATACCTTGAACGTGTTGTCTCATACGTGTCCGTGTGTGGGCAAGGCCGACCACGGGCGACGGGCCTGATTCCCGAGTCGGGAATTTTCGAAAGGTGTGTGGAGTGTCATCGGTCATTATGGGGCGCACGGGTCCCTTCGCGGGGCAGAGCGTGGTTCTGGACGGTGCTCCCCTCACCTTCGGGCGCCAGAGCGACAGCGGTGTGGTGATCGTGAGCCAGCGGGCCTCCCGGCTGCACGCCGAGATCGTCGAGGAGAACGGCTCCCACGTCCTGTACGACCGTGACAGCCGCAACGGCACCTTCGTCGACGACAAGCGGATCACACGGCACGTATTGCGCGCCAACGAATGCATACGTATCGGTGAGGAGACCTTCCTGTACGAGTCGCAGGAGGCTCTGGAGACGGTCATGGACCTCTCCCCGCTCGACTCGCCCCGTATGGACGCCACCGATCCCGGCGTCCTGCGGGTCACCGTCACCGGCGGCGGTCCGGTGGGGCTGGCGTTCGCGCTGTCGCTGGAGGAGACGCTGCGCGGCCGGGTCGCCATCACCGTCCACGACGGGCGCTGGACGCGGAAGGACTCCACAGTCGTCTGGAAGGGCGAGGCCGACGGCAACGTCCGCCGCCAGCAGGTGGTGACCGTCCAGAGCCGGCAGTACCTGGCACTGTCCGAGGAGGTGCGGGCGGCTCTGTTCGACGACCCCGCGGACTTCTCCGAGATGTGGCCGGTCGGACCGGACTCCGTCGACGGTCGGCCGCCCCGCAACATCCGTATCGCCTGCATCGAGGACCGGCTCCTGGAACTGGCGAACCGAAGGGCGGCCATCCGGCTGGTGCCCGGGCGCTTCGACCCCGAGGAGCAGGCACGGCAGCTCGGCCGGGAACACGTCCTGGTGATCTGCGAGGGCGGACGCTCACGCACCCGCGAGTTCTACGCCGACCGCTTCGGCACCGCCGACGCCTCGATCTACTCCCTCGACGGCGAGCACCTGCATGACTTCGTGCTGGGCCTGCGGGTGAAGTCGAAGCTGCCGGACCCGATGAGCGTGCTGCTGACCGTCTCCCAGAACCGGTTCCTGCTCAACTCGCTGCGCGGCGAGGGCTTCTTGAACATGCGGCTGACCCGTGAGGAGGCCAAGAGCGTCGTCGGGATCGACCCGGTTCGCCAGGTCTTCGAGGAGTGCGTCGCGGCCCGTCCCTGCCTGATGACCCGGGAGGAGGGCAACGAGTTCCGCTGCCCCACCCACGGAACCCTCTTCCTGCCCGCCCTGCTGCGCGGTTCGCCCCTGTGGAAGGAGATCCTCCAGGGGCTGAACCTGTTCGACGTGGCGGAGGACGACCTGTCCGCGATCACCTCGTTCCGGCTGGACATGGTGCAACGCCCTCGGTTCACGGCCCAGCTCGACCGCCCGACCGCGACGAGCCCGGGAACGTACGGCTTCCTGCTCGGCGACGCGGCCAACGCCATCCACTTCTGGCCGGGCCGCGGCCTCAACAGCGGTCTGGCCTCCGCCACGTCCCTCGCCCGCTCCCTCGGCCGTGCCTGGCGCGGCAAGCCGTTGCGGGACGCGGACTTCATCAGGCACGAGGCGGCGATGTCCATGCTCCAGTACCGGCACAAGAGCCGCGCCTGGAACGCCATGGTCACCACCGACGAACAGGGCGTCACCCGCGCCATCAAGGACATCATCGCCCACAGCGCGAAGCCGGGACGCGAGACCGTCCCCGCGTCCGTGCCCGAGCCCGCGCGGCACAGCGTGCACGGGGCCGGCCGCCCCGCGTCGCACCGCTCCGACCTCGACGAACTGCTGGAGCGGATGGGCACGATCCGTGAGCGTCTGGCGCCACGGCTGCCAGGCATGCCCACGGACGGTGAACTGCGCGACCGTCTCGCCGCGGTCGCCCCGGCCACCCTGCGCACCCTCAGGGAGAGCGGCGCCTGGGACACCCTGGTCGTCGGCGGCGAGGAGGCCGACATCGACCTCTTCTACCGTGACGACGCCCCGGTGTATGTGCCCCGCATCCCCGACCCGCGGACCATCCTGCCAGCCGGCGTTCCGCGCGAGGCCCTGTCGCTGAACCCGTACGACGCCCGCCTGCCTCAGCAGCCCGAGGCGGGCGCCGCCACCCCCTGATCCGAAGGGAGAGCCGGCCGCGGCCCCTTCGGATACCGCGGCGGCGGCTCGCGGCAGGCGGGCTCGGCGATCGATCACCGGCCTCTGGGGATCGCTGCCTTCGGCCACCGGCCGCCGCGACCACGAAGCGTCCCGCTCCGGCGGCACCGGCCCCGCGAAGGCACACGCCTCTTCCCCGGCCGCAGGGCAGCGGGTGCAGCCGTTCGTAGAGGCCGGCCTGGTTCTTCTTCACGCACAGCGCGTGGTGCGCCTTCTTGTCCTCGCCCCGGAAGCGGGCGTGGCCACGCTGTGCGTGCAGGGCATCGGCCGTCACGGCCACCCCGGTCATGTCGAACGGGGCCGACAGCCCGGCGAAGCGGGTGATTCCATTCGTCCTGTCCGGTACTCGAAGCTGCGTGACGGTCGGCCCGTCACCGGTCACAGCGGCGAGCAGATGCGCGGCGGCAGGGGCCCGCCGCGGGCACGCCGGTGCCCGGCTCGGTCCGGGCACCGGCACCGGCGTGCCCGGCTCGGTCAGCCAACCGGTGCCGTCAGCAGGACGTCGTGGACGACCGCCTGCTCGTCCACGACGATCGTGGACCTGTGCGCGTCGTAGCCGTCGGCGAAGGCGCTCAGGACGTACGGTCCGCTGCCCGGGGCGTCCAGCGTGTAGGAGCCGTCGCCCTGGATCGCCGACCGGCTCAGCTGGTCGCCTTCCAGGGAGGTCAGTGTGACCGCGCCCTGCGGCACCGGCGCGCTCCTGGCCCCGCGTACCCGGCCGCGGACCGGGATGCCGTCGGAAGCGGGGGCCTGGGCCTGGGCTTCGACTGCCGGTGCCGGTACGGGCGTTGCGGCGGCGGCCTCGGTGTTCCGCACCTCGTGTGTCGCCTGAGCGGCCTGGGCCAGGCCGCTGGAGGCGTTCAGCGGGGCCTCCTTGATGAACACCGTCAGCAGGAAGGCGATCAGGGCGATCGGGGCGACGTACATGAAGATGTCGCCGATGCCGTGCCCGTAGGCGCTCTCCAGCCAGGTACGGACCGGGGCGGGCAGGAGGTTCAGATCCGGCAGTTCGCCGCCGCCCGGGGCCTTCGCGGCGTTCGCCCGGTCCTCGGGACGGAGCCGGGTGATGGTCTCCCGCGCGTAGTGCCCGATCCGGGTGGTGAGGACGGAACCGAGCACCGAGACGCCCACGGCGCCGCCGAGGGACCGGAAGAAGGTGACTGTGGAGGACGCGACGCCCAGGTCGTCCGGGGCCACCTGATTCTGGGTGCACAGCACGAGGTTCTGCAGGGTCATGCCGACTCCGAGGCCCATCAGCGTCATGCACAGAGCGATGAACAGGTACGGGGTGTCGTAGCGGAGCATGCCCAGCAGGGCGAGGCCCGCCGTCAGCAGGACACCGCCAGCCAGCAGCCAGCCCTTCCACTTGCCGGTGCGGGTGATGATCCGGCCGGAGAGCGTGGAGGAGACGAACAGGCCGGCGATGAAGGGGATCGTCATGACGCCGGACTTCGTCGGGGAGTCGCCGCGCGCCAGCTGGAAGTACTGGCTGAAGAAGACGGTGCCCGCGAACAGCACGATGCCGACGAACAGCGAGGCGGCCGAGGCGAGGACGATGGTGCGGTTGCGGAACAGCCGCAGCGGGATGACCGGTTCGCCGACCTTCGTCTCGACGAACAGGAAGACGGCTGTCAGCACGATCGACGCGCCGACCAGCGTGGACGTCTGCCAGGACAGCCAGTCGTACTTGTCGTCGGCGAAGGTGACCCAGACCAGCAGGACGCAGACGGCGGCGGTGACGAAGAAGGCGCCGGCCCAGTCGACCTTGACCTGGCGCCTGAGCACCGGAAGGTTCAGCGTCCGCTGCAGCACGACCAGCGCGACGAGCGCGAAGGGGATGCCGACGAAGAGGCACCAGCGCCAGCCGAGCCAACTGGTGTCGGTGATGACACCGCCGAGCAGCGGGCCGCCGACCGTGGCCACGGCGAAGGTCGCACCGAGGTAGCCGGAGTAACGCCCGCGCTCGCGCGGGGAGACCATCGCGGCCAGGACGACCTGCGCCAGCGCGGACAGACCGCCGCCGCCCAGGCCCTGGATGACGCGGGCGCTGATCAGTGTCGCGGGGTTCTGCGCCAGGCCGGCCACCAGGGAACCGGCGACGTAGACGACCAGCGCCGACTGGACCAGGATCTTCTTGCTGAACTGGTCCGCGAGCTTGCCCCACAGGGGGGTCGACGCGGTCACCGCCAGCAGGGAGGCGGTGACGACCCAGGTGTAGGCGCTCTGGCCGCCGCCGAGGTCGCTGATGATCCTCGGCAGCGCGTTGGTGACGACGGTCGAGGACAGGATGGCGGCGAACAGGCCGAGCAGCAGTCCCGACAGCGCGCGCATGATCTGCGCGTGCGTCATCGGCGCGTGGGGAGACCCTCCTGCGTGGTGGGTGTGAGCCCGCACACCGGCGCTCGGGGTGGTGGTCATGGGATTTCTTTCCTTACGTGGTGGCAGCGGGGTGTATGGGGGACGTGGTGTTTCCGGGCGGCCCGGCACGTGGGTCCTGTCCGGTCCACGGGGCGTCGGTGGCGCCAGGAGCCGGGCATGAGCCACGTCAGCCGGCGGACGTCCTCGTCGCTCCAGCCGTCCAGCGAGCATCCGGGGATGCGTTCGGACAGTTCGGCGAGCCGGGCCCGGCTCCCGGGGGTCAGGCGCAGGATGCGTGAGCGCCGGTCGGCGGGATCGGGGCTGCGGTCGGTCAAGCCCGCGCGGCCAGGTGCGCAACGTGGCGGCTGGTGACCGACCTGCCCGACAGCGAGCAGCTCCGTGAGCCTGCCGACGCGTATTCGCCGTGGCGGTCGAACGCCGCGAGCCCGGCGGCGGATCCGCTGGAGAGGCCGTCCGGGAGGATCCGGCCCAGCACCCGGCGCACGGATCCGATGACACTGAGCCGGCGCATCACCTCCTCACACAGGGCCTGCGCGGCCACATATGACCCAATATCGTTACTTAAGACAACTATTATGTTGCTCAATCGTCTTGACCGAGCGTTTCAGGTGCGCCATGCGACACACATGTCATCAGAGATACGTACCTAACTGTGGCGGGGATCCGCGGGTGCTGGGGTTCACCCAGCCTCCTGGAGCCGACCTTGCGCATACATCAGTCGAATGACTGCGTCACCGGCTCCGGATGCCTTCGGTTTCCCGGTCGGATGACTGCCGGAACCCGGACCCCTGCGCCCCGCGGGCGGCGCCGTGTCGGCCCGCCTCCCATCCATCACCTGTCAAGAAGGTGATGACCTGATGGGTGTAAGTGGGTGAATCCGCTAGCATGCGCGCACTATGTGTGCCGGGTCGTGCCCCCTGGGCTCCGCCCGCCCTTTCCAGGAGATCCGTCCGTGAAGACCCTGCCGCAGACCGACACCACCCCGCTGATCCGCGCCGACTTCTCCGACGAGGCGTCCCGGCAGGCTCTTCGCACGACGCGGCCGGAACGGACGGCGTCTTCCACGGATTCCCGCCCCGACCGGCAATACCGCGAGTCGGCCGCAGAGTCCGGTGCGCCGGTTCGAGTCCTCACTCGCAAGCCGGTATGAGTCGCATGTCGTAAGGGTGAACCTGATATGCGGCGGATCCGCTGCGTGTGTGGCAGGGCCGGACCGCCCAGAGGGCCGATCGGAAACAACCCGCTCCACGGCCGGCCCGTGGCCCGCGCCTCGTTCGAAAGGAACACATGAAGTCTCCGCACACGCCCCGGTCGGCGCGGGATCTCCCCAAGAGAGTTCCGGGCAGCGCCAGATCCATCAGTTCCGCTTCCAGACCCGCCCAGGACGGCACCGCGGCCGACGACGGGGAACCGACCGTGCCCGAAAGCGGAGACCGGGCACCCGTCGTGGCCGGGGAAGGCACCTCGCTGCCCCGGCTCACCCAGTTCTCGTCGCTCGGGTCGCGAGGGAACACCGACCGCGGCCCCGTGGCAGCATCCGTGTCCTCGGGGGCCGGCGGCCGGGTGGACACCGCCGCCGGTGACCGGCCCGGCGGGAGCTTCGGACGTCGCGGTGACGCCGGCCGGAACCACGCTTCGGACATCGTCGTACCGCTCGCACCGGCGGGCAGGCCCGCGGGCCGCAAGGCCCGGCGCGAGGGATTCAGTGGTGCCCTGGCCGTCGTGGCCATCGTGGGGCTGCTGTCCGCGGGCAGTGTCTGGCTGACCCTCGGCCTGGTCAACGGAGACAACGACCACAAGCGTGACGGTGCGTCGGTGGTCATCGACTCCGACGGCCACGGCATGGATGCCATCGACGAGCTGGGCGGGCCGGCGACGCCCTCGGTGAGTGTGTCCGGCGGCAAGTCCGGCAAGAAGTCCGACAGTCCGGCGAAGCACACGTCCGCCTCGCCCACGGGCAGTGCGTCGAGCGAGGAACCCGTATCCTCCGGCGAGCAGGCCATCACCGCACCGAAGGAGCCGGCCAAGGCCGAGGCGAACGCGCAGGCCGCGGCACCGGGGGTGGCCGTGTTCAGCCATGCCTCGCGTCGCTGCATCGACGTAGTCGGCGGCAAAGCCGTGCGGGGCGCACCGCTGATGATCTGGGACTGCTCGGCTTCCGCCTCGCAGCACTGGACGTTCGCGGCGGACGGGACCATGCGCGCCCTCGGCATGTGCGTGCGGCTCACCGGCTCCTCGACCGCCGACGGCACGGACCTCGAACTGGCGGCCTGTGACGCCGGTTCGGCCCAGCGGTTCGTGCTGAATTCCAGCCACGACTTGGTCAGCGGCCTCGCCGACAAGTGTGTGGACGTACGGGACAACGGCACGGCGAACGGCACCCGGCTCCAGCTGTGGTCCTGCTCCGGCGACGACAACCAGAAGTGGTCCAAGGGCTGAGACCCGGCGGAATCCGGAGGCAGGGGCGCGAGGTGTCCTCGCCGACGCCGCGGACGGAGGTGACCGCGGCGGCGGTCGGCCGCCGAACGCGAAACGGCCCGCCGACTTGGTCGGCGGACCTCAGGAAAGACCGAGGCCGGGCAGGTGAGAGAGTCATGCGGCCGGTCAGGTGCGCCCGGACGTCGTGGAGGAGCCGGCAGCGTGGTCCTCTGTCAGGAAGGACCGCAATGCCTTCTCGGTCACCGACGGTTGTTCCACCCACGGGTAGTGCCCGGCGTCGTCTATCAGCTCTCGCCGTACCAGCGGCAGCGCCTCGACCAGGCTGTCGGTCACCGCCGGGGGCTGGCTGTCGCGCGTGCCGTGCAGCACCAGCGTCGGCACCCGCAGGGCGGAGCACGCCTCCACCCCCTGCTCTTCGGTGAGCTGAGCCGTCTCCCCCGCCAGTGCCCTTTCGTACGCGCGGTTGAACGTGAAGCACGGGTCGGTCAGCCGGGCGGCGAGGCGCCGACCGGCCTCCTGATCGGCAAACCCGAACGACAGCCGCCACGCCAGCAGTTGCCGGTCGCGCTCCGGCGACGGGTCGGAACGCAGCACATCGTCGATGCGGGCCAGATGGGGGCTCATGATGTTGCGCATCCGCCGCCAGTCGGTGTCCTTCGGCCGCCCCATGCCGGTGCCGGACAGGTAGACGAGGCGGGACACGCGCTCCGGACGGAGCAGGGCGTAGCGCAGCGCCAGGTTGGCGCCCCAGGAGTGGCCGATCAGAGTGATCCGCTCGTGGCCAAAGCGCCGGCGCACCTCGTCGAGGTCCTCCAGGGTCCGCTCCAGGCTGTATGGGCCCGGCCACGGGGAGCGGCCGCAGCCGCGCTGGTCCCAGCGGTGGGTGGTGAACGAGGAGGAAAGAGTCTTCGCCAGGTCGCCGAACATGTCCCACAGACCTGGTCCGCCGTGCACGAAGACGATCGGCGGGCCCGTGCCCTCGGAAGCCGTCCACAGTCGGCATCCGTCGGACGCCGTTACACAGTCACTCATCGTGCCTCCGAGAGCCTGGCGAGGCTTCGGTGATCGGTCTTCCCGTTGCCGGTGACAGGCAGTGCGGTGTGCGTTCGCCAATGACGCGGAACCATCGCGGAAGGCAGCGTCGCCAAGAGGTAGGCGTGCAGTTCCTCCACCGGCGGCGGATCTTCCCGCAGGACGAGGTGCCCGACCAGTTCCTTCCCCGTGCCACGGGTTCTGTCGGCCACAGCGACGACTGCGCAGTCTGCGACAGCTGCGTGGCGGCGCAGTGCGGCCTCGATCTCACCAAGTTCCATACGGACCCCAGCCACCTTGACCTGGCGGTCCAGCCTGCCCAGATACCGCACGCACCCGTTCTCCACGATGACGCCGTCGCCGCTTCGGTACAGACGTCCGGTCGGCGAGTGAGGGTCGAACACGTCGTGGAAGAACGCGGCCTCGGTCGCTGGGGCATCACCCAGGTATCCGATCCCCGGAGGCAGTCCACCGACGAACAGTTCGCCGCTCTCGCCGTGGCGTGCGGCACGCCAGCCGTGTTCTTGCCCGTCGAGGGCGACCAGCACGTACAACACCGAGTCGATCACGGGCGAACCCACCGGCAGCCGCGCGGCGGCGAGATCGGCCACCCCCACCACATGATGCGTCACGTCGTCGGAGGTCTCGGTGAAACCATAAGCGTTGACCACCTGCGCCTGCGGCAGCTTGGCCAGCAGTTGCTCCGCCAGCTGCGGAGTCAGTTCCTCGCCGGTGGAGACGATGCGGCGCACCAGACGCAGAGATTCGGCCCCTTTGACACCGGCCGCCTTCACAAGCCATTCCAGGACGGTCGGCACCAACTCCACAACGGTGACCTCCTGTTCCCGCAGACGCCTTGCGAGAGAACGGGGGAAGGCCAGGTCCTGGTCGTCGAACACCGAGATGCGTCCGCCGACCAGCAAAGGCGCCGTCATCTGCCAGATGGCGATGTCAAAAGTCAGCGGCGCGGTCAGAGCCACCGCGTCCCGCTGCTCCAATTGAAGATCCACGACTTTCGCCCACAGGTGGTTCAGCATGCCCTGGTGCTCCATCAGGGCACCCTTCGGCGTGCCGGTGGTGCCGGAGGTGAAGAACGCGTATCGCGGCTCGGTGGGGTCCTCGCAGCGTGTCCGCAGCCCGGACGGTTTCTCCGTCCGGATCAGGTCACCTGCATCCGGCAGTTTCACGAGCGGCACCCCGGTGACGTCGGCTGCCCGGGCCGTGGCACGGGCGAGTTCCTGGGCCGAGGCGTCGCGGTGGTAGGAAATGAGGTGGTCGGCGCCGCTGCGCCGGATCACGTCGGTCATCCTGTCGGATGGCCAGTTCGCGTCCAGGGGGACGTAGACGATGCCCAGGCTCTCCAACGCCAGGAACGTGATCACGGAGTCCGCGCTTCGGGGCCCGGCGACCACGGCCGCACCGCCCTGGCGAAGACCGCTCTGTGTCAGGTGGACGCATACGGCTGCCACCCTGCGGGCCAGGTCCCCATAGGTGATGTCCCCGCTCGCCCCGGTGATCGCCAGGGCCTCGGGGGTGCGGTCGGCCCACTTCAGCACATGGCCGACAACGGTGTCCGCGGCGTCGATCGGCATGTCGTGCGGACGGCCGCGCCGTAGGCTCAGTCGCACGGCCAGGTGCGCTTCGGCAGGGGAGATCCGCAGAGTGCCGAGCGCGGGAACGAGATCGCGCACACGGGACGTGTGCGGTGCTGCCGCCTCTCCGGTCACGGGGCGTCAACGCCTTCCGTCGTGTGGCGGCTGACGGAGGTGAGCGTGTCCAGCTCGCTGAAGAAGCCGTCGACCATCGTGAGATCACCGGTACGCCGGCACTCCTGGTAGACGTACGAGCCCAGGACCAGGTCCAGCACGCCGAGGCCGAAGGGCGAGAACAGCACCGTCTCGTCGGTGGGTACCTTGAGCGCGCCCGTGAGAACGTCGTGGAGCGTCCCATGGACGAAGTCGCGGTTGCCCGTCAGCTGTTCAGCCAGGTGGACCGAGGTGTTCGCCTTCAGGCAGTGCTCTACGTCATCGACGATGTTCGTCGAGGCGAGCACCACCTCCGGTGACACGTCGCGCAGCGAGACATGCAGGACCAGCGGCGCGTGTCCGAACCAGGCGGGGTCGGTGACGTAGGGAGTGCCGGCCGTGGTCGCGAACACGATGACGTCGCTCTCGCGGATCAATTCCTCCGCACTGGTGGACACCAGCGCGGGAATGTCCGTGATGTCATCCAGTCGCCCGGCGAAGACGCCCGCCCGCTCGGCAGAGGTGTCGTACACCCGGATCTGTTCGAAGGGCCAGTCGGCGGATGCGAGAAAGGTGTGGATGTAGCGGGCTATCAAACCGGTGCCGATGAAACCGACCCGGCCACGGGATCTGCGGCCACGCCCCAGGACATCGGCGGCGAGTGCAGCCGAAGCGGCTGTGCGACTCGCGCTGATCACGGAACTCTCCAGGCAAGCGTATGGGTAGCCGGTTTCGGCGTCATTGAGCAGCAGAACGGCGGAGGCCCTGGGCAGACCCGCGCCGACGTTGTCCGGAAAGCTGGCGATCCACTTCAGCCCCGAGGTCCCCACGTCACCGCCCACACTGGCGGGGAGCGCGATGATACGGGCGTTGGGCCGCTCCGGGAAACGCAGGAAGTAGGAAGGGGGATTGATCGTGTCGCCGGCTCCGTGGAGCAGATACGCCGATTCGATGAGGTCGATGACCTTGCGCTCCTGGCCGGCGAGAATCCGCCGCACCGATGTTCCCGGCACCACTGCGAAAGACGGTGCTTCTCGATCGCTCATCGAATGAGTTCCTCTTCCGGGCCGACGGCATCCAGTACGTTGTCGCCGATGTGGTCGCGTACCCACATGTCGTTGTAGATCGTGTCCAGGTATCTGTCGCCCATGTCGGGGGCGATCATCATGGCAGTCAGCCGTCTGTCGGGATCGCTGCGCCGCAACCAGCCCAACGCGCCGCTCAACACTGTTCCGGTGGATCCGCCGAAGACATAGCCGTGCCGGGACAACATGCGACAGGTCCGGACCGTTTCGGCCTCCGTGACATGCACGACGTCGTCGAGCAGGGACCGGTCGACGAGCGGCGGCCGGTCGCTGGCACCCAGGCCGGGTATGAAGCGGGTGGCCGGCGGCAGGCCGAACGTGACGGAGCCCACGGCGTCCACGCCGACGACGCGCACGGAAGCGTCGTTGTCGCGGAAGTATCGGGCACAGCCCATGACTGTTCCGCCGGTCCCCACGCCCACGAACAGCACGTCCAGCTCGGGAAACTGCTTGGCGATCTCCGGAGCCGTCGTCTCGTAGTGAGCCTTCCAGTGCGCCTCGTTGGTGTACTGATCGAGCCACAGGAACCGGTGATCCTGGGCACACAGCCTGCGGATGTAGTCCTTGCGGGTCCGCAGATAGCCTCCCGAGGCATGCATGTCCTCCACGACCACGACCTCCGTGCCGAGCGCACGCATCATCTTGATGGATGCCTCGTTGCACCGGGGATCCGTCACGCAGCGGAGACGTAGTCCCCTTCCCGCGGCCACCACGCTCAGCGCGACGCCGAGATTCCCCGACGAAGACTCCACCAGGACCGTGTCGTCCTTGATGCGTCCACTTCGTTCGGCGGCCTCAACCATGGCGACGGCGGCTCGCATCTTGACGGAACCGCCGAAGTTGAAGCCATCGCACTTCATGTACATCCTGCGCCCCAGCAGAGGCTGCAGGTCGACGTACACGTCGCTGTCGATGAGTTCATGTGCCGCGCACACGATGGGCATGTTTCGGCTTCCTCCTTGGCGACACTGTGCGACCGGCCGACGGCACGCCCGGCTACCTGACTCACCGGCCGCTCATGCCGGAACGGTGGCGTTACGGAACGCCTGCCACAACGAGTCGACGCTCGCGAATGTGGACTCCTCCAGCGCCTCATCCGGCAACTCGCAGTCGAAGGTCTCCTCCAGATCGGCCAGCAGACGCACGGTCCCCAGGGAATCGAGTCCGAGATCCTGCAACGAACTGTCACCGGTGAGCGACTTGTCCTTCGCGTACGGCAGGTTCCGGCGAAGAACCTCTTCGTATTCCTCGTACCCCGGTGCAGCCCGGGTCGAGCTGTCCTGAGGGAGCTCGTCATGCATGCGAGATACCTTTCCCAGTTCATAGGTGACGTCCAGCGCGCGTATCGCTGCGTCGATTTCGGCGAGGGCGGTTTGATGGTCGGCCGCCTCACCGAGGATCAGTCCGATGTGTCCACTTGTGCCCCAGCGCCAGTCGAGGCTCGCCCCCGGGCGGACATATGGATCGAAGCGGCGTACACCGCCTCGGACTGAGGAGACCGCTCCGGGCTCATTCATGGCGATCAGCCGGATGGCGTCCAGCGGCGGCTGCAGGAAGTAGACGTAGGTGACCTGGTCCGACAGGACGGGCAAGTCACCCGCCGGCAGCCCGAGGGCGATCCGGAGGGCAGCTCCCACCATGTCGAACCGGCCCCCGGTGGCACGGCGCAGCAGCTCCGAGGTGTAGCCCGGAGGACGACCGTTCACCTCGATGATCCTGGGACCCGTCGAGGTCAGTTTCATCTCTGTGTGGGTGATCACGTTGTCGACTCCGAGTGCCCGCAGAGCAGCCTCGGCCAGGTCACGGCAGTGTTGCTCCACTTCGGCGGAGACCGTGCTCGGCACCAGCATGCCGGCTTCCCGAAACGGCGCGGCGAGCGGGAACTTTCCGGTCACGCACAGGTGACGGACACGTCCGGCCTCGACCATCGATTCGACGGACACGAAGTCCCCGAAATCCGGTCCCGCCCAGTTGCTGTCGCCCTGGAGCAACTCCTCGACGATGAATTCGCTATATGTTCCCGGAACAGTTCTGCTCCGCTCCGCCATCTCCCCGGCCCACTGCTGTGCCTCGGCCGGAGAGTTGATCTGGAGAGTGTCCACGCTGCCCGCGCCGTACCGGGGTTTGACGATCAAGGGCAGTCCGACATCCATCGGGAACGCGCCTGCGGCGGTGAACGGCGCCATACGTATCGTGTCGATACCGGCCTCGGCCAGTGTGCGGCGCTGTACGAGCTTGTCCGTGCAGGCGACAGCCGCCTCGACGGACAGAAAACGCAGGCCGGCCGCTTCGGCGATCTCCGCGGTACGGACGAGCTGCCGGTCACTGAACGTCGTGATGTGCTCGATGTCCAGATCCCGCAGTATCCCCGCTGCCTGCGCGGGGCTCGCACCCGTGAGGTCGACAGCACCGGTGGGTATCTCCGTCGTGCCGGGTCCGGCCGTGTCGTGGTGGACCAGGAAGACAGGTTCACACAGGCGACGGCTTGCGAGGAAGATCTCCCGTGGGTGCGCGGATCCGACGTCGTAGACGACGCCGAGCCGGGGTTTGCGCTGCACTGCCATCCCTTTCTCGGATCGGTTGGCGCGTCGAAGAACGGCGGGGTTGTGTCGGCCCAGCTCAGGGCAAGGCCCGTTCGGCGCGGGGGATCTGTCTGGTCGGGGCCGGTCGGCGATGCCCGACCGGTCACTTCTGAGAGCGGACGAACGCGGTGAGACGACCAACGGTCTGAAGGTGCTCCGGCTCCAGGGACTCGGGTTCGAAGGCGATTCCCAGGCTCTCCTCGACCCCCATCAGAACCTCCAGCGCGGCAGTCGAGTCGAGGCTCAGGTCCTCGAACAGCCGGGTGTCCGCGGTGGCATCGGGCAGCTCCTTGTTGAGGACCTGCTCAAGCACCTTGATGATGTCCTGCTCCTGTACCATTTCCACTCCTTCTCAAGGGATCCGTATCGCTTTTTGCTTGTCCAGCAGATCGTCGACGGTGTCGCGCCGCCGCACGAGATGAGCGGTGCCCTCCAGCACGACGACCTCCGCGGGATACCCGTGGCTGAGGAAGAGCCCGGGCGATGCGGAGGGGCCGTAGGCGCCGGACCTGGTGATGCCGATGAGGTCACCGGGCTTGAGCCGGGGCAGTGCCGCTTTCTTGACCAGGAGGTCGTTGGGAGTGCACAGCGGCCCGGAGACATGCCAGTGACGGTCATCGAGTTCCGCCGACCGGTTCAGCAGCGCCACGGGGAAGTTGCGCTTGACGAACGAGCCCGTGCCGACAGCTGCCATGTGGTGGTTGGTACCGCCGTCGGCCACGGCGAACGGCTCGCCGAAGGACTCCTTGACGTACCTGACCTTGACGATGTAGGTCCCGGCCGTGGCCGTGAGGTATCGGCCGAGTTCCATCAGCACACGAGTGTCGGGGTGGCGGTCGCGGAACGCCCGTACGACCGGGTTGAGCTGCTCGGCGAGCACCTTGGTCTCAAGGTCCCGCTCGCCTTCGAAGTAGGCGACGCCGAGGCCGCCGCCGATGTCGACGATCTCCAGGGGGCAGCCCAGTCGCTCGGTCAGCTGCTCGGCGAGTTCGAGGATGCGCTCGGTGTTCGCGGTGATCACGGACTCGTCCAGGATGCGGGTGCCCATGTACACCTGGATCCCGACAACCCTCAGGTGTCGCCACCGGTCGCCCACTGGTCCGCAAGCCCTCAGTTCCGCCTCGTCGATGCCGAACTGGCGTGGCTTGCCGCCCATGGTCAGACCGGCTCCCTTGATGGAGAACTCGGGGTTCACCCGCAGCAACACCTCCGCCGGTCCCCTGTCCTGCTCTCCCACCAGGGCGTCGTACTGATCGAGTTCCGCCAGGGACTCGGCGATCAGCAGTCCGGCCTCGCCGCGGGCACAGGCCGCCAGTTCCTCGGCACTCTTGGCAGGACCCAGGAAGATGATGCGGTCGGCGGGCACTCCTGCGCGGCCGGCGGTGGTCAACTCCGCGAGTGACGACACCTCGGCGCCGACCCCGAGCCGATGCAGCACCTGGCAGACACCGATGTTCGGGTTGGCCTTCATGGAGAAGAAGATTTCGACCGACTCGTCCAGTACCGACCGGAGATCCTCGAACTGGGCGGCGAGTGTGTCCGCGTCGTAGACGTACAGTGGTGTGCCGAACCGGTCGGCCAGTTCCGCCGCGGACGTTCCTTGGAATATCCCGACGTCGGGAGTGTTGCCGCTCATGCGCTTGTGCCCTCCTGCCATGGCGCCAAGGCTTGCGTGATCTGTTTGTCCAACGTGTTCACCTGATCCAAGGTGGAGCCGAGCACAATGCCGTAGAGCCGCCCTGAGCCCCCCGCACTGAGTCCGGAGCCGACCGTCGCGAAGTTGTTGACGATCAGTCCTCCGGCGTCACTGTCCGGGCCGAGAAGGAGGTCCCCGAGGACACCCTGCAGCTCCGCGAAGGGCAGAGGCCGGCGCAGCGTGACGTCGTAGTGCCGGGCCAGCGCGGTCCAGCCTGCCGGCGCCAGCATTTCCAGGAGGGATTCCTGGTACGTCGACATGTTGCTGCGCGCATTGATTTCGGTCAGCGGATACAGTCCACCTGCGGGATCGATCATCGCGTCGATCCCCACCACTCCGAAATAACCGTCGGCAGCCAGCGCCGTACCGATACTCCGGGCAGCGGAATTGATCTCCTCAAGGTGGACGGCGGTGATACGGGCGGGAACGAGGTGTCCCTTGTGTACGCCTTTCTCGGTGAGGGCCTCCTTCACGAAGTCGAGGCGTGTGGAGCCGTCACGGCCGACAGAGAACTGATAGTTGAGGTCGGTTTCCTTCGAGACCCATTCCTCGACCACCACGCCGAGCCGGTTGTCCGAACGCCGCTCGCTCCTGGAGGTGAACATCCGGCTGAGCTGGTCGAGCCTGGCCTCCTCGGTGATCTGGAGGATGCCCTTGCCCGAGACGCCATAGGCGTCTTTGACGGCGACCTCGGCACCGTTCCGCAGAAGGCCGCGCGCCCACTCCGCGGCCTCCTGCCAGGTCTCCAGACTGTCGCACCACCGGCCTGCCGGCTGACGCAACTGGAGGCGGTCAGCCAGTTCCCTGCTGTAGACCTTGCTGTTGACGGCCTTGCAGACCGCTGCAGTGGGGGCTCCCAGCGGCAGTCCGGTCAACTCGGACAGCCGCTCCTCGCGGGCGGACACCCCGTGGGCGACAATCATCGCTCCCCGCGCCCGCAGACCGGACAGTTCCGCCAGCAGCCTGCCGTCGGCGAGAGCGTCGGCCGTGACGTCTCGTCCAGGATCGCTGACTTCCGGAGTCAGGATTCGAGGCAGCCGCCGGCCGAGCTTCTCCAGATACGCGAGATAGTCCGCATCCGGATGCCGCTTCAGAACGACGATGTCATCCGGCCCGGCCAAATTCAGCGTGAACTCGTCCATCCTGTTGACCAGCACATCGGATGACGGAAAGTTGAAAGTGGGTATGCCTGGTTCATTTTCTCCCCATTGGCGTTCCACTTCGAAATTCCCGAGGAACACCAGCGGGGCAGTGGGTGCCACACCGAGAAGTGTGCGCAGACGGACGAGGAATCCAGACTCTCTATCACGCATGTGCAGAACGATAATGGAATTGATTCCTCTGTGGCAATCAGTCGCTTTGGGCATGGAGTTTTTTCTATGGCGGCCGGCCGGAAGCCGGCATTGCGGGATCGCGGGCACAGCGGTGGACGTCCGTCATGCCGTGGTGTCGGCGGGGGCGGGTCTCCCCCTTCACAGGTCCTGAAGCTCCGTTCCGCGGACGCGCCTCTGTGCCCCTGAGCGATGCGTGGGCTCCGCTGAACCGCCCGCCCCGGGCCGTGTCTCCTACCGCCTCTGTGTGGCACTGATGATGTTCATGCGCTGAACGTTGCTGGTGCCTTCCATGAACTCGATGGCGCGGGAGTCCCGGACGAGCTTCTCAAGGTAGGGGTGGTCCAGGAGTCCGCCTGGACCGAAACAGCCGGCCGCATACAGGGCCATGCGTTCGGCCAGCGCTGCGGCTCGGACCTTTGCCGCCGAGCCCAGGTGGCCGCGGGACGGATCCTGGTCCACCGCGGCGGCAGCGCTCAGGGTCAAGCGCCCTACCGAATCGATCTCCTGCCGTGCCCACCGCAGTCCGTCCCTGCGCGCCGGGCTCAGTTCCTTTCGGTGCTCGACCACGTAGTCGTACGCGGCTCGGGCCACCCCAAGGCCGAGGCCGGCCACGAGGGGACGGAACAGGTTGAAGACGCGCAGCCACCCCCACAGGCCGCCACGTGTGGCGGGCAGATGGGCGCCGAGCAGTCGTTCCGGCGCGACATGCACCGAATCGAAGGTGAGCTGGCTCAGTTGAGCCCCTCGCAGACCGATCGTGGAAAGGGGAACAGCGTGGAATCCGGGATCGGCGGCGTCGATGAGCACCGCGCTCGCCGAGAGGGGGCCGCGGCCACGCATGGCGAACGTCACGCCGATCTGTGCACGTGCCCCGTTCCCGATGTACCGCTTCACGCCGTTGAGCACGTGCCCGCCACGCTCGGTGTCAGCGGTGAGGCGGGTCGTCATGCCGCTGGCGTCGGAGCCGCCGCGCGGCTCCGTCAGCGCGAAGAACGTCCAGGTCGGTGCTGCGGCCAAGCGCCCGAAGAACCACTCCTGTTGGTGATCGTCCCCGAGCGCAGCGACGATGGGGCCGGAGAGGGAGGCGCCGGGAGCGCTGAGGACGAAGCCGGCGTCACCACGTGCCGCCTCCGTGAAGAAGACGACCTTCTCCACCGTCGTCTCGAAGTCGAAGCGATGCTTCCCCACGACCAATGGTGCAGGACGATAGGCGGGGGGCGCATGCAACGTCATCAGTTCGCGGAGCATCGGTACGCCGAGGTCCTTGTGAATCAATGACGGATCCCGGTCGAGGTCGAGCCCGTACGGGCGGATCGCTTCGGCGAACTCGCGGCCACGTCCGCGCAGCGCCTCCAAACGGGCGTCAAGTTCCATCGTGATCAGCCTTTCCCACATAGGTATCGGCGAGCAGTTCCGAGAGGTGTGCGGTTCGTCCCGGACTCGCCACAGTGAAGCCATGGGCTCCGAGCAGCCTGAGGAGGACGCGGTCGATCTCAGTGATCTTGACGTGCAGCCACTCCACGTCACCGAGGTCGGCACCGGCTGCGTTCAACACGCACTCCGCCTCCCAGTGCCCGATAGTGGCGTCGGCCAAGGTGCCCTTCACCAACTGCTGGTCCAGCAGGCGCCCGCTGCTGTTGCTGCGTCCGGACAAATGTGCGACGACCGCTTCGTGGAGCTTCCGTGACCAGGCGTGCCGCAACCTGCCCAGCTCCGCGATGCTCCGGAGATCCGTTGGGGCACCGGCTCCCGCCGCCGCGTCCAGCCGTATCACGGCGACATCGTCCAGTACGGGCAGGACCCTGACCGTCTCGGCGGCACTTTCGCGCGCCACGCGTCTGCTCCCGGTCTGCACATGGCCGATCGTGCCGAGCATCGTGGCAGGCACCAAGGCATGGCCGCCGGGCCCGCACAGTGCGGAATCGTCGCCGGCCCGGCGGCGGTGAAAGGCGGCCAGGTCTCGGATCGGGCCGCTCTCCGCCTCGTCGCGGCCGACACCGTCCCAGGTCCAGTTGCCGTAGTCGGCCGGGTGGTCGACGTTGTTCGGTTCCTCGCTCACATGGGTCGTCACCGTGCACCCCCGGTGTTCAGAAGGCAGCTGCTCACATATCCCAGACGCTCGTCGTAGTCGGCGAGAAGGATGTGCTGGTCGCCCCCCGGCAGCCGCTGCTCGTAGTAGTCGGCGAGTGTTGACCAGAGCGCTGTGCACGGTTGCCCTTCGGGTGCCACCAGCATCTCCGTCTCCTTCACTCCTGTCTTGGCCCAGTAGGGGGCGACGTGAGCCCGACAGATCACGATGACGGACTGGCCGTCGGTGTTCTCGGCGGCCTCGCGGAACCGGTCGACGACGTCGCCCGCGGACTTGGTGACGTGCTGCCGGATGTCCGGCGCTCCAAGCGTGCCGTCCCGTTCCAGAAGCAGTGCCACCGCCGTGTCTCTCTCCGGCCTCAGGTCGGGGGGGACCGGGGGCCCCGCCAGCAGGGCGGTCTGGTCCATGACAAGGACCAGACCGCGGCCGCTGCTGCCCTGAGACAGCGTGGACGTCAGCAGTCGCAGGCTCGTGAAGGGCGCGGCGCTGCCCTGGTCCGAAACCCCGAAGACCGTGCCGATGCCCCCCGCCGCTTGTTCGAGGTAGGGCAGCGCGAAGGTGGTCTCCGCGTCAGTGGTCGAGTTGGCGAGCACCGCCACGTCCAGGTTCTCGGCCAGCGGGCCCAAGTGGTCCGCCATGGCCTTCACCATGTCCAGGAACGAAACACGACCCCCTTCGAGATACGAGTCGTCCCAGCTGAAGCCGTAGAGTTCCCACAGGTCTTTGGCCCATTGGCGATCAACTTCGTCGAATGGGCCACGCTCGGCAAAGGTCAGGTGGTCCACGCGGGCCAGACGCAGTCCGGCACGTTCATCGTCCGGCCTCGGTCCGATGTACACGTCTGCAGCTTCCTTCCGGTCAGTGCTCGAAGACCATGGCGGAGAACGTGGCACCCAGTCCCACCGCGGTCATCAGGTAACGGTGGCCCGGCTTCAGACGGCCGTCGGAGCGAAGGGTGTGGTAGTTCATGAAGGGGTCCGCGCCGAAGCAGTGTCCGACCAGTGGAAGGTTCTCCATGACGAGCCGTCCCCGGTCCTTCATCCCGAGTGCCGCAAGCACCTTCAGCCACGACAGGCGGTTCACGTGGTGCGGCAGCAGATAGTCGATCTCGTCGATGTCGAGCCCGGCCCGGTCCAACGCGGCCCCGATGACCTCGGTCAGTCCGGAGGTGTAGGCCGCCCCCCAATCGCTGTGGTCTTCGGGCGTCATCTTCGGGCCACGGTGGTACTTGCCGTGAGTGCGGGTGGCGAAGCCCAGCACCCGGTCCCGGTCGCCGCCGGCCCTCACGAGGATTGCCGCTACCCCCTCGCCCATGACCGCGGTCACGCCGAGGACCTGGGCATCGTCGGTGAACGTCTTCTCCCCTACGAAGACGAGGGCCAAGGCGTCCGGGTCTCCGTCCTCTGCGAGCATCCGGCCGGCTAGTTCCACGGACATCAGCACCGACGCGCACGCCTGCTGGCTGAGCGCGAAGGCCTGCGCGTGCGTCAGTCCCAGTGCCTCCCGCGCCTCGTGCAGCGGATTGATCGGATAGGGCGCGATCACGGGCATGGTCCTGGCCTGCACGATGTAGCGCACAAGATGCTGCCGGCCCTGCAGTTCCGGCAAGGACCGTCCCGCCGCGATCAGTTGACCGGCCAGGCCGACCTCCTGATCGAGATGGACCTCACCGAAGCCGTAGTACTGCTTGTAGATCTTTATTTCCCGCTCGCTGAGCCCGAAGCCCTTGAGGTACTCCACCACCGGCTCAGCATGGGCAGGCAGATAGGCCGATACCGCGGCCAGGGATGTCACTGATACCTCCTGTTGTCATAGGCACGCGCCCCTTGACAGGATCCGTGAAGTCCTCCGGACTCGGTAGCACCCCAAAGGCGGTCCAATTACCTAAACCTTCGGCCAGGTTGTTCGGCACCTTGGACCGCGCATCGGACGAGGCGTCCAAAACCACTTGCTCCCACGTCGGTCCACTGCGCCCTGCCTGTTCGGATGTGCCCATGCGGGCAGCCGCTTCGACCGGCCGATAGGGATTGGACCGGGCCGTGGTACCCGAGAACATGTGTGAATGGCGTCGTGCGGAACCGGCGTCGCGCGGAGCCGGAGCCGGTCCTGGAGCGGCACAGCCGCCAGGCACCCGGCTCCCCTCGCCGGTCGCACGGTACTTGCCAGCGGCGTTCAGGACCGCCTCTGGACGTACGACACAGGAGGAAGATGTGCGCAGTCCCTCTCCTACCGAGAGAGCGCAGGCACGGCGGGATGTGGTCACCATGGCGCTTCCCTTCTTCGCGTCCCAGGCCACGAACTTCCTGGCCCAGCTGAGCGTGGTGGCGATTCTGGGCCGCATGGGGCAAGACGCTGTCTACGTGAGATCCCTGTACCAGCCCATCAGTTACCTCTTGCTGGCTCTCACCGTGGCGTTCGCCGTCACCCACCAGGCCGCCGCCGCGACCAGCAGGGGCAGGCGCAGGCCGGACGAGGTCATGGCACACGCCGCGGCTCTGGCCCGGATCTGGTTGACCTGTGTGACAGTCATATGCGTCGCACTCGCCGCCGCCGCCCCATGGCTGGCCGACGTACTCGACGTCGCCCCGGGGATCCGGCCGGTATTCGTCTCGTTCCTGCGCTGGACCAGCATCGTGGGTGTGCTGGGCATTGGCCCGGAGCTGTGCGCCGCCAGCCTGCGTGGTCACAACCATGCACGACTGGCCACCGTCCTCACCCTGTGCACCGCGACGCTGCAAGTGGGATGCGTAGCGGGTCTCGGGCTCGGCACGGGGATCGGCGTCTCGGCTGTTCCCCTCGGACAGGGCGCCGCGGCGATCGGAGGACTGGCCGTGGGGTGCGGCATGTTGCGGCGCACCGAGCTGTGGCATCCGCGTGCCGCGGCCCCGAGGGCGCTCGACGACGCGTTCTCCGGGCTGAGGAGGATAGGGCTGCCGGTGGCCGCGTCCCTGTTGGTCATCTCCGGGTACAACTTCGCGGTCCTGGCGGTACTGACACGTTATGGCGCGGACACCGTGGCCGGTTTCTCGGTCGCCATGACACTGCAGAACTTCGTCCTGCTGCCGGGCACCGTCATCGGAACGGCGACGGCCATCGTCATCAACCAGCAGCGGGGCGCCGGTGAGGGAAGCCGCGCATACGACTCGCTACGCGGCGGATTAGAGGTTTCGGCCATGGTCTATGTGGTCATCGCCGTGGGCCTGTGGTCGGTTGCCCATCCGGTGGCACATCTGCTCAGCAGTGAGGCGAGCGTGTCCGCGGTGGCGGGTTCCTACCTGAGCACCGTCGGGCTCACCTACGTGTTCCAAGGGCCCGTGCTGGCCGCGCTCACCGCGCTGGAGGAGACCGGTGCCGGCGTTCGGGCGATCCTGCTGAACGTCATCTACTTCGGCGTGATCGTCCTGGCCAGTTCCACGCTCGCCGACTCCCTGGGTGGGGCCGTCGGCTTCTTCGACATAGTGGCCTACTGCAATTTCATGGGCATCGCGGTCCCGGTCTACGCCCTGTGGCACATGCGGCGCACAACGCCGCGGAAGAGCGGCTGAGCACGCGCCAGCGCGGCCACAACGGCTGCTGGGGTGCAACGTCGCTACGCCGTCCCTTGCCTGGCCGGCCCGGGGGGTGACCAGTGTCGTAACCGGACTTCGAAATCCTCTGGCCCGGTGAGCGCGACGGAGGCTCCGTACCCTTCGGCGACTGGCACGTCCCGTACACACCACCGCTCCTGAAAGGGGCTGGTCACCACCAGAGGAGACCCGCCCGCGGTGCTCAGTCGGATGCCGTGCGGCAGCAGAGCGCCGCCGCCGGCCTTCACACACGCCTCCTTGCGGGTGAGCAACCGCACAAACATGGCGGCACGTTCGGCGGGCGGCGCCGCAGCGACGGCGGCGGCCTCTGCCGCGGGAAACAACCGTGCCGGAGGAGCCGTGCTCCATCTGGCGGCCATGCGCTCGGCGTCGACACCGACTTCGCGACCGGCGACCGCGAGCAGGGCCAGCTCGCCCGAGTGCGTCAGGCTGGTGTGCACGCAATCGGAGAAACCGACGAGGTGGGGCTTTCCATGACTGCCCCTGCGCCAGGTCAGGGAACGGGGTGGCACATCGAGGCGGTCGGCCAGGATGAGCCGGGTGGCTCCGTGAGCCACCGCATAGCGCCTGCGGTCCCGCTGATCGGCGATATGGTTCCAGCGATTTCGCTCCGTATCGCTCAGCAGTTCCGTGAACTCGCGTGCGTCGATTCCCGCCGGGTTCAATTCGATGGTCCAGATCTCCACCTGGTCACAAGAATCCACCCGGCCAAGGTAGATCTGACCGTCGAAGCTCGACAATCGACCGCTTCGGGCCTGACGCTTTTTCCAGGTCTTTCAGGCGAACTCTCGGTGTTGGCAATCACACCGCATCCACGTCATTTTTGAGGATGACAACCACCGACCCGACGGAGACCAGTGCGGTCAGGCGGCGACTATCCGTACAGAGCGAGGAAGGTCCGCGCCACACGATGCACAGCATTGCCGTGCCGCGGCTGCCGGCCTCCGATGCAAGTCCCCTCCCGAGCGGCCTCTGAGACACCTCGCTCATGTCACGTGTCGTCGCCCCGCGCGACGTACGTCGGCAGGGTCTCCCACAGCGCTCGCCACCTGCCTATATGAGGACACTTCCGTGAACCGCTCGCCGAACCACGCCGCAGTGCTCGCCGGCATCGGGGGCTATGTGCCTGCGAACCGTGTCACCAACGCGGACTTGATCGCCGGTGGACTCGACACCAGCGATGAATGGATCCGCACCCGCACGGGCATCGCCACACGGCACGTAGCGCAGCAGGGCGTGGCGACGTCGGACCTCGCCGTCGAGGCCGCCTCGCGGGCCCTGAAGTCAGCCGGCTCCCGCGAGGTCGACGCCGTGGTCCTCGCCACCACCACGCCGGACAGGACCTGCCCGGCCACAGCTCCCGACGTGGCTGCCCGGCTGGGACTGCACGAGGTCGCGGCCTTCGATGTCGCCGCGGTATGTTCCGGCTTCCTGTACGGCCTGGCCACGGCATCGGGGCTCATCGCCTCCGGTTTCGCCGAGCGGGTCCTCCTGGTGGCAGCCGACACCTTCTCCACCATCGTCAATCCCGCGGACCGCTCCACCGCCGTCATCTTCGGCGACGGCGCAGGAGCGGTGGTGCTGCGGGCCGGCAACGCCGACGACCCGGGCGCGATAGGACCGACGGTGCTGTACAGCGACGGCGCACACAGCGACCTGATCGAGGTGCCCGCCGGCGGAGCACGACAGCGCGCGTCCGGGGTGGCGGCGCCTGCGGAGGACTTCTTCTTCCGAATGCAGGGACGCGAAACCTACCGGCACGCGGTGACCCGCATGACCGAGGCATCCCGTGAGGCGGTCCGCCTGGCCGGTTGGAATATCGAGGACATCGACCGGTTTGCAGCCCACCAGGCCAATGCCCGCATCCTCGACTCGGTCGCCACACACCTGGAGATACCACCGGAGCGGCGCCTGTCCAACATCAAGCATGTAGGAAACACCGGGGCCGCCTCCCTCGCCCTTCTGCTGGCCCAGTCAGCGGACACCGGTCGTCTGGCTGCCGGCCACAAGGTCCTGCTCACCGCCTTCGGCGGAGGTCTGTCCTGGGGCGCGACCACCATCGGATGGCCGGATCTTCCCGCGCTCTGACCGCGAAGCAGACACCGTACGACCGCAAAAGAAGGAGACTCACCATGTTCGAAGAGCTCAAAAACATCCTGGTCGCCGACCTCAAAGTTGATCCCGAGGCGGTCCAGCCCACAGCGACCCTGGAGGACACCGCGCTGGACTCTCTGGCCATCGTCGAACTGTGCCTGGCCGTGGAGCAACAACTGCAGGTTTCCATCAGTGAGGACGAGATATTTGCCGCAACCACTCTGGGAGACCTCGCCCGTCTCGTGGAAGAACGGAGCGCGAACGTCTGATGGGCGCCACCGACGCAGTGGGGACCGGTCACGGTCTCGTCACACCTGACGGGATCGGTGTCGGCCCGAGCTGGGAACATGTCATACACGGAAGACCCACAGTCGGCCGCCGGTCCGACGCTTGACGGCTGCCCCGCGCGTCTCTCCTGCCGCGTTCCCGGGTCCACGGCGAGACGCTGCTCGGCGCCAGGAAGGCGATACGCATGGACCGTGTCACTCAACGTGCCGTCCTCGCCGTCCGGGAAGCCGTCCAGGTCGACGATCACCTGTCGGCCTGCATCCCGAGCCGAGGCTCCGGCCGGCTTCCCTACGTATTCACGGAGCTCGGCGCGTGCCGAGCTCCGTGAAGGACTTGTCTCCCGCCGCGACATGCGGGACCGCAGGCCGCAGGCCGCAGGCCGCAGACGGGAGGCCGCACGTGAGGCGCGTGTCGAGGAACGGGTACCCGCGGGCGAGTCTCATCAGACGAAACCCTCATTGATGGCGATAATCACGGCGGTAGTCCGGTTGGGTGCGCCCAACTTCAACATCACTGCCCCGACGAGACGCTTCACGCCATGGGGAGAGATCGCCAGTGCTTTCGCTATCTGCTTGTTACTGAACCCCCGGGCAAGCAATTCCAGAGTTTCCTGTTCCCGTGCTGTGAAAGCGTCCACGGTACCCGCACTCGCACCCAGGACCCGTCCGTGGCCTGTGGCCAGCAGCTGTCGCGCCAACTTGGCCGGCATAGGAAACTCACCTGAGACGACCCGGTGCAGAAGTGCTTTCATGGACGCTGCACTCGCATCAGCCAGAGATATGACACCGTCGCAGGGAACATCTCCGTGGAGGTTGATTCCGCGACTCTGGATCTCGTCACCCACGAGGACGACAAATGGGCGGTGCTCCTGTGAGAAATTTCTGGCGTCCAGCTTCCGCCACTGAGGCGGCGTGGCCAGCACGATGCGTGCGCACCCGGCCGATTCAACCTCCGCGCATTCAAATAGCTCGCTTTCGGTCACGAGTTTCACCTCCGGGAGCTCAGAGAGAATCGACCTGAACCCCCAATGGATGACCTCGGTCTCCACCAAGAGCGCAACAAGATAGATTCCGTCTCCCCTTTGATGACTTTCAGGCGTCACGACGGCTCCGTTCCCTCATATGAGACTGTCCTGATTTTGCTTGAGGAGAGTGGTGAAGGCGCCCTGCCCCAAGGGTGTGGGGCGAGGAAGCGGAGCGAGACACGTCTGCCATGTGGACCGGCATCGGCCGGCCTCATCTTCAGTGCCTCCTCACCAGGCGAACACTCCACAGCTCGGACAGGTTTCGGCCGTCTCATCGGCCGTCACCAGGTCGGCCCGAGGCCCATTTGTCGGGATGCGAATCCCGCCTCACAGTTAATATGACCGACCGTCTTTATCTGGTCAAGTAGCGGCGGGTAGATCTGCGCGCCTGCCCCGCGTGTGGTGGTAACCCGGCGGGGGGCCTGTCCAGTGAACTGGTTTGTCATGATTTCGGCGGTGACGAAACACGATCGGCGTTCGCCGCGGCCGACAAACCGGTCGGACTGGTCTGCCACGGCCCGCAGGTCCTGGTCAGCGCGGGACTGGCCGAGGGGCGGCGGTTGACCTCCTGGTACGGCATCGCCGCGGAGATCGAGGCCGCGGGCGGCACCTGGGTCAACGAGGCCGTCGTCCACGACGGCCCGTTCTTCACCGCCCGCAAGCCCAGCGACCTCCCGGCCGAGATGCGCGCCGTCATCCAGCACCTGGACCAGCGGTCCCGGACGGCAGGTGCGACCGGTGCCTGAGCTCCTGCACACCCCGTTCGGGCCGAAGGCCACCGCCGATGAGGTCCTGGCCGGGATCGATCTGGCCGGCCGGAGGATGTTGGTCACCGGCGGCGCCTCGGGGATCGGGGCCGAGACCGCCGCCGCCCTGGCCCGAGCCGGCGCCGAGGTGACCGTCGCGGTCCGTGATCCCGCGGCCGCCGACGCGCTCACGGACCGCGCGCACCGGGAGGAGTGGACCGGGCAGGTCCGGGCTTGCCGACTCGACCTGGCAGACCTCGCCACCGTCCGCGACCTGGCCCGCGCCTGGGAGGGGCCCCTGCACGCACTGGTGGCCAACGCGGGCATCATGGCCCTGCCCGGCCTCGCCCGCAGCGCCGAAGGATGGGAGATGCAACTGGCGACCAACTACCTCGGGCACTTCGCCCTCGCCACCGCCCTCCTGCCCGCCCTGCGACAGGCCGGTCCTGCGCGGGTCGTCGCCGTGAGCTCCGGCGCCCACCGGCGGCACCCGGTCGATTTCGACGACCCCCAGTTCGAGCGCACCGTCCACGACCGCTGGGCCGCCTATGGCCGCTCCAAGGCCGCCGACGTGCTGATGGCCGTGGGCATCGCCCGCAGGTGGGCCGACGACGGCATCACCGCCAACGCGCTCATGCCCAGCTGGATCGCCTCCGGCCTGCAGCGCCACCTCGACCTCCAGGCCCTCAAGGCGATGGGAGCCGCCGACGAGGACGGCAACCGCATCGACCAGCCCTACTTCAAGAACCTCCGGCAGGGAGCGGCCACGAACGTCCTCCTGGCCGCCTCGCCCCTCCTGGACAGCGTCAGCGGCCGCTACTTCGAAGACAACCAGGAATCGCCCGTCACCGCCGACGGCGACGGGGGCGGCGTCGCCGCGCACGCTCTGGACCCCGGCAACGCCGACCGCCTGTGGGACCTCGCCCAAGCAGTGCTGCACTGATGGCTGCCGGCCACCGACGGCGCCGACCCGGCCCGGCCGCTCAGTCCCGCCCCGCCCGGTCCGGGTCGTGCAGGGGCCGCAGGCCGCCGGGCAGGTCAGGAGTCCGAAGACGATGTCGCCGCATGAGGCGTGTCGGTGACGATCATCTCCGGGCGCCTGCCGCCGTCGCGGTCGTAGAGCACATCCAGCGCATACAGCGAGTCGCGCGGGGTGCCGGCCACAACCTTCCCGCCGAGCCCGGCCGCCTGATCGTTGATCAGGTTCGGCCAGTCGCGCCGCCCCGGCGTCCGAAGTACGTGAGGTTGGGCCGTGCGTACATCGACTCGGAGAAGGCTCAGCGCACGATCTGACGCGGAGGTTCCTCAGGCCCCGTCCCGTCGGCGGTCGGGGAGGTGTCCGCGGGAGGCGGTTCGGCGGTGTCGGTACCGGGACAGCGCCGGGGCAGCGGACCGTCGGCCGGGACGGCCACAGTGCCGGGGATGCGGACGCGGCGGAGCCGGCGGGCCGGGAGGTCGTCGTAGCGGTCGCAGTCCACGGTGTGCTGTCCCTCTCGTCTGAACGCGTCGGGCTCGTCGAGTGTGTGCCGCGGTCCGCGTGGGCGCCGCTCGGTGCCGAGAAGGCCGGTGCACGTACATGGCCCCGGAGCGCGCCCGGCCCGGCAGTAGACTTCGGGATCGCCTCTGCGGCACCCATCTCCATGTCCCCGGCACAGACATGAGGGCGGCCCCTCCCCCGGCTGCTCCGGGGTCGTCCGCGGCTGCCCGGGCCATCGGATGACGCGGGGTGCCTCCGTGTGTGACCGGTGGCGCCGGCCGTGCCGTTTCGTGGACGGCACGGACAGCGCCACCGGAGGCCGGGGTTGAGGCACGGCGCAGCGCGGGGCCGGCCGCGATCCTGGGACGTGTGGTCCGTTCGGTCCTCAGGTGCGTCCGCTCTGCGGCCTTGGGGCGACATCCGCGCCTGCCGGCACCTCGTCGGGCTCGGGCAGGGACCGAAGGGACCGGGGCGCCGGTGGGTGGTCAGGTGAGGTGGCGCCTCGTGCTCAGAGCCGGTCGGCGTCGACGACGGCCTGGGCGAAGGCGGTGGGTGCTTCCTGGGGGAGGTTGTGGCCGATGCCGGTCAGGGTGCGGTGGCTGTACGGGCCGATGAAGAAGGAGCGGTAGCCGACGCCGTCACCGGGGGCGGTGAAGGGGTCGCGTTCGGGGTCGAGGGTGATGGTGGGGGTGTGGATGGTGGGACGCGCGGCGAGCAGGGTCTCGTAGCGGTCATAGCGGGATTCGCCGTCGGCGAGGCCGAGACGCCAGCGGTAGTTGTGGATGACGATGGCCGCATAGTCGGGGTTGGTGAAGGCGGCAGTGGTGCGTTCGAAGGTGGCGTCGTCGAAGTCCCAGGTCGGAGAGACCAGGTCCCAGACGAGACGGGTGAGGTCGTTGCGCGTGTCGGTGCCCTCCATGGCGCGGCGGCCGCGCTCGGTGGCGAAGTAGTACTGGTACCACCAGGTGTGTTCGCCCGCTGCCGGCAGCGGGTTCTGCTGGGCCTTGACGTCGGTGATGAGGTATCCGCTGACGGAGACGAGTGCCTTGACGCGCTGGGGCCACAGCGCGGCAATGATGTCGGCGGTGCGCGAGCCCCAGTCGAAGCCGGCGAGAACAGCCTTCTCGATCTTGAGGGCATCCATGAGGGCGATGATGTCGAGGGCGACCGCGGACTGCTGTGCGTTACGGACGGTGCGGGAAGAGAGGAATCGGGTCGTGCCGTGGCCGCGCAGGTAGGGGACGATGACGCGGTAGCCCTGCTCCGCGAGGAGCGGGGCGACGTCGACGTAGCTGTGGATGTCGTACGGCCAGCCGTGCAGGCAGATCACCACGGGACCGTGTGCCGGTCCGGCCTCCGCGTAGCCGACGTCGAGGACTCCGGCCTTCACCTGCTTGATCTCGTTGAACGAGGTGTGTGTGCCCGGGGTGAGCTGCGGCACCTGCGGCGCCCTTCCTCCGTTCGCGGACGAGAGCCCCGAGTTCGCGGAAGCGGTCGGCAGGCCGGCGAGTGACACCGCTGCCGCCCCCGTGCCCACGCCCATCGCCTTGCTGAAAGTGCGCCTGTTGATCATGAAATTTCTCCGTGACCTGTTGTGACGACGGGGCCGCTGTTCACCGAGCCCCTGTGTCGAAATGTTGTTCGCCGAGCTGCCGCGGTTCATGTGCGGAGCGCACGTGCTCCCGGTCGTCGCAGGCCACCGCTGCACACATCCATGACAGTTTCGTGACAGCCGGCATCAATTGGACGGCATTTCGGGGCCCTTGAGCAGACCCGTCGTGACGGCGTCCCAGTCCAGCCCGTGCGTCTCCGTCCCGGCGGGCACGAGCCCATACGTGTCTTCGAGCCACCTGGTCAGCGGCAGTACGGGCAGCGCGAACAGAGCCACCATGCCGGGCGACGCCAACCGTAGCCAGGCTGTCGGCCGCGCCTCCAGGCGAGCGGGCCACATCTGCACGTCCCCGACACCGCTCAGCGACGACATGCCCTGGTGCAGCAGGTCGCGGCCGATACGCCAGACGATGTCCGAAATGCCTTCGACGAGGAACACAACCGTCACCACGAGAGGGGAGTCCGGGGTGTACCGGAACTCGGCCGGGACCGTCTGCCGGGCACCCCCGTCCTCCAGGATCCGATCGATGTCCAGGCTCAGTACCACCTCGCCGCGCGACGTGGCATGGTGAGCCTGCGCTCCGGATGTGCTGCTACTCATGAGGCTTGCCCTTCCGTGGCGTGGGGACGACAGTGCCACTCTCATCCGCCCGCCACCGCCGCACATCCGTCAGATGACGGTGGGACATACCCACCTGCCTCGGGTCGTCCAGATGTACGAAACGACCCGAAGCGCCCCGCCCAGCAGACGTTTTGCCGTACGCGGCCGTGCGGGCGAACACCTCGACAGGACGTCTACGTCATTCGACTGGTCCGCGGTGGCCGCGAGCCCCCGCTGTGTTCGCATCCCGGATCACCGTCGCTGCCCGCTGCCCGGCTTCCTCCAGCGGCATGTACAGGTTGACCGGTCGTCCCGGGTCCGCCGGATCTGTGATCTCTCCCCGCAGGATCACCCCAGCAGAGCCCATCAGGTTCCCGGAGCTGCAACCGGCCACCTGTCCGATCCGGTCGACGGTCACGGCAGGACGATCACCTCGGCCGAGTTGTCGTCCAGGTTCGGGTCCAGGCCGCCGGTCTCCAATGTCTCCATCCGGAAAGCGACATGGCCTGTGCCCGGCTGGGGCAGGTCCAAGGTGAAGTCGAGGACGCGGCTGTTTCCCGGGGAGACATAGCTCAGGACGCGGTCGCACTCGTAGGTGCCGTCCTTCAGATCGCAGCCGGGCTCGTAGACGCCGTCGTCGATCTCCTCCATCGGCTGCTCGCGCACCACGGCGCCGGGCGGCGGGGTGAACAGCAGGTGCCCGATGCCGCCAGGGTCGCCGGGGCCGTTGTCGCGGACCGTCAGGTGCAGTTCGCGCTTCTCGCCGACGTGCAGTTCGCTCGCGGTCACCTGGTAGTCGGAGCGGAGGTCCAGGCTCACGGGCACGCGCTGGACGCCTCCGGCGAAGGTGCCGCCCGTGCCCTTCGGCGCCGCCGTCGCCTCCAGCGCCGGTCCGGCCCCCTTGTCGCCGTTGTCCGGGACCGCGCTGTCCTTCGCCGGTCCCACGTCCAGCGGCCAGGCCTCCTGCCGTATTTCGCTGAAGATCTTGACCTTCCCCGTGCGCAGCGGCAGCGTGGGTCTGACCAGGACCGTCTCACCCGGTTCGATGCGCAGGTCGGGGAAGGCGCAGATGGCTTCGCGGCCCTTCATCTGGGGCGGGTAGCGGCAGTTGGAGTAGCGCTGCCGGAAGCTGGAGTCGCCGGCGTGGATCAGGAGGCCGAGCCCGCGCACCGGGACCTCGCCGGTGTTGCGCACGGCCACGGCCGTACTGACGCCGGCCCCGGGCTCCGCGCCCTTGATGGCCTTCTGGACCTGTAGTTGCACGACGGGTTCGCCGACCACGACCCGGGTGTGGCCGGTGATCTTCTTCCCGTCCTTCGCGGAGAAGGTGAAGTCGACCGTCGCCGAGTCACCGGCCTTGCCCTTCTTCGTGGCCGTCGGGTACACGCGGTCCGACTGGACCCAGCTGTCGTACCACCCCTGGAGGCGGCACACGACGTGGGTGTCGGTGCCCTCGCAGTTCCGCCCGCTCTTGATCCACAGCCGTACCGATCCGCCGGCCCCGCGCAGGTCGATCGTCAGCCGGTGATCGCCCGATCCGGTGTTGTCGCGCACCCGGATGTCTTTGGCCACCAGGTGGAACGGCGCCTTGTTCGCCGGGCCGCTCTTGTCGCCGTGCGGGCTCAGGTAGAACACCTCGGGCGCCGTGATCCCGCTGTGGGGCGTCCCGGTCACTCTCGCCTCGCACGCGGTGAGCCCGCCGAGCAGCAGCGCGAACAGGCCGACGAGAAGGGCGAGTTTTCCGACCCGGCGGCCGGCCATCGAGCGGCGCGGGTGGTGCGGAGGCCGGGTACGAGCTCGTACAGGCCGGCGCGAGAGGTGCGGGCGGCAGGCGGCGCGAGACGTACTCCGGTCCGCCGGGTAGCCGAGTGCGCGGATCAACGGATTCCTTCAGGGCCTACGAGCAGCAGCCCGAAACGGAGAGATCTCCGACGATCTGGCCCTGCCCTCGTGCGCGGTCATGCTGACGATGTTGCTGGAAGGGCTACAGGTGCTGGTGAAGGCAGACCCTGACCCGCGGCGCCTCGTCGCCTCCGTGGACACCGCGCTCGCATCCATGGCGGCGTAGGCGCCCCAGTCGCCCGCAGCCGTCGATGACGTCGAAAGCCACCGCATGAAGACATACGTGTCCATACATATTTAGGTCGTAGTATAAGATTCGTCCCTACGTGGGTCGAGGCGCCGGCGACCCACGTCGCCGATACCTTCACTCGCACCGCGCCCTGACCACGGTACCCATCTTCCCTGTACCTTTCCTTCTTCGACTGGAGCGGTCATGCGCGTGGTCATCTTCGGTGCGTCAGGCATGGTGGGGCACGGTGCGCTGCGCGCCTGCCTCCTCGACGAGCGGGTCGAGGAGGTCCTGGTCGTCACCCGCAGGCCCCTGAACGTAGACCATCCGAAGGTTCGGGAGATCATCCACACGGACTTCACCGAGTACACGGCGATCCTGGACGAGTTGAAGGGTCTGGACGCCTGCTTCTTCTGTCTGGGCGTTTCCGCTGCTGGGCACAGCGAAGAGGAGTACACCCGGATCACCCACGACTACACGCTCGCCGCCGCCCGGGCGGTGAGCGCCGCCGGCGCTTCGCCGGCCTTCCTCTACGTGTCCGGGGAGGGCACCGACAGCACAGAACAGGGCCGGGCCATGTGGGCGCGGGTCAAGGGCCGTACCGAGAACGAACTGCTGGCCATGCCGTTTCGCGCGTACATGTTCCGCCCCGCCTACATCCAGCCCGTGAACGGAGCCGCCCCCAGGACACGGCTGTATCGGGTGATCTACGGGGTCACGGCATGGCTGTATCCGGCCTTGCGCCGCATCGCGCCCGGTTACGTCACCACGACCGACACGGTGGGCCGCGCGATGCTCGCCGCCGTCCTGCTGGACGACGGCGGCCCCTTCGTCCTTCGCACCCCGGACATCAACCGGCTCGGCGCCGCCTGAGGAGGACCACCCATCGCCAAGGCCCGGGGCGACGGCGGCGACCGCCGGGCCTGCGCCGGACCTCGTCGAGCACACGGCCCGATTCGGCGACGACGTCGAGGGGGATACCGGTGGCGGCGATGGGCTGCAGCGCGGTGGTGGGCAGCCGAACGGTGTCACCCTCAGTGGTCCAGGACATGATGACTTCGAGGTACTCGAAGAACTGGGTGGCCCGGACGATGGAGCAGGGGACCGGTCCGGCCTTGAACAGCTCCTCCTGGAGGACCTTGGCCCGGTAGTGGCCGAGGTCGGGCACCTGGTCCACGCCGACGATGGACAGCAGAACCGCGTGCTGGACACCGGCCGCCTCGGCCGCGGTGAGGAGGTTGGCTGTCGCGGTCCGGAAGAAGTCGGCGGAGGCGTCGTCGGCAGTGGGCGACTGTGTCGCACCGATGACGACATCGGCGCCTGCCGACGCCGGGACGAGCCCTTCGCTCGTGTGTGCCGGTGCCGTCAAAGCCGGTGCCGGTGCCGTCAAAGCCGGTGCCGGTGCCGTCAAAGCCGGTGCCGGTGCCGTCAAAGCCGGTGCCGGTGCCGTCAAAGCCGGTTCCTGTTGGCCGTACGGGCCCAGGGATCAGACGAGTTGGGGCCGGACTGGCCCGGCGCCGCCATCCGTCACCGCCTCGGACGTGCTTCGGGGCGGCCGCACACTACCGTCTGCCACGTCCTCGGCGGGGCGGGCACCGGCGTGGGAGGTGTGACCCTCCAGAGTGAGGGCGGAGAAGACCGAATCGCTGATGCCCCGGCCCACCGTGCCGGCGGGCGGCGCGATCTGAGGCTGGGCGGCCGTGCGGGAGGGCCCGGCCTGACTGGTTGTGTCGGGGCTGGTGTCGTGTCCGAGGTGCGCGGGGTCGCCGTCACGGGACTTCGGCTCTGCCCGGGGCAGGTCCAGTCGCTCGCGCAGGGCTTCGACGTGAGCGCGGGCCAGGTCGACCGCCACCGCGCGGTCGCCTTTGCCGCGCGCAAGAAGGAGTGCCACGTCGGTCAGGGCGGTAGCCGCGGCAGGGTTGGTCTCGGCCACTCCGCCGTCCAGGCTCAGCGGCATGTCGATGACGGAGCCGCCGATGCTGACGGCCTGCCGAACGATTTCCTTGTAGTCTTCGTCGCCCAGCGCCTGTCTGAGGCGTTCGTGGATCGCTTCCACCTCGTCCGGGGACAGCAGTTCGGTGTCCCCGCGCGGCGACGGCACCTCGGGCTCGCCCGCCCGGCCTTTGCCCTCAGCGGCGTATGCCGACTTCAGATCGGTACCCGGGTCCAGAAAATCACGGGACAGCTCAGAATCCCTCTCGGGCAACGCGGCCGGCCCACCCAGCACCTCACCGGGATCCGACCCCACCAGCGAGGCGGCCACCGCATTCTGGACTCTCTGCTGCTGCACCGGCCCGGTGGCGTCGTTGCCGAGCGTTCCGGCGAAGCCCTGATGCGTCTCACGCGTTTCCCGCACAGGATCGGACGTGGCTTCGTTCAGGTCGTCCTGTGCTCCGTGGATGGCTGGATCGGATGGTGGCGTGCCCGTCTTCCCCAGGTGTTGGGGAAGCCATGCGGAGAAGCGTGTCTTGAGTTCTTCGGGGTCATGGCCCGTGGCCTTCAGTGCCTGCTCAAACGACTCCAGCTGGTGGACGTACTCCTCCACCAGGGCGGCAGCCTGCTGCCATTCCTGCCCGCCCCGGCCGTCCGAAGCGGCCTCGGCGGTGGCATCCTGTCCGTGGGAACGCAGGATGTTCTCCTGCTCCACGGCGATATCCAAGGCATGTCGCGCACGCAGGTACTGCGACCAGGTGCCCAGACGCGTGGTCTGCGCGTCGACGGTTTCCGGATGCCACGCGGGCAACCGGTTGCCGTCTCCGTCGAGTTCGAGTTCGGTGGCCCACCGCTGTGAGTCGATCTTGAGTGCGTGGAGGATCGCCTCGCCGTCGGCGATGGATGGGTCGTCGACGCGGGGATCGCGTACGCCCAGGGCGATCTCGTCGGGGAACAGGCCGTTCTCGGCGACGTGCTCGCGCAGTTCCTGCTCGGTCAGCGGCGCGAGATGCCGGTACCTGCTCCACCCGTCCTCGTAACGGATGCCGAGAGGGGCGTCGTGTGCCGCGTCCCATATCTCGGCTGATCTCATGAGCTCGTGCAGCGTGTGGTGCTCCAGCAAGAGGTTGTGTCCCAGTAGCCCGAGACGCAGTCCGTCCAGGTCGAAGGTCTGGTTGGTCACCTGCCCAAGGCGCCAGGCCGTTTCCAGGATCAAGGCCATCGAACCGGAGGTACCTGTGGTAACGAGGGCTCCCGTGCCCTGACCCTCCATGTGCAAGGGCGCCTCGACGGGCAGGTGGTTCTTGTCGACGGCCCTGAGCCACTGCACGAACTCACGGCCGGACTTGTCGCGCTTCACCGAGAAGGCTCGCTCTGCCTCACTGAGCGGCGGCACCAGGTCCTCGGGGCGCATCGAGATACTGTAGGACGGAAATTCTCGCCGCCAGGGACGTTCGTGCTTGATCGCCGGGAAGTCTCTGTAAGTGGGCGGTTCGATGTAACCGCGCAATACTTGGTTGGCGGAAGCGTTGAAAAGCAGCGCGCCCAGTTCACGAATATTGCCGGATTGCGCAATTTTATGCAGGACGTTCGGGTTGCTTCCGACGCCGCCGGCCAATCCGGGGCCCTCGACTCCCAGTTCGGACAGTCGCCTGGGGGCCTTTTCGGCCAGGAAATCCCAGACGGCCAGTGCCACATTTCGGGTCGCCTCAAGCGACTCGGGGCGTTGGAGCAGGTAGATGCCCAGTTTCTTTTCGAAAATGGCGGCCGCTTCGGAATAGCGTACTGCCGCCAGGTCCGCCGCCATCCGTGTCGGGCGCTCCAGCAGATCAGCCGAAGGTACGGGTTCTGATTCGAGGAACTCGAATCCCCAGTATGTGACGAGAGACTCCTCCATCTTACTCACCATTGTCTGCACGGAGTTCGCGCCGCTAAATAGCTCGGCCAGTTTCGGTGAGAGAACAGGCGGAAATCCCCGCTCAAGCAGCAGCCTGAACAAGACCACCCGAACGTTTATCCAGTCGTTGCCGCTGCTGAACGGCTGGATGACCACAAGGGTGCGCACGGTCCGGACGATGGCCTCAAGGATCCGGCGCTCGTCACTGGCGTCCAGGTTGTCGATGGTCCGGTAGTAGCGGCTGAATGCGGCATCTACCAGCACTGGTGCGTCGTTACGACTATAGACTCTCCTGGTGTCTATAGGGCCTGCAGAATTGTCGAAAATCATGATCGGCAGATTGTTCTTGTTGGCCAACGCCTGCTCGTCAGCCCATGGCGCGACGAGCCTGCGGCCGAGCAGCCTTTCCTTGAACAATTCGGAGTCGAAGCGGAACGAATCGACGCGAGAGGGATCCGCGGTATGATCCGACCATTCGAAAGTTCCGCGCATGCGTGCCGTAATAATTCCGTAAAGACGCTCGTACTCACGGGCGTCCAGGCGTTGCGCGAGAGCAGACTCGCTGTTCAAGGCTTCCCTGTAGACCTCCATCATGCCCGCTTGATAGCCGGGGTAACGGTCCTCGTAATGTCGTCCGGGATCACGTTTCGGTGTGCCATCGGTCGGCGCAGCCTCCGCAGCCCTGTGGTCACCGATATCGATATAGAACTTCCACCAGTCCTGCTCCGCGAGCATCAGCGGTCCGAGAGACACTTCTTCGTCGGCCGGGTCGCTGGTCATCGCTGCAGGGGTACCGGTCGACGCTTCATCGTCGACCGCTTGAGGGCCGCCATGTTCGGCTGCGCCACCCGTACCGACATCACGCATGGAATGTGCCGACAGGTCGGTGTCGGCGCCCGGTGTGGCGGGTGAGGGACCAGCGTGATGGTTGCCGGCTGCTTCGATCACCCCGGTCCGGCTCTGCGTCAGCGCCGTGGCAGCGAGGCTGCCTCCGAGATCCCCCCGCGCTTGCTCGTGAACCGTCTCGGCGTGCTCGGGTACCGAAAGCGCGTCAGCCGGGCCAGGGGCCAGCGCTTCCATCTGCGGCAACACCCTGTCGGGCCCGACCTCTCGGCCCTTGTCCTGGTCCGTGGGGTGGGGTGTTTCCGTGTGTGGCTGGGGGGTGGAGTGGCCGAGTCTTTCGTTGATGAGGGTGTCAAGGGTCTGACTGATGGTTTCTACCGAGTACCCGCCCTGGAAGAGAACATGGAATTCTTCGTGGTAGACGGGCGGCAGGCCACGTTGGAGGAGAAGTTTCGGCAGAACAAGGCGGATGTTCAACCGGCTGTTGGCATCGGTGAAAGCGTGGATCACCATAAGGGCGCGAACAGTGCGTGCGATGGCTTTGAGAGTACCGATCCGGTCATTTCCGACCTGCTCGATCTCGCTGTAGTACCGGTCGTAGATGGCGTCGACCAGCTCCGGTACTCTCCCCACCTTATGATTTGTATTCAGTGTCCCATCACCCTTGAAATAAACGGTGATGGCCTGGTCATGCGGGCTCACATCCGCATTGAACGGTTCGGCCAACCGCCGACCGAGCAACTCCTCGTCACGTATGTCCGCACTGAGATCGCCGAACCCCTTGTTCCGGCCCTTCTCGTCGCGGATAATTTGCCGCAGAGGGAACCGCGTTTTATTCAATGACCATTTGAATTTTCCTTCAATTCCTCTGGTGAGAATTCCATGGAGCCTGAGCTGCTCATTGGCGTCCATGCGCCTGTCAAGAGATCCCCTGTCCCCCAGAACCTCCCGATAGGCGCGAATCATGTTCCGCTGATAGCCCGGGGATCCCTTCATGGATTCGGAACCCATGTCGAAATACAGGCCGGGATCGCCTAGGAGTTTCGGGTTCTCGCGAGCGGCACGCAACGCGCCATCGTGCGATGCCGGGTCGATATAGAGCCGCCACCAGTCCTTTTCCGGCATGTGATCGGACAGCAGTACCGGCTTCACTTCCATCCCGGATTCGGAAGAATCGGTTCCCTGCTCTTCACCGTCGCCCAGATCCCTGACGATCGCCCGAGTGATCTCCGCCACCGTGTGGTCACCACGGAACATACCTTCCAGTTCCACCGACGCAGTCGGCGGGAACCCCTGTTCAAGCAGAAGCTTGGGCAGAACAAGATGGTTATGAAGAGTCTCGGTCTCCTGGGTGAGACCGAGAACGGTAAGTGCCCGCACCGTACGGGCTACCGCCGCCAGAACCCCGAAATCATCCTGCTTTGCGGTGGCAGCCTGAATCTCCTGATAGTGCCGGGCAAAGACCGCGTCAACCAGGCCCGGAATCTCATCGCGACGATAATGAGAAACAGCGAAAGTCCCCTCCCCGGTACTGACAACCCTCAGAAGAGAATCAATCGTGTCGGACGAAGCCGAACCCGTTGTCCTGGTGATCAGCTGCCGTCCCAGCAGCGTCTCTTCCAGAAGATCGGAACTCACATGGCCCGACTGCAGAGGCCGGCTGTCCACGCCCTGCTCGGACCACGGAATCCGGTCTTTGTCACCCAGGCCCATGACGAGCGAGTAAAGCCGGGCGTACTCCCCGAAATCCAGAGGCCTGGCCACAGCCTCCGGCTCCTCCAGCACCTCAGCGTAAACATCCAGCATGCGCTGCTTATAACCGGGCACGTCGTGATAGTGATCACCCGGATCACCCTGCCTCCCTCCCCGATACCACCTCGCATACACAGCATCGTGTTGACTCGCAGGGACGTAAATCCGCCACACATCCCCCTCCCCCACCATCTCCGACAACACAGCCGGCCCGCCCGGTTCTTCACCGGGATCCGGCCCCACCAGCGAGGCGGCCACCTCATCCTGGACACTCTGCCGCTGCACCGCCGCGCGCGAAGGTCCCACCTGATCCCCGGTCCCCCCAGCACCGACCCCAGCGACAACACCGTCGTCTCCCTCATCGACCGGACCACCGGCCAGACCCTTCGCAGGAGCGTGAGGCAGGTCCAACTCGTCACGGACCGCAACGGCATGGGCCCATGCCTGACCGGCCGCGGCAGCGGGATCGCTGTGGTGAGCAAGAAGCTCCACCACATCGGTCAAAACCGAGTAGGCGGCAGGATCGATGTCGGACAAGGACCCGCCGATCCGCAGTGGCACGTCAATCACAGAACCGACAATCCCGGACGCCTGCGTAACGATCCGACGGTACGTGTCCCTGTCGAGTGTCTCCTCCAACTGCGCATGCACCTGATCCGCCTGCTCCGGCGACAACAACCTCACACCATCACCCGAAACAGCCGCCGCCTGCGACAACACCCTCTCGGGCCCGACCTCTCGGCCCTTGCCCTTGTCCTTGCCCTTGCCCTTGTCCTTGTCCTTGTCCTTGTCCTTGTCCTTGTCCTTGTCCTTGTCCTTGTCCACCGAACGCGACGTGTCCGTCCCCGTCGTCGCCGGGTGGGAGAGCGGGGCGGGCGCCGCCGTGTCGTCCGCTCGTCCCGAACCGTCCTGGGCCGGCTCCTGTGCCACCGGCGAAGGGGACCGAGTCCGGACGGGAGAGTGGACGGACGCGGCAGCGCTCTGCACGTGGGCGTTCACCGACGACCGGAGCGTGTCGTGGAAGTCCTCAAGACCGGTCGCGACCCGCGGCCAGTCGCCGTGCGTCACCGCCCGGTCCACGTCGCGCAGGAAATCGTGGCGTACCGATTCCGGAACGCCGGCCCGGCTCGCCAGCGCCTCCAGGTGCTCGACGGCTTCGTGCGCCGCCGCCGAGACCTCGTGGGACAACGGCGTAACGCTGTCCGGTCCCCGCATGTCCGTGCTGTGGAGAGCCGTCGGCAACCGCCACTCGCGAACCGCCTTCTCGACGTCCTCGTGCGGGCCGGCGGTCGCGTGCGCCGCGGCGCTGTCCGTCTCCTGGCGCCCGGCTCCCGTCGTGCCGCTGAAGGCGGTGGACACGCGCTCGGGTTGGGTGGGGGCGGACCCTTCGCCGAGAGTCGCCGGGCGTGCGGCGCCGAAGGACGGCCGGTCGGTGTTCCCCGGCGCCTCCGAGGGGGCCCGGCCACCGCCGGCCGCGCTCGTGGTGGTGAGGCGGGACGAGGTGGACGGCGACGTCCGGTCAGCCGGCCGCGCGTCGCCGGAGCCTCGTGTCGGCCCACCCGCTGCGGACTGCTCGACCCCGGTACCGGAGCCGGTACGCGACATGCCGGTACCCGCGCCCGAAGCCCTCGTACCCGCACCCGGCACGCCGGGACCGGCAGGCGTGCCGCCGGTCCCGGACGTCGTACCGGAACCGGCGCCCGAACTCGTCGTGGGCAGCTGCGAACCCGTGGACGCCATGTGTCCGGCGAGACCGTCGGGGCCGAGCCGCGCCCCGGTCCCGTCGAATCCTTCGGACTTCCCGACAAAGGAGAGGCCGGCGGACGGGAAGGTGAACGACTGCGGCACCACCGTGTTCCCGGGCGCCGCACCGTAAGTACCGTAGGTGACCGGGGTTACGAACTCCCCCGCGCCGGTGGAGCCGCCGTCGATCCCGATTCCGACGCTGTGCGCGGCGGGCGCCGCGGCGAAGCCATCGGCAGGGAGCGTGTTGTACTGCCCCGGCGTCAGGTTCAGGTCAGACAGGTTGAGGTCCAGGTGGAACGCGCCATGGATGGCCTTGTGCACCGGTATCGCGAAGTAGTGTCCGGCGCCGCCGAGCAGCCCGCCGCCGATTCCGCCCAGCGTGGTCTCCTTGGACGTGGTGAACTCGCCCGTCTCCAGAAGGTTGACGAACGCCTCGGACACGTTCTGGTGCGCCGTTCCGAACGCCGTCTCCACGATCAGATGTACCGGCTTGTCCTTCCACGGTGACGGCATCGCCTTCGCCACCCCGTCCGACAGAGCCGAGCGGAGCGGGTCGTGGGACGCCCCCAGCTTGTCCATCGGGCCCAGAGCGTCCTTCAGAGCGGCGGAGAGAGCCGGCCTGTCGACGTGCGCCATGAAGGCATTGGCCCAGTCGGCGCCCATCTCACGTGCCGCGTCCGAGCCCAGCCGGGGAGCGAAGGCCCGCTCGAACTGGTCACTCACCGCGGTGCGGAAGTCGTTGCGCGCCACGACGTCGACCACGTCGTGCGTGAGGGAGATCCGCATCGGGACGATCAGGTTGGCAAGGCCGGAGCCGAACCAGCCACTGAGATCGGCGAGGTCCTTGTTCGGCAAGGTGTCCAGCAGATTCCGCTCCGCCCCGGCCCCCGCGGTCGTGGCGGGCCCGGCCAGGCCGGTCGTCCCCGACTTGACCGGAGCCGAGGTGGAGGTGGTGGCGTGGTGCAGCGCGTCCTCGACCGACTCCTGTATCGACTTGCTCGCGCCGGGCGAGAACGCCTTGGAGAACAGCTTGTTGATCGGACCTGTCACCAGCGGCACCACCGTACCGATCGCACCCTGAACGGCACCGGAGACAGCCGCGCTCTTGGCGTACTGCGCGCCCTGGGAGGTGTGCTCCCCGCGCAGCGCCAGGATCCACCGCGCCAGTCCGTCAAGCGCGGACGACAGCGCGACGTTCGTCACCATGGTCATCGCGGCATGCATGGCGAAACGTCTCAGCGTGGTGCGGAAAAGGTACTTGAAAAGCACCTTCAGAAAGGTCTGCTCGATGAACGCCCCGATCGGGTTCCACTCCATCGTGATCAGGGTCAGCGCCCACTCCAGCAGGAACACCGCCACCTGAAGCGCGATCATCACGTTGGTGTAGTCCAGCTGATAGCCGAACTCATGTGCCTCGTCAGCGAGTTGAGTCGCAGTGTCCTTGAGCGAAGTGACGTAGTCCGCACCGTCCCCGGACACGAACGTCATCATCGCCCGGACGTACTCCTCGGGCCAGTCACCGCTCGCACCCTCGGCGGTGCCCCCGGTGACCTGCGCGATCAGGTTCTGGAAGTCGTCCAGGAACCTCACCAGTTCGAGGTGAGGAACCTGCACCTCGTCATGCATGCGCTCCGATGATCCCAGGGGCACCGACATACCCGCGATGAAGACCACGATCGGGTTGTACCAGGGCTCCTCAGTCACAACTTCCCACCTGTGCATGCTCGTCGATCGGCGACCGTCGGCACGGTCGCAGGCCCGGCGCGCGACACCTCGCGCACAACAGAACCCTCCACTGACTATACGTATGAATACATTGATCGAGTTCACAACGAATCCGGCTGAGGGCCGGCCCGTGCTTCGGTTGCGATGTCGAGGGAAATGCTCGGCTGCGCCCGCCGGTTCACACCGCGCAGGACGGCTGGGCCGCCGCAGGCAAGTCACAATTCACACGTGTTGTACGCTGCGACACTCGGATCCGCTACGCACACGCGGAAGTAAGGGCTGTCCCGTCATCCGTGGGTGGATCAGCGCACGGCGTCGGATGCGGTGCGTCGCAAGGCGGAGGGACGTCCGCACACTGGATGTATGAGGACGTTCCGACAACGCGGCGAGGTGCCGTAGCTGTCGTCGCGCGCCCGCCAGGGATTACGGGACAGCCCCTTAGGTGTGCTGAAATCCGCCGCACTGGGCCGGATCCGCGCTCCCTCGAAAGGAAGCACATGAAGTCTCCAGATCCGCCGCGGCCCGCCCGCGCGGCTCCGGCAAGTACACCTGTCACCGTGGACACGGAGCACCCCCGGAACGCTACCAAGGAACGTTTCCTTCGGCTGCCCACCGAGTCGGCGACACCGCAGCGGGGAGCCGCGAGCACCTCGGCCACCCGTGAGGAGCCGACGAAGGCCGCGAACACGCGGAGGGGGCCGGCGGCCGAGCCCGTGGGCGGGCCCGCGGAGAGTGAGAAGAAGCGCGGCACGCGAACCGGAGGCGACAGCGGGGACGCCCCGGAGCCCTCCACCGAAAGCGACGGCCGCGCTCTTTCCGGGCTCTCCCCGCTCGCGCCGCGGGCTTCGGCGCGAGCGACCGGCACCGGTACGACCGTGGCGGCCACGGTCTCCGGGACAGCGGCCGCCACCACAGCCCGGATCGGCAAGAACTCCCTCGGCGTCGGCCGTGACCCCGATGTCCTGACCCACACGGGCACGGCCCAGGGCGCCGCCCGGTCCGCCGCCGTCGCCGCCGAGGGCGAGACGCGGACAGCAGCGGGGCGCGGTGGTGCCCGTGCCTTCCTGCGCGGTACGCACCGCACCATGCTGACCGTCGCCGCGGTCACCGGTGTGGTCCTGGTGGCGGGTGTCCTCGTCGGGCTCCGGGGCGGCGGCGCCACCCATGCCGGGGCGGCCCCGGATCCCGCCGCCTCCCTGCTCGCTCCGGGCTCGGACGGCGGTCCTCAGGCGGGTGTGCCGGTTGCGCTGCCGCTCCCGTCCGGGCGCAAGTCCGGCGACGCCTCACCCGGTCGGGCCGGTGACAGTCACCCGGGCGACGGAAAGCACGTCGGCTCCGCCGCTGCCGGGAAGGGCTCGCACGGTTCCTCATCGACGAGCGACAACAAGGGTGACCACCAGACGGGTGGCGGCACGTCCTCCTCGTCCGCCGGCCAGGACACCGAGGCCGCCACCGCGGCATCCCGTGCCCCGGCTGCTCCGGCCTCCTCCGGCAGTTCGGGCAGTTCGGGTGTGGCGGTGTTCAGCCATGCCTCAGGCCGCTGCGTCACCGTGACGGGCGGTCAGGGCAAGGACGGCTCGCCGCTGCAGATCCAGGACTGCTCAGGCTCGGCGGCACAGCAGTGGGCCTTCGCCTCCGACGGAACGATCCGTGCCTTCGGCCTGTGCATGGACGCCGCCGGCGCGTCGACCGCCAACGGGACGGTCGTCCAGCTGGCCAACTGCAACGGCGGCCCGGCGCAGCAGTTCCGGCTCAACTCCTCCCACGATCTGGTCAGCGTTCTCGCCGACAAATGCGTGGACGTGAAGGACGGGCAGACGGCCAATGGCGCTCTGCAGCTGTGGTCCTGCGCGGGCACCGACAACCAGAAGTGGTCGAAGAGGTAACCGGAGCAGCCGCATGCACGGGATCTCACCGCGGGTCCGGGTGACCGGGCCCGCGGTGAGATCCCTTCCCGCCGGGTGAGACCTGCCTCGACGGTCCCGGGGGCGCCGCGCCGGCCAGTTCACGGACGCGCGTGGCTCTGGGGCTTCAGGCCGTTGATGTGGCCCAGGGCGTCGTCCTGGGTCTTCTGGAAGCTCTTGCCCGAGTTCATCGTGAGATCCGCGGCGGCGTGCACGGCGTTGCCGAGCGTCCGGATGGCGTCGCGGAGCTGGGAATGAAACGGAATGTAGTTCTGGGCGTACTGGTGACCGTACGAGTCGTTGCCCCAGGGGGGATCCTGCACGTCCCACGAGGTCTTGTCGGCGAAGCCCTCGGCGGCGCGACGTGTCTCGGTCCCGACCTCGTCGGTGGCCCCGCCGCCGGCCATGATGCGGGCCGGGTCGGCGTTGAAGGTGCTTTCGTCAGCCACGGCTCTTGCCTCCGGTGGTCGGCGGAGCCAGAACTTCCTCGACCGACCCGCCGTCGAGGAGCCTGTCGAGGTCGATGCGGTCGAGGACACTGCCGCCGGGGGTGCCCGGACCGCTGCCTCCCACGGTTTCGATGACGGCCCTGGCACGCGAGGCGACCTGGGTCCGGGACGCTGACATGGCCTCCAGCACGCTGGCAGCCAGAGCCTGGCCCGTCATCTCCTTGAACTTGTTGTTGGGGAAACGCAGCCCCGACGGGGCACCGTCGATGCCGACCGTGACCTCCACGGCGCCGTCCCGGGACCGCGCCGTGGCGGAGATCGTCCCGATCTCCTTCTTGGCCTCGACGAGGGCCTGGCGCTTCTTCATGAACTCGGCCAGCGCGTTCTGCCGCTGTTCTTCCAGTGCGGAACTCATGGATTCTCCTGTGCCGGTGGGGCCGCTCACAAAGGAGCGGCAAAACGGGCCGGGTGCCCGGGGATCAGTGGCCGATCGACGCGGGCAGCCCGCCCTCCTCGGTGCCCCAGACGTCCTTGCTCTTTCCGGCCCAGTCGGAACTCCGCGTCTGTGGAGGGGAACCACCGGATGGTCCGAAGGACGACTCGGTGGACGTGCGCCGCGGGCCGAGCAGTTCGTCGGAGTCGGTCTCCTCCTCCTCCCACTCCTCCGGATCCTCGTCGGGGGCGGACCGGGAGGCGAACGGGGATCCGCCGTGCTGGACGACCGCGCCGTCCATGTCGTTGCCGTCGTAGAGATCGCGGTCCCGCTCCCCGCCGCCCTGGCCGCCCTGCTGGCCGCCCATGCGGCTCATGCCGGCCATCATCATCATGGGGGAGAGCAGCCCCATGGCGTTCTGGCTGTCCGTGGCGGCGCCGCCGGTCATCGAGGCCGCACTCGCGCCGACGCCTCCCGCGGCGGCGGCGTCGGTGGTCGTGTCCGCCGCGGTGGCCGCGTTGGCCTCGCTCGGGATCGGCTGGAACTGGCCGTCCGAGCTGGTCACGATCCCGCTGCCGTCCGGATGCCTGATCTCGGTGGTGCCGTCGGGGTGACTGGTGATGCTCGTGCCGTCCGGCGTGTACGCGGTCTGGCTTCCGCCGCTGAACGTCGGAATGTCGAAGGACGGCGACGAGATGTGTCCGCCGCCGTTCACACCGGTGCCCGTCGACGTGGCCTCGGTGGTGGTGATCGTGCCGTCCGGACGCAGGGTCGTGGAACTGCCGTCCGGGTTGCGGGTGATGATGTCGCCCTTGGCATCGACGGTCGTGGTGCCGCCGTCGGGGTTGGTGATGCTCTGCCCGGCCTCCAGGTGGCTGGTGGAGGAGTGGCCCTGGGCGTCCACGGTGGTCACGTCACCGTCAGGGTGCACGGTGACCTTCGAACCGTCCAGGTTGTCCATGGTCAGGCTGCCGTCGGAGTTGATGTGGGAGACCGTGCCGTCCGGCGAGGTCAGCTGCGTCTCGCCGTCCGGCGTGACGATCTCCGACGAGCCGTTGGTGAACGTGGTCGTCTTCGTGCCGTCGGGGGCTGTCTGGGTGAGACTGCCGTCCGCGTTGCGGGTGACGCTCGTGCCGTCCGGGTTGGTGAGCGACTCGCCCACCCCGAGGTGGCTGGTGGAGGAGTGGCCCTGCGCGTCCACCGTGGTCACGTCACCCTCGGGCGTGACCGTACGGCTGGTGCCGTCGGAGAACGTCGACGTGATGCTGCCGTCGGCGTTGCGGGTCACGGTGTCGCCGTTCGGGTAGGTGGTCATGACACCGTTGCCGTTGAGGGCGGTGGTGCTGCCGTCGATGTTGTTGACGGGCAGGCCACTGCCGAAGGGCGAAATACCTGCTCCGCCGCCCAGCAGTGAGTTGACGTCCGTGGAGCCGCTGTCGCCGAAGGCTCCCTGCCCGGTGATGTCCGGGACGGAGATGTCCGGGACGGAGATGTCCGATGGGTCCGCTGAGAGCTGACCGCCCGTCCCTCCGTTCCCGACGAGTGAGTCGGCCGAGAATTCGCCATTCCCGGTGAACGAGTCGGCCGAGAAATCACCGTTCCCGGCGAGCGAGTCGGCCGAGAATTCGCCGTTCCCCGTGAACGAGTCGGCCGGGAAATCACCGTTCCCGGCGAGGTTCTTCGTGAAGTCCGACAAGCCGTCGCTGTTCGACAGCGCGCTCTTGACACTGCCGGTGACATCGTCGAGATCGCCGTCGAGGCCGGCGCCGGTCTTGTCCTGGATCTCTGTCTGTACGTCCGAAGTCAGCGAGGACGGCGTGTCCGTGAAGGAGAAGGCCGGATTCCAGTTCGGGTCGAGCACAGGTGACCATTTTGACTTCAGTGTGGTCACGACCTGTCTGGCATTGACGTCCAGGTTCGTCTGGATGTTCTTGGTCCAGCGTGTGACGGCTTCCTGGACCAGAGCGTGCCAGACACCTGTGTCCGTCAGCTTGCCCAGGTGGATGCTGTCCTGGAAACCAGGCAGGGTCTTGGCCAGGTACGAGGATGTTCCGCTGGCAGCCGCCGAATCGTCGGAGTGGATGAGCCGGGCATTGTTGTCGATGATCCAGCGGCCGAGTTCGATGAACACCTGGTTCAGCACGTCCAGGGGATCGGCCGGTATCTGCTGCTCCGTGGTCGAGCCGTCCGGGAGGTTGACCGTGATGGGCTTGGCAGCCTGCTGCGAGTAGAAAGCACGGTAGAACCCGTGCAGATCGACGTACGCCTGGAACAGGGATTCCTCGGCGCCCACCAGATCATTCCCGTACGTCGTCCTGCTCACGTACTGAGTGGACGGCGACGTGTTCAGCGGAACGAAACCCGGCGGCTGCAACTGCGCGGTGTAGTTCTCGTACTTGGTGTGGAGGTCGTCCACCAGGTGCCAGAAGGCACCTGCGGCGTTTCCCTTCCACGACGCCTGCTCGCTGCCGAGTTGTGTCTTCCACTCCTGCAGGACCGCGGTCTGACGCTTGAAGAAATCACCCGCCGCATCGTAGGACTTGGCCAGCTCGGCGAAGGCACTGAGCCTTACGCCGTTCTGTTCGTTGTCGGGTGCTCCGTCCCCCCTGACTACGATGTCCCCCTTCACGGAGGAGTGCTGTTCCCCAGTCAGGCTGGAGAGCACACCGTCCGAGTCTCCCCAGTATCGATGACCTGCCGGATTGTCGAGATATGTTATCTCGACTTTCCATTTACGCACGTGATCGGTGACGGCATAGAACTCGAAATAGAACCCCTTGTTGGAGCTTCGAGGCAGAATCCACGCGGTGTAGTCGTTCTGGTCATCGAATACGTGGCCCCCCTGGACGATACTGATGTTGACCCAGGGGATACCACTGTCACCGGTGACACCTGTGACGTCTTCACGTCTGACCATCGACCAACCGGTCAGCAGATGGAGGATGTCTTCCCAGCTATCCGTGGCCATGTTCCTACTACTCCGAGGGGTGGATTCTTTGTGTCAGAGACTCGGGGAGTTCTGAACGTTGCCCGTGCTGCCGCTGGTGCCGCCGCCGAGGGCGGACTGGTAGCCGGTGACAGCGGTCATGAACTTCTGCGATTCAACCTGCGTGAGATTTTGCTCCTGGGCCTTCTTCATGTCCTTGATGACATTGTGGAGCTCGGCCTGGAGCTTGGTGAGCGCGTCCTTGTGGTGATTGAAGATGTCGTCGATCTCACCGGCGACCGACTTGGCACGGTCACATATGTCCTTGCCACCGGTTTCGCTGTCGCCCGCCAGCGGGCCGATGCCCAGAACCTGATTCCTGTTCCGGACCTCGTAGAGCGACACCGGAGAAGCAGTAGGTGACCGAATTTCGTCGATTGCGGCCAGGAAGCCGTTGACATCAGTGTCGGTGAAATTCTGCAGAGCCGAAAAATCCAGTTGTTCCAAGTGCGGGTGATCGCTGCCGGGCATATGTGCCTCCTGCCGCTTCGACGTGTTGCTGTGCGGAGTTACATCCGGATGTCCATGAACCCCTGCGCGTTCGACTGGACCACGCGCTTGTAGTTGTCCGAGACGTCGTTCAGCGTCGTGTAGAAGTTGCGCAGGATGGTCGAGAGGTTGGCCACCTCACTGTGCCAGGTAGGCAGGACCCGCTGGTAGTAGACGTCCTTGTCAGGACCTGTCCAGGCCTCGACGACAGTGGTGATGTTGCTTTCCAGCTCGCTCATGGTCTTTGCGATTGCCTGGGTCTGCTCCTCCATGGCCGTGACCGACTGGCCGACCTGGAGGTGATCGATATCGATACCGTCCGACATGGTTTCTCCCTGGAAGTGATGATTGTTCTACGAAGTGGTGCTGATCAGGCTGCGGCTGCTCGCCGGGGCATCAGGGAACCAGCGTCTTGAACGTGTTCTGCGCTGTGGAGGTGCCGCCGCCCGTGCCCGCGAGGCCCTGGCCGTAATCGGTCAGCCCGCCACCGCTGTTGACCACGGCCTGGAGGTTGGATTCCTGCACGTGGCCGTCGCGCTGCATGCTCTCGCCGAGCGTGTTCTCCATCGCGATGCAGGTGTTCATGATCCGGTCGACTTCTTCGAGCCACGTGCCGATCACTCGCCCGAACGCGACACCGTCCTTGCCCTGGTAGTGAGTGGCGAGCGCCTCACGGTGCGACCTGACCACGTCCTGAGTGGACTGCAGGCCCTTCCTGGCCTGCTCCAGGAATCCGATGGATTTGACGTACGCCTCGTTCGTCGACTTCTGGTTGTTGAATTCCATGGTCCTCTCCGCGATGTCGTGGGGTGCCCCGGCGGTGTCCTCGGCATGCCGACCGGCCGGAGCAAGGATGCGCTGACCAGGAAGGTGTCGCGGTGGCGACACCCCTCCCGCTACTCATTGAAGACGAGATACGTGCTTATAAGGTTCACACTACCTGTGTGCCGTCACCCTGCCTTCGCGTTCTCTTTGTCGCTCTGCCGGCACACAGGTGTGCCCGTGACCGTAGCACTGCCGGTCGCCGCGGCCTCGGGTGACAGGTCGGGACCGGTGGGGAGCATGTTGAGCATCTGGGCCGGAAGGCCGTTCGCGGCGGAGAGGTCGTACCCCAGCGCCTTGCCGGCGGCCGCCGTGGGCACGCGGTACTTCACCCCGTTGTCCGTCACGAGATATGTGGTGGTACCCGTGCCGCCCCCGGAGCTGTTCAGCGCCCTCACCAGACTTCCGCTGCCCGGCGCCACCGCGATGCCGTCGACGGGCAGGCAGGCCGGCGCGAGCGCCTTCAGCGGCGGGAGGGCCTGCTCGACAACCGCCTGCGCCGGTACCAGCGACAGCGTCACCCGGATGCTCCTGGCGTCCTGCGCGTCGAGGCCGACGCACACCCCGGTGGAGCCGGGGACGGTCAGCAGGGCCGGCGGCTCGGCCGGGAGCTGCGCCCCGGCCCGCCGTACGGCTGTGCTGGTCGCCGAACCGGACGGCGCCAGCGCGCCGCTGAGTGCCTGTGCCGACAGCACCACTTCCTTCGGGGCGCCGCCCTGATAGGCCTTCTGCTTGATCTCGGGGTCACCCAGGGCGAGGGCGGCCTGGGTCGGGGTGAGCAGGGTGAGACCGTCACCGCCGAGCACGTAGTACCGCTTCGCGGACCCCGGGGTCTCAACGGTGAACACCTGGCCGACCCGGGTGGCCCGGCCGTCCAGAGTGGGACCGCTCTCCCCCAGTCCGGCCAGCGACGGCGCGGCAAGGTCGGGACCAGCGGGCACGGCGTCGAGGAACGCCGCGGACACGGTCGTAGCGGTGACGCCGCCGTATCCGAGCGCCGCCGTCGCTGCCTGGCCGCCGGCCACCTTGAACCGGTTGTCCTGCCACAGCAGATACGTGTCACCGTCCGGGCCCCTGACCAGAACCGCCTGGTCCGCCCGCACGCCCGTGCCCTCCAGCTCGGTGTCGACGGCGAGAACCGTCAGCTGCTTTCGCCCCCCGGACTCGGTGGCCCGGGTGGCCGCGCACACCTGCCAGGGATGGGAGTTGAGGTGGTCCGAGGTGGGCAGGGCGTCGGGGGCGCCGGGGATGCCGACCTCGGTGCCGTGCCTGGCCGTGCTCAGGGAGTTCGCGGACACGGACACGGTCGACATGCCGGCGCCCAGCAACAGGCGCGCGGAGGGGTAGTTGAGCACCGTGTGCAGGCGGCCGTCGTACACGTACCGGGTGCCGGTGTCCTTCTCGACGATGAGCGCCTTGCCGCTCTGCCAGGACGTGTTGCCACCGGGCTTGACCAGGCCGAACACGAGACATCCGGCGGACACGACGGCGGCGACGACCAGCCCGTAGGTCATGCCGCGGTTGGTGCGCCGGGTGGGCGGTTCCGTCACGTCGGGGTCGGCGCGCAACAAACCCGAGGTCAGCCGGGACACCAGGAACTGGTGGGCCATGACCTGGTCGCGTCGGGACTGCATGATGACACCTCCTCAGATTCAGCCGAACAGACTGCGCAGGTGCTGGTACACGTCGAGGACCCACAGGGTGAGCGGCAGCAGCGCGAGGGCCGCGCCCGACTGCAGCAGGTCACCCGCCCGCCCCCAGTACGGCAGCAGACGCCGGCCGGGCACGGTCCAGGAGACGATCGCGGTGAGGGCGGCCGCGAGCATCAGGGCCGCGGTACCGAGGAGTTCACCGCGCTCCCCGTGCCGGACGGCCAGCTCGACGACCAGGAGCACCATGCCGATACCCGCCGGCAGACTCAGGGCGATCCGCTGCCAGGACGTGCCCAGACTGCGCCCGTGCAGGCCGAGCAGCACCGCCAGAACGATCACGGTGATCGTCTCGGGCAGGCCCGGGTGGCGGGCCAGCGCGGCGAGGGCGGCGAGGCAGACCACGCCGACCGCGCCGTACAGACCGGTCATCCAGTGGTCGACGGCGGCGCCGCCGCTCGCGACGTCGCTCTCGGAGCGCGGCTCGATGCCTTCCTGGAGCTGGCCCGGATTGGTGGGCAGCGGGGGCAGGCGCAGCCCGGCGAGGGAGAAGGACATCATCGGGATGAAGGCGCCGAGGAGCACCACGGCCGAGGCGACCGCCGCCGCCGCCTGATGGGCGGACACGTTCAACGCCACCATGAGGGCGCCGCCGAGCGCACCCGACACCGTCAGCACCCCGCAGGACGCGAACACCACGGGGTAGCCGGCCACCACCGCGGTGGCCAGGACGAGCCCCACCGTGCCCGCCGCGCCCGCGGCGAGCAGGTGGGCACCGACGGTCCGGGCCGAACCGTCGCCGGATCGGCCGCCGCCGACCAGCAGCAGACCGGCCACCGTCAGGAAGGCGGCTCCGAACAGACCGAGCAGCACGCCGCCTTGTGGATCGTCCAGCACCCTGGCGGCGGAGCCCGCACCGGACAGGGCGAGCAGGGCCGCGCCCGATGCGAGGATCACCCGGTCGCCCGCGTCGCCGCCCGACTCGACGAGCAGCACCAGGCAGCCGAGCAGCGCCGTGGCCATGAGGACCCGCAGCAGCCACCGGCTGATGCGGGGGCTCCACGCGTGCGGCAGCTGCTGCACGACGGCCGAGACGGCTTCGAGCAGGCTGTCGTAGCGCACCGGGGGAAGGGACTCGGTGTGCGGGCGCAGCAGCAGCGTCTCGCCCTCCCGCAGGTCGAGCGACTCCGGCGTCCCCTCGATGTCCAGCGGATGCCCGCCGATGCGCTGCAGGACCCAGCCGCCGTGTTCCAGACCCCGCTCGGCCAGGTCCTCGCCCGCGTGTCCCGCGATCACGGGCAGCAGGTCCGCGATCGGGACGTCCGCCGGGACGGCGAGGTCCAGTGTCTTGTCAGGGGCGCGCACCGTGAGGCGGCACAGCCCGTTCAGCGAGCCTTCGCTCATGGGGGCAACAGCCTTCCGAGGGGACGTACACGGCCGTACGGCAACGTGCTCACACGAACATGTCGCGGCAGGACGAAGCGGTCGGGGAGGCCGCTTCGCCCGGCGCGGGCATGGGCCGGGCGGGTGAAGCGTGGGGACGGTCGAGGGCTTCATGCCTTCGCCAGAAGTACGTGACAGCAGATACTCTCATGTCCGGAAGCGTTTCTTCACCGGAGCCCGAGTCACATGTGACTTGTTCACATCTGGCCGTGTCCACACGTGGCCCTGTCGCCGCTCGACCGTCGCCCGCGATTCCGGCGCCGGGACCGCTTTGAGCGGTGGCGGTACGAGAGAGTGCCCTGTGCGGTGAGCCCCGCGCTCCAGGCCCCACATCCTTCCGCGCGGGGCCCGTGAATCGCCCTGTGCACAGTTGAAGGAGAGCCCAGTTGAGTGTGGTTTTCTTCCGCAGGCCGGCCCGCCGCCGCGGTCCTGACCTGCCCGACGGCGAGCTGACGCTCCAGGAACCACCGACGCTCGCGGAGGCGGCACCGTCGTCTTCGGCCAACATGCTCACCTATCTGCCGATGGCGGGCATGTCCGTCGGCATGGTGCTGCTGTACACACGTATCGGCAGCGGAACGGGCCCGGTCATCTACCTGGTGGTCGGACTGATGCTGCTGTCGATGATCATGATGTTGGTCGGACAGCTGGTGAAGTCCGGTTCCGAGCGCAAGCAGAAGATGCAGGGCGTACGCCGGGACTATCTGCGCTACCTCGGCGGTGTGCGGCGCAGGGTGCGGTCCGCCGTCGCCGAGCAGCAGCGCGCACTGGCCTGGAGGCACCCCGAGCCGACCGCCTTGTGGTCGTTCGTGAAGACCTCCCGTCTGTGGGAACGCCGGACCGCCGACGAGGACTTCGCGGAGGTCCGCATCGCGGTCGGCGAGCAGCGGCTCGCGATGCGGCTGGTCAACAAGACGGCGAAGCCGGTCGAGGACCTCGACCCGCTGACCGCGCACGCGCTGCGCGCCTTCATCAACGCCTACTCCACCGTGCCCGGACAGCCCATCGCGATCTTCCTGCGGGCGTGGGCCCGGATCCTGTTCCGGGGTGAGCGGGAGAAGGTGCTGGCGACCGTCCGCGCACTGCTCGGTCAACTCGCGGTGCTGCACTCTCCGCAGGATCTGATGATCGCGTTCTGTCTGGCTCCGGAGCGCCGCGCGGAGTGGGAGTGGGCGAAGTGGCTTCCGCACGCGCTGCACCCGAAGGAGACCGACGGTGCGGGGCCCGCCCGGCTGATCACCTCGACCCTCGCCGAGTTGGAGGACCTGCTGGGCGAGGAACTGACCGACCGGCCGCTCTTCGAGGCAGGCGCCTCGCCGAGCAAGGACGAACCGTACGTGGTCGTCGTCCTGGACGGCGGCCAGGTGCCCTCCGGTCACCGCTTCGAGCGCGCCGGATTCCGCAACTCGGTGGTGATCGACGTCTCCGACGGCCTGGCCTGGAAACCCGGCCGGACCGTGCTGCGCCTGCTCGTGGAGGAGTCCGAGGAAGCCGCAGGGACCGGGCCGTACGACGAGGTGAAGATCGTACGTACCGATCGCAGCCGCAGGGAGACGTCGATCGCGCTGGGCCGCGCCGACCGGCTCGGCGCGGCCGGCGCCCGGTCCTTGGCCGCGCTTCTCGCACCGATGCGCACCGGGAGGGTCGCGGAGGCGGCCCAGCCGCTGTCTGTGGACATCCAGCTCACCGCCCTGCTCGGCATCACCGACCTGCACCGGCACTCCGCGTCGGTGTACTGGGAACGCCGTGCCGGGCAGAACAAGCGGCTGCGGGTGCCCATCGCGGTCGGGGCCGACGGACGTCCGGTGGAACTCGACCTCAAGGAGTCGGCGCAGGACGGCATGGGCCCGCACGGCATGCTCATCGGCGCCACCGGTTCCGGCAAGAGCGAGCTGCTGCGCACCCTGGTCCTCGGACTGGCCCTGGCCCACTCGTCCGAGGCCCTCAACTTCGTCCTGGTCGACTTCAAGGGTGGTGCGACCTTCCTCGGGTTCGACGCCCTGCCACACACCTCGGCCGTGATCACCAACCTCGCGGACGAGGCCGCGCTGGTGGACCGGATGCAGGACGCGCTGCGCGGCGAGATGCAGCGGCGCCAGGAACTGCTGCGCAGTTCCGGCAACTACAGCTCCGCCCTGGACTACGAGAAGGCACGCGCCGCCGGAGCACCGCTGGCGCCGCTGCCCAGTCTGCTGGTGGTCGTCGACGAGTTCAGTGAACTGCTCTCCGCGCACCGGGAGTTCATGGACCTGTTCGTGGCCATCGGCCGCTTGGGCCGTTCCCTGGGCGTTCATCTGCTGCTCGCCTCGCAGCGCCTGGACGAGGGGCGTATGCACCAACTGGAGAGCCACCTGTCGTACCGGATCGGTCTGCGGACGTTCTCCGCGATGGAAAGCCGGGGTGTGCTCGGTGTGCCGGACGCCTACGAGCTGCCCTCGCAGCCGGGCAGCGGCTACCTCAAGAGCGGTGTGGAGCCGCTCACCCGCTTCCGCGCCGCCTATGTGTCGGGCCCCTACCGACAGCGGGTCGGCACGCTGGCCCAGGAGAAGATCGCCGGTCAGGTGATGCCCTGGACCGGGGACTGGGTGAACGTGCGGGAGGCGCCGAGTGCCGAGGAGCCCGACCGGACCGCCGGGGCGGGAGCGGACGACGAGGACGACACCAGTCTGATGGCGGTGGCCATCGACAAGCTCCGTGACGCGGGCCCGCCCGCCTACCAGGTGTGGCTGCCGCCGCTGAGCGCACCACCGACCCTCGACGCGCTGCTGCCGCCGCTGGTCCCGGATCCCGAACTGGGGCTCACGACCGCCGACTGGGAGGGCCGCGGCCGGCTGCGGGTTCCGCTCGGCATCGTGGACAAGCCGTTCGAACAGATACGTGATCCGCTGACGGTGGATCTCAGCGGCTCCGGCGGCCATGTCGCGATCGGGGGCGGGCCGCAGAGCGGCAAGTCCACCTTGGTACGCAACCTGATCACCGCGCTCGCGCTCACCCACACTCCGCGCGAAGTGCAGTTCTACTGCCTGGACTTCGGCGGTGGTTCGCTCGCCTCGCTGGCGGGCCTCCCGCATGTCGGCTCGGTCGCCGGCCGGCTGGAGGGCGAACGGGTGGGGCGGACCGTGGCCGAGATGGCGACGCTGCTCGCCCACCGCGAGCGGCTCTTCCTGGAGCACGGGATCGACTCGATGGTGACGCTGCGCCGCCGCCGGGCGGCGGGCGAGTTCCCCGACGAGCGGCACGGCGACGTGTTCCTGATCGTCGACGGATGGCAGACCGTCCGGCAGGACTTCCAGGACCATGTGCAGGTGATCGGCCAGCTCGCCACGAGCGGTCTCAACTACGGCATCCATGTGGTGACCACCACCACCCGCTGGGTCGAGCTGACCGCCGCGATCCGTGACCAGTCGGCCACGAAGCTGGAGCTGCGGATGGGAGACCCGCTGGACTCCATGATCGACATCCGGCAGGCGAAGAACATCCCACGCATCCCCGGCCGCGGTCTGACGGTCGACTCCAAGCTGCACTTCCTCACCGCACTGCCGCGGATCGACGGCGTCAGCGACCCCGCCGACCTCGCCGACGGCGTCGCCGACCTGGTCGGGGCCGTGACCGAGAGCTGGTCGGCGCCCGCCGCGCCGCCGGTGCGGATGCTCCCGACGATGCTGGACGCCCACGAACTGGCCCCGGCACCCGAGAGCCGGCGCTTCGAGATCGCTCTGGGCGTCGAGGAGAAGGAACTGGCGCCCGCCTGGCACAACTTCGCCGAGACACCGCACCTCGTGGCCTTCGGCGACACCGAGTCGGGCAAGACGAACCTGCTGCGGCTGGTCACGAAGGCGGTGACCGAACGGTTCACCCCGGCCGAGGCACAGATCCTCGCGGTCGACTTCCGCCGTGAACTGGTCGAGTCGGTGCCCGAGGAGCACCGGCTGGGACACGCGGTGTCGGTGGACCAGTTGGACGAGTACGTCCAAGGCGTGGCGCGGGCGCTGAAGACACGGGCCCCCGGCCCGGAGATCACCCCTGCCCGGATGCGGCGGGCGGACTGGTGGGGCGGGCCACGGTTGTTCGTCCTCGTCGACGACTACGACCTGGTCGGCAGTCCCATGCGCAGCGTCTTCGAACCGCTGCTCGAACACCTGCCGCTGGGCTACGAGGTGGGCCTGCACATGATCGTCACCCGGTCCGCCGCGGGCTCCATGCGCGGCGTCAACGACCCGCTGGTGCGACGCATGCTGGAAGTCAACACACCGGGCCTGCTGCTGTCCTGCCCGCCCAGCGAGGGATATGTGTTCGGCAACGTCAAGCCGCGGGTGCTGCCGCCCGGCCGGGGCAACTACATCACGCGCCGCAGCGTGACGCAGATCCAGACGGCGTTCCTGGAGACCGAGTCGGCGGAGATGCCCGCAGGCCGGTGACCAGCACCTCAGTGGGCAGTCGGCACAACACCCGTGTCCGGGGCATACGGCGGCTGCCGTACGCCCCGGTCCTCGTCGCGTCTCGCGTGCCGAGAGGTCGGCCGCCGGCTCAGAGCCTGTCGGGTGACCTCTGATCGAAGGTCACCCGACAGGCTCTCAGGCCGGACCTCGGCCGGCCGCCCGCCGCACGGCGCGCGCCCTGGCCAGTGCCATGGCGCCGCCGGCCAGGGTGCCCGACATCAGACACGCTCCGGCCAGTGCCCAGGCACGGCCGACGACACCGCTCCTGGGCGCCGCCTCGGGCAGGTGCACGGCACCCTCCTCCGGGGCGGGCGCGGCCGCCCCGGAGGGCAGCACCGTGCTGAGCGCGCCCGCGGGATCGAGCAACGGCACCGTGGCATGCGCGGCAGTCGCCTTGAGCCGGGCGGCGCTCTGGGCCGCGGTGAGTTGCGGCAGACGGGCCCGCACCAGTACGGCCGTGCCGACGACGAAGGCGGCGGCCACGGAGGCGCCGCCGGCGACGTAGTTCCCGGTGCCCGACGGCCCGATGCCGGTGATTCCGCTGCCGGGCGCCGCCAATTCCGCGCGTTCCGGTTCGGGGACGCCGTCGGGACGGCTGCCGTCGATGTCCACGTCCACCACGGAGAGCACACCGTCCGCGGAGGCCGGCCAGTAGCGAGCGGGCGGCGGATCCGAGGGCTGGTCGGCCGTGGTCCCGGGTTGGGTGTCGGGCGCGGCAGGGGCCACGAGGAGCACGTCCTTGGCTATCGCGTGGTCGACGGCTGCCTGGAGCTGGGCGGTGTTCTCGGGCAGGGCGGCCGACACGTCCACCACCCTCGCCCCCGCCGCCACGGCCGACTCGATCCCCTGGGCGACCTGGGCGGCGCTCGCTCGGCCCCACTGGTCCGTGCCCCGTTCGGCGAGGACGCGGGCCTCGGGTGCCACGCCCGCGAACCCGCTCTCGGGCATGGCCGAAGCGGCGATCAGACCGGCGAGGAACGTACCGTGCCCCACGCAGTCCCGCGCGGCCGCACCAGTCGCCCGGACACGCCCGGCGAGCCCGTACGCTTGTGGTGACACACCTGTGTCCACCACCGCGACGAGAACGTCGTGTCCCCGGGTGTACCGATTCGCCTGTTCCAGGTCCAGGCGCTGCTGCGCCCAGGGAGTGGCATTCACATGTATGTTTGAGGGCTTGGTGCATGTGCCGGAGTCAGGGTCGATCGAGGACGGTATCAACGGCAGCTTCGGCGCGGCCGACGCGGTGGCGGCCGACATCGCCGCCGGGGTCGTGGCGGCCGAGGCGCTCACCGGCGGGAGTGCGGCAAGTGCCGCCCCCAGAAGGGCCAGCACCGTCAGGCGCGGCGCGCCGGGGCCGCGCGCCGGGCGTAGCCCGTGAGCACCTCCCCGGGCTCCACGGGAGGGACTGCGGAGGAAGAGGCTGTCGTCGGTCATGTCAGTGAATTCCCTGGGCGTGGAGACCGGTGGGTGTGCCGTGCGGCAGACGAAAAGGCGGACAGACCGGAGAACGGGGCGGAAGCCGGCCGGCCGGGGACGAACACCTGCGACCGCGCCGTCCGATGCGGCGGGGACCTGGGGACATGCTAAGGGCTGTTCCGTTGGGCCTGTCCTGACCAGGCCGCCCTCGCTCGCCGTTGCCGCCGGCGGGTAAGATAGGTATTGAGAGACATACGTGTGGCAGTGGGTCGGCATCGCCGGACCACGTGGGTCTCGCACGTGACGGAGCACAGACACCTACGTTTCCCGCTCGCTTCCCGGTCCGGCGCTGCCGGGCCGTCACCGACCGGGCACCCGCTGGTGTCCCAAACGCGTGCCGATGCCGCCCCACCGGATGTGACCACGAGCTGTGAGGACCGTATGACCGTCATCCCTGTGAGGAACGCGCGATGATCCGGCGCGGCACCGGCCGACGAACGGGGCACGCCGACCGGAAAACGACCGCGCACCCGACGGTCTCGCGCGCCCGTGACCACGTCCACCTGGTGCACACGGGCAGCACGCCGTCACGGCGGCTGGCGGACATCGCCGACCGGCTGGGCCCCGCCCGCCCGAACGAGGCCGCCATCCTGGTCGGTGCTTCCCTGGGCGAGGACGGCATCGAGGGACTGTGCAGGCAGCTCGGGCCACTGTTGCAGGAGTTCAAGGACGAGGACGTACGTCTGCTGCGGCTGGTCATGTCGGCGGGAGCCGACGAGGCCGAAGGGCGGCCGTCGGCGGCCAGACTCATCTGTGAACGGTGGGACCTCGACGTGCTGGCGACCGCCGGGGCCGCGGTCGTCGTCCCGGACGGCACTCTCTTCTCACCCGACCTTCCCGACGCACCCGGCGGCTGGTGGCACTTCTCCTTCGGCGAGGTGCCGCGGCCTGTGGGCAGCCGGCTGCCGATTCCCGACTGGGAGTCCGCGCTGCGGCGGGTGGACCGGTACGCCATCGCCGACCACGTCGTCGAGCCGGTACCGGCCGGTCTGGTGATCCGCCCGGCGGGAGCGACCTCCGCCGCCGTGCACACACTTCCGTACGCCGTCCCGCCCGACCCGGACCGACTGCACCTCCTCGTCGACGCGCCGGGCGTCCCGGCCGCCGGACTGGCGACGGTGATCGCCGCGCTGCCGGGACACGTGCGCGAGGACATACGGCTGCTGTCCCTGGACGGGCGCTCGATGCTGGAGACCGGGCAGGCCGTGGCGGATCTGCTGGGGACCGACATACACGTGGCCAACGGCGTGCCCGTGGTGACCGACGGCGGCCCGAGCGGCGACGCCACGACCGACGCCGCGACCAATGCCTCGACCAATGCCTCGACGGAGCTGTACCTCGTCGACGCCGACGGCACGCCGGCCTGGCGGCCGTTCGCGGAGACCCTCACCTGCGTGCCGGCCAGGGACGGCCGGCACGAGCACGTGCGTGTCACCAGGTGGCGCGCTCCTGCCTCCATGCTCCGGGGTGCGGAGCCGGACGCCCTGCCGTTCGGCCGGACCTGGAAGATGGCGCTCACCCCCGCCGGCCTGTGGGCCGGCCCGCGCGGCAGCGAGCCTCCGCTCGTCGCAGCGACCCGTACGGCCGGCCCGGACACCGTCGCCATCGAACTCGGGGCCCCGCGCCGGGCGCTCGACGACTTGCTCTGGCCCGGCCTGGACCGCCTGTTCCAAGAACTCGATCCCGAGGTACGGGAGCGGGCCGTCGTCCACGTGCACGGTGTCCTCGGCGCAGGCGGCACGGAGCACCTGCGTCGGCTCGCGATCCGGCACAGCTTCTCCCTGATGCCGCAACAGCAAGGCGTTGCCGGGGCCACGGAGCCGGTGCCGTCCACCGCCTCTTCGTCGCCGTCCCCGGCAACGACACCCTCGCGCGCAGCCCACCCGGAGGGACCGACGGCACAGGAGACGGGACTGTTGGGAGCTCCGCAGGCGGACGAGCGGACGTTCCCAAAGACGGAAACGGGGTCGCCGACGGACCGGGGGGAACTGCCCACGGAGACCGAGTCCCCGGAGACCAAGTCCCCGGCACCGGCACCGGCACCGGCACCGGCACCAGCACCAGCACCAGCACCAGCACCAGCACCAGCACCAGCGGCAACGGCAACGGCAACGGTGCCCGCCGCCGCCGTAGGCGCGGCCGTGCCATCGGCCGCCGGACAGCGGGTTTCCGCGACCTCTGCGAAGTCCGCGGCCGGTACGTCCGCGACGTCCACGGGCGATGCTCCGGTGACCGCGAGCGCCAACTCCTTCTCCGAGTCCCCCCTGCGGATGACCGAGCGTGCCCGCGGCGCGGAGAAGCCGCAGGCGCGCGCCGCTTCGGACACCGACCACGCGAGGTTCCGCGCGTATCTGGGCCCCTTCTGGGAGCAGCATCGTGCGGCCGCGTCGCAGGCCATGACACGCCTTGCCAAGACGCACACGAGAGACGGATCCGCCGACGCGATCGCGGAACTGGCCGCGGTGCACGTCTACATGACGGCGGTGGACGACACACGGCTGCGGGCCGGGCTGACGGAGGACGACGACCAGAGCCGGACGTTGCTCCGCTGTCTGAGGGCAGGCATGCGCCGTCTGCCTTCCTACCGGGGCATCGCGATGAGCACCGCCGAGGAACTGGTCGCGCACATCACGCCCGACGCGGTGGGAACCGCGTTGGCGGGAACCCTGCCGATCCGCGCGACGGCGGTGGCCGATACCTACCCGAGCCCGACCGCCGACCACGTCGCCATATGGTCGGTCACCGGGCGCCGTGCCGGCGCCCTGGCGGGCGACGGCACGCGCGACATCCTCTTCGCGCCGGAATCCAGGTTCCGGGTTCTGGGCATCACCCGTCACGGCGCGGCCACCGTCGGCCTTCTGTACGAGGTACCGCAGCAGGCGCACGCCTCCGCCACGGGCCCGGACGCCGTTCTCCTGCGCCGTCTGCGTGCCGTGTTCGACCTGCCTTCCGCCGCGCCTGAGGAGGACCTCGGCCCTCCGGTCCCACGAACCGAACCGGCCCCGCTTCCGGAAGCCGACGCCTAGGCCGCCGCTCCCGGAAGCCGACGCCCAGACCGCCGCTATTCGCCGGAGAGCAGTCGGTTCCGCCAAGCCCTTTCTTCCACCGTCCCGTCCCGAGGAGCATCATGTCCCCCAGTACGCCGAGGTCCGCTGCCGTACCGGCCGCGACCGGCACCAGGGCCCACGCCGTGCGGCGCATCCGGCGCGCCGCGGCGCTGCCCATGCCCGACGGAGCGAGTATGAGCCCCCTCGCCCCGGCCGATCCGCTGGGAGCCGACCAGGACGAGAGCACGATCCGGTCCCTTCCCTCGGCCCTGGCCGCGTCCCGCACGCCGGAGTCGGAGCCGGAGACCGACCGGGCCGCGTGGCGTCCGCAAGGTACGGACGAGGCCGGCCAGGAGCCCTCGCCCGCGACCGCCGGCGTCGAGGGCGCGGCAGCCGTGGCCGCCTCGCCCCAACGCCGTCCGGGCAGTGCCCGGCTGACGTCGAAGGTCACCGAACGGCCGTTCCTGGTCGCCGCCGCCGTGGCCGGCGCGGTGGTCGCCGCCACGCCGTTCCTGACGTTCGACACCAAAGACCGTACGACGACGTACGAGGGCCTGGGCCAGGCCGACCCGGTGGCGGTGGACTCCGGTGGTGCTCCCGACCGGCACACCGAGGCATACTCCAGCCGGATACTGGTACAGAACCAGAGTGCCGACGGCCAGGACACGTCCGCCGACAACCTGATGGATCCCGACGCCGGAGCCTGGCACGGGCCGGGGCAGACCTCCACCGCCGGTGACACGCAGGAAGCGGACACTCCGGTCGTCCCCGGGGTGCTGGTGGCCGACACTCCCGCCGGCCACGAGCCCGCTTCGGGCGCGGCGGCGGCCTCCGCGCACCCGCGGCAGACGTCCGGCGCGGACGACGTCGCCCGGTCGGCCGCGGATGCGCCACAGCACTCGGCCTCGTCGGCCGCCGAGTCGGCGAAGAACGGTTCCTCCGAGGGGACCGGATCGTCCGTGGTCCTGGGGTTCGCCGCGGCGAACCCCAGGACCACGGAGACGGCCGCTGTCGTACCCGCTGTCAGGACCACGGGCACGATCGCGGCCAGGACCACGGCGCCCACCAGCACCACCGCGAAGTCCGACAGCACGGCCGGTACCAGCCCCACCGCCGCGTCCACCGCCGCATCCGCGAAGGTGTCCGCGACACCGTCCGCCGAGGCCGACTCCGCCAGGACGCGGACGGACGGCAGCACGGCCACGGCCCGGTCCACGACGGCCGTGACCACCCCGACGCAGACGGACGACACCACCGGCACGGACAAGACGGCTGACACGGACAGGACGACCGGTGCACCGGCCCAGGACCGTGAGCAGGCGGTCTCGTCCTCACCGGCGGCCGGCACCCCGGCCGAGGCCACCGCCTCGGACCAGGCCACCGAAGCGCCGGCCGTCCCCGCGCAGGAGCGGTCCGCCCCCCAGTGGAGCACCAAGGTCTTCAGCAACCCGTTCACCTTGCGTGCCGGAGAGTCCGTCGCTTCCGACCGGATGCGCGTCACCATGCGGTCCGGCGGCGACCTCGTCGTCTCGGACGAGAACGGCACGATCCGCTGGTCGTCGCACACCACGGGGCAGAACAACTACGCCACGTTCAAGGCGAACGGCGAACTCGTTGTCCGTTCCGGGTACCTGGAGACTCTGTGGTCCTCCCGGACGGCCGGACACACGGGAGCCGAGCTGGTCATCCAGAACGACGGCAACGTCGTGATCCTGAGCGCCGACGATCAGACCCTCTGGGCTGCCGGCACCCAGCACTGAGCCCACCGCGAACATGAAGGAGCAGGCGTGGCCCGCAATCTGATCACCGTCGGCCAGGAGAACGGGTGCGACCACACCACGATCGGGGCGGCGTTGAGCAACGCCCGTCCGGGAGCTGTCATCAGCGTCCGGCCCGGCAGCTACCAGGAAACCCTCGTCGTGAACAACAGGGTGACCATCGTCGCCCACGGCCCGCGCGGCAGTGTCGAGATCGCTCCCGCCAAGGGCACCGCCGTGACGCTCGCCGCCGACGCCGTCATGCTGACCGATCTGCTGCTGCGCGGTGGTGAGGGCGAACTGCCGGTGATCGACGCGGTCCACGGCCAGGTCGCCCTGGACGGCTGCGAGATCCTCGGGGCGGGCTGGACGGCCCTGCTCAGCCGCGGCAGCGGTTCTCTCGCGATGCGCTCCTGCCGGATCACCAATCCCGTGGGCGCGGGCGTGGTGGAGACGGGCCGTACCGGCAGTGCCATAGAGGACTGCCTGATCGAGAACCTGGGGACCTCCGGTGTGGTGATCAGTGAGCAGGGCCGTGCCGACGTGCGCAACTGCCGTATCCGTGACGCACGCGGCAACGGCGTACTGGCCAACGGCCAGTCCCGGGGCATCGTGGAGGACTGCGAGATCACCGCCGCGGAGAAGCCCGGCCTGGCTCTGGAGGGCAGTACGGCGCTCAGGGTGGTGCGCACGACTCTCCGTGAATGCTCCGTGGGCGTCCATCTCGCGAGTTCCGCCCGTACCGAACTCTCCCATGTGCGGGTGTACGGCTCCAGCGGTCACGGCTTCGTGGTGGCGGACCGCTCCGACCCGCAGCTGTCCTACTGCGAGACCTCCGGAACCGGGGGCAGCGGTCTGTACGTGACCGGACGCTCCCGCGGATACTTCGTCAACTGTGCCTTCGACACCGCCGAACAGGCCGCGGTACATGTCGACGAGTCCAGCACCCCCTCTCTCAGCGGAACCCGGGTGACGGACAGCAAGACCGTCGGCGTGCTGGTGGAGGGTGAGTCCGCCGCGGAATTCGACCAGTTGGACGTGGTGCGGGCGGGCGGGATCGGCGTGTCACTCGCCTCCGGAGCCAATCCGCTGCTTCGCCGGGCGCAGATCAGGGAGGCGGGCGGCGCGGGGATCCAGGTCGCCGGGAACAGCCGCGGCCGCTTCGAGGACTGCGAGGTCGGTGACTGCACGGGGCACGCCCTGCGAGTCGAGGGTGGCGGCAATCCGCACGTCGGCACCTCCGCTTTGCGCGGCGCGGCCAGGTCCGGTGTCTGTGTCGGAGGCGGCGGGCGGGCCACACTGCGGGACTGCGAGGTCTCCGGCTGCTCCGCCTCCGGGGCCGCGGTCGAGGAGGCGGGCGACCTGACGCTCGTCCGTACCCGAGTGCTGGGATGCGGCGGCCACGGCGCCCTGATCGGGACGGGCGGCCGGGCGACCCTGAAGAGCTCCGAGTTCAGCGGGAACGCCGGCGACGGCATCCGGATCGACACCGACCACCCCATGGAGGCCACCGACTGCACCGTACGGTCCAACCGCGGTGCGGGGATCAAGCGGGCGCCGTCGCGTGCCGAGTTCACGCTCTCCGGCCTGACCAGCATCGACAACAAGTCTCCGGACGAGGGCACCGATCCCTCCGCCGAGCCGGCCGGCCCCGAGGGCGGCGGCACGTCCGCGACCGCCCGCAAGGAGGGCGACTCCCCGGAGAACGCCCTCGTCGCGGAGCTGAACGCGCTCACCGGCCTCACCAACGTCAAGGAGCAGGTCAACATGCTCGTGAGCCTGGGCAAGCTCGCCCAGCGACGGGCACAACTGGGCATACCGGCCCCACCGATGAGCCGACACCTGGTCTTCGCCGGCCCGCCCGGTACCGGCAAGACCACCGTGGCCCGGCTCTACGGCGGCATCCTGGCCGGCCTCGGAATGCTGTCGTCGGGCCACATCGTCGAAGTGGCCCGTGCCGACCTGGTTGCCCAGGTGATCGGTGGCACCGCGATCAAGACCACCGAGGTGTTCGAACAGGCGCAGGGCGGTGTCCTGTTCATCGACGAGGCCTACACCCTGCTGTCGGACAGCAAGGGTTCCAGCGTCGACTTCGGCCAGGAGGCCATCGACGCCCTGGTGAAGCTGATCGAGGACCACCGTGACGACACCGTCGTGATCGTCGCCGGATATCCGAAGGAGATGGAGGACTTCCTGGCCGCCAATCCAGGCCTGGCCTCCCGTTTCACCCGGACCATCGAATTCGAGAACTACTCGGTGGACGAGCTCGTCACCATCACCGAGACCATGTGCGCGGGCCACCGCTATGTGCTCGACCCGCTCACCAAGGAGGCACTCGGTCTGCACTTCTCCCGTATGCGGCGGGACGCGACCTTCGGCAACGGCCGAGCCGCGCGCCAGGTCTTCGAGGAGATGGTCGACCGGCAGTCGCTGCGGCTGGCCACCCTGCCGGACGCCGGTGAGGCGGATCTGATCCTCATGCTGCCGGAGGACGTCGGAGCCGATGTGGCCGACGAAGTACGCACGGAGGTGAAGAAGGAGCCGGGTGAGTCCGACGTGCTCACGCGGCTGCGCGCCATGACCGGTCTGTCGGCGGTCAAGCGGGAGGTCGGGGGCATCGTCGATCTGCTCACCACCTACCGGCAGCGTGCCGCGATGGGGCTGCCGACTCCCGCGGTCAGTCACCACGCGGTGTTCTCCGGCCCGCCCGGCACCGGCAAGACGACGGTGGCCCGCCTCTACTCCGACATGCTGCGGTCCTTCGGAGTGCTGTCCCGGGGCCAGCTCGTCGAGGTCAGCCGCGCGGACCTGGTGGGACGCTACATCGGCCACACGGCGCAGCTGACAGCCGAGAAGTTCGAGGAGGCTGTCGGCGGCGTGCTCTTCATCGACGAGGCGTACACACTGACACCCGAGAACTCGCCGCAGGACTTCGGCCGCGAAGCCGTGGACACCCTGCTGAAGCTGATGGAGGATCGCCGCGACGAGGTCGCGGTGATCGTCGCGGGCTACCCCGAGGAGATGGACCGCTTCCTGTCCTCCAACCCTGGGCTGGCCTCCCGCTTCTCCCGACATGTGACCTTCGAGGACTATTCCACCGACGAACTGCTGTCCATCATGGAGGAACAGGCGACGGCAGCGGGCTACGTGTGCGCGCCGACGGCAGTGGAGGCCCTGCGGTTCCACCTCGACGGCCTGCCCCGCACCCGGTCCTTCGGCAACGCGCGTCTGGCCCGCCAGTTGTTGGAGAGCATGATGACCCGCCAGGCAAGCCGGCTGGCTTCTCACGCCGCGCCCGACCTGGAGGCGCTCACCACGCTGCTCCCGGGCGATCTGCCCGAAGGAGCACTCGCCGTACCGCCGAGCCGGACGCGATGACGCCGGGGCCACAGTTGTCCGGCACCCCGCTATGGCATACGGCCCGACAGGACGCGGGGACCGCGACATCCTGCCGGGCGGAACCGGTGATGTCATGAGGCGAGCTCGGTTCACGGCGCGACCATTCACTGAAGACGACTGGTCATATTATACTTTGACTTCTCGCTCTGCACACGACGGGAGTTGATGCAAGACCAACCACGGGATCCCCTACCGAGGCCCGCTCGTCCAGTGCGCGCCCGGCAGGCCGTCGACGCATTCGCCGGGCCGTGGCATCCGCCCGGACGGCAGGGCAACGGCTCACACCTGCCCGCTCCGGCGAACGGCAGGATGAATGTCCGCCACGCGCTGCGGTCGGTGGGCTCGGACTCCGGCTTACCGCCGCAGAGGCACATACGCACACCGGAGGGCTTTGCCCTCCCCCACGATCGCAAGGAGCGCCTGACACATGGGCAAGACCGTCATCATCACCGGGGGCGGCTCCGGTTTCGGGGAACTGGCCGCACAGGAACTGGCCCGGGCAGGACACACGGTCCACGCCGGGATCCGCGATACCACGACACGCAACGCTCCCGCGGTCGAACGGGCCTCTGCCCACGCGTGCGAGCACAAAGTGGATCTGCGTACGGTCGAACTCGACGTGAACTCCGACGTCTCGGTGGCGAAGGCCGTCGAGTCCGTGTTGTCCGAGAGCGGTTCCATCGACGTCGTGATCCACAACGCCGGCCGTCTCCTGGTCGGTCCCGCCGAGGCCTGGACACCAGAAGAGACAGCCGCCGTGCTGGACACGAATGTGATCGGCACACAGCGGGTCAACCGCGCCGTGCTACCGCACATGCGTGAGCGCGAGGAGGGACTGCTCGTATGGGTGGGATCGTCCAGCACGAAAGGGGGCACGCCTCCCTATCTGGCCCCGTACTTCGCGGCCAAGGCGGCCATGGACGCTTTCGCGGTGTCCTATGCTGCCGAGCTGGCCCGCTTCAACATCGAGACGTCGATCGTGGTTCCCGGCGTGTTCGCCCGGGGAACGGACCTCTTCGCCAAGGCCTCCCACCCCTCGGAGCCGGACAGGATGCCGGCGTACGACGCGCGTTACGCCGGCGTGGCCGAACACGTCGGCTCCCGCCTGGCCCAGCTGTCACCGCCGGACGCGGATGCCGCGCAGGTGGCGGCCGCCATCGTCGACGTGGTCGGCATGCCGCACGGCGAGCGGCCGTTCCGCATCCATGTCGACCCGGTGGACGACGGCTCGCAGGAAGTCAGCGAACTCGCCGATCAGAAGCGCGTCTGGTTCCTCGGCCGAATGGGGCTGAGCGACCTCCTGGCGCCGCACCGTCCCGGAAACCGCTGACCAGGCACGGACATGTATGTGTGCCGAGTGCCGTCGGGACACATGTGTGCCGTCGGGCCGGGTGAGGTGACACGGGACGGCACGAGGGGCAGCGAGTTGTGTCCTCGACATGTCTTGTTTAATATCGAAACCACTTTACCGCGATCCGCCGTCCTGCCCGATCAAGCTGTCCGGCGCCGCGGTGTTCTGCTCTGCCCGGTACGGCAGTTCGCCGACTGCGACCGAAACGGCAGCCCACAGGGCCAGCCGTGTCCTGGTCGTCGCAGACGGACCCGGCGGCTGTCGGCCCATGGCTCGCCCCTCCCCCGAAGAAGCCGGTGGGGCGCGGTCGTCGTCCAGCCCTTGGAGGCCGCACGGCCTCCAACTCCGAGGAGGTTCTGTCATGAAGTCACTGACCAGTAGGAACGCGCCGGCGGACACACACCCGGCCGGCACACCACCCGGGACCACCGCAGACCCGGAGGAGGACGGTCTACGGCGGGTGCGGCGGGCCGAACGCATAGGGCTGCTCTCCGTCTCGCTCGGCTCCGCCGGACTCGGCGGCGCGTGGCAGTCCGCGACGGTGAGCGTGTCCGCTCCCCTCGGGGTCAGCGACGGACTGTTCGCGGTCAGCGGGCTGGTGTGGCTCGTGCTGCTGGCCGAGTACGTCCGCCACGGCGGAGCACGCTGGTCGAACCTGAAACACGATCTGCGGCATCCGGGGCAGGGCTTCGCACTCGCCTATGTCCCCATCGTCGGCATGCTCTTCGCCGCGCACTTCTCCCGGTTCGGACTGGATACCGCACGCTGGGCGTACGCGGTGTTCGCCGCGGTCACCGCGGCGGTGGCGGCCAGGCTGCTGGCCCACTGGCTGACCGGAACGCTCAGTTCCTCCCCCCTCCACCCGGGCTATCTGCTGCCGGTGTCGTCGGGACCGTTCATCGCCAGCATCGCCGCGACCACGCTGGGGCTTCCCGATGTCGCGGACGGCGCCTTCGCCATCGGACTGCTGTACTGGCTGGCCTTCGGTACGGTCATCCTCGGCAGCCTGGTGGCCAATCCCGCGCTGCCCGTACCGGCCCGCCCCACTCTCACCGTGCTCGGCATCCCACCGACCGTGGGCGGTCTGGCCTGGGCGGCCGCACACCCCGGCCCGGTCGACGCCATCGGAAACGGCTTCGCCGGTCTGATCGCCTTCACCCTTCTCATCGTCGTGTTCCTGCTGCCCCATCTGCGACAGCACTCGTTCCACACCGGTTTCTGGATCTACTCCTTCCCCGTCGCCGCGACCGCCAACTTCGTCATCCGTTGGGTACACGGTGCCGACGTGCCCGCCTGGCGGCCGGTCACCTGGACGGTGCTGGGAGTGGCGAGTCTGGCGTTCGCGGCGCTGGCCGTCGCCACAGCGGTTCTTGCTCTGAGGAACAGTCCCCGCTTGCCGACGAGGCCGTGATCACGGGTCTTCACCGGATGACCGGTCGGCACTGGGAAGCCCGTGCCCCGGGCCGTCCTCACACACGGCGCGAGCACATGTGAGGGAGACAGCCGACCGGCACATCCTTCGCCCGCCCCGGTACGCACCCCGTCACCAAGTCGCTGACCAGGCGAAATTCAGAGATCCGACGGGAGTATTAAGGTGGAGAGGCGAGTGAGCCATCGCGTAGCCGCCCTCCGTGGACGACGCGGCTGCGTCAGAGCAAGCCAGTGGTGGCTGCACCGATGCCTGGGGAGTGTGCGACGTGCGCAGGAAGACGTTCTCGAACGCCGATTGTCCAGTGGCCCGTTCCCTGGACCAGGTCGGCGACTGGTGGTCCCTGCTCATCGTCCGTGATGCCCTGAACGGGGTTCGCCGCTTCAGCGAGTTCCACCGAAGCCTCGGGCTCGCCAAGAACATCCTCACTGTCAGGCTCAACACCTTGGTGGAGCACGGCATTCTGCGGACCCGGCCGGCCTCGGACGGCAGCGCGTACCAGGAGTACGTGCTGACCGAGAAGGGCGAGGCGCTGCGCCTGGTCCTGGCGGCGCTGCGCCAGTGGGGCGAGGACCACCTCTTCACCGCCGACGAAAACCCTCCGACCCTCGGGGACAGGGCGACCGGTAAACCGATCGCATGAATGAGGCCGACCAGCCAGGACGGACACGAACTGCGCCCCGGCCACGTCGTCGTCCCACGCGAGCGCCGCGGCTGAATGCGTCCCGGCGAACGGCCCCGGCAGCGGGCGGTCCAGCCGGCGGACAGTGTGTCCGAGGCCCCCGTCGGTCAGGTGCCGCCGAGCGGCGTCCGCGGGGCTCGGCGGCGTGAGCGGCGCCGCCGCAGAAAACCCACACCACGCACGTCCGAACCGGAGCCGGGGAGGGGAAACTTGAGCGTCCACGCGCCGACCATCGACACGATCGGGCCGGGCGACGAACCGCTCACGTCGAAGTACCGCCGTGTCCAACTCGGCCACGTCGCCATCGGCGAGGTCCTGTTTCGGAACAGTCTTGGGCACCGGTCACCGGACCCGGCGATCCCTGCCGACCCGGTGAACCCGGCGCACACCCAGCCGGGCGTCACAGAAACACGAGATACCTGTCTTGATCTCTGATGTGTGCAGCGGGCTTCGAAGTGGTTGCCCTGTTCGTCCACCGTCTCGCCAGGCTTTGTCCCACGAGGTGTGCCCACGTCGTGACCTCGGGTGGGCCGGGATCCCTGCGGCCCCGTGGATGTCCCGGGCCGGGGCGGGAAAGCCGCTGAGCCCGGCTGGTCAGCCGGCCTTCGGGCGGATGTGACGGAAGCCGCGGCGGGCACGGGCGCCGAGAACGATGCCTTAAGATACGTATGGCAGGCCGACTCGCAGTACGGGCCTTATGGACACCTTGTCGCACCGGCAGCATGTCGATGAAAGCCGGGGGTGACATCGCGCGCGGACTCTCCGCGGCGCGCACCTGCCTGAAGCCCGTCGCGCCGGTTTTCCGGCCGGACGTGTCGGCTGCGTCGGAGCCCCGGTGTTCCCGGGCCCGAGCCCCGGGGACGCCTTCTGATACCCGATCAAGCAAGGACGACAGAGAGTCATGCACGAATCCTCATTCTCACCAGCCGTGTCCGCGAATCCGTCCCTCCCTGCCGAGCACCGGCTGACAGAACTTCTCGGCAGGCTCGACCAGGACCTGCGCGGCGGTGACTGGATCCCCGGCCCGCTGGAGATCAGTCTGGCCCGACGCCTGGCCCTGGCGTCGGCGGACATCGGAGTGCTGTCCTTCCGCCACGTGAGCGACGCGCTGTGGGAAGGCAGCATGGAACTGACCTACGCGGGTGGTGGCCGACTCGCGAGCCTGCTGGCCTGTCTGCTCGAACACGCCTCGGCGGCAGAGCACCCCGGCACGCCGGACGACACCGGGGACGCGTCGGCACGGGGCACTTCGGCACAGACAGCGGCGGTAGCGCTGCTGGAGCGGGTCGCGGACCAGCGAAGCGTCCCAGTCGTCCAGCACATCAATCGGAACTCGTGATCCTCAGTTCCGGATGCGCCGTCCCGCCCTCGATCGCGGTCGAGGAGGTGTGCGAGGCGACCCGGTAGTCGACCGGGTCGCCCGCCGGGTCGAGGTGTACGGCGATGTGTTCGTACGTCGTCGTCCGCTGGGCCGGTACCCTGCCCGCCTGACGGATCAGGTCGGTGATCTCACTCCGGTGGGAGCGGTGCCTGGCTCCTGCCGACGGCACGACGTTTTCTTCCAGCATGATCGAGCCGAGATCATCGGCGCCGTAGTGCGGGGACATCTGGCCGGCCGCCTTGCCCGTGGTCAGCCACGAGCCCTGGATGTGGGCGACGTTGTCAAGGAACAGCCACGCGATGGCGATCATCCGCAGATACTCGAAGAGCGTAGCCTGGGTCCGCCCACAGGGCGCGAGGTCCGGTGGGCGGTCAGAATGCGGGCCATCGGCATCCGCGCGGGGACGACGGACCCGACTGTCGGACGTTCCCGCGCGTCCTCAGTTCTCAGCCGGCTTCTCGTCAGGGAGGGCCCCGCCGAACCGCCGGTCGCGGGAGGCGTACTCCAGGCACGCCCGCCACAGGTCACGACGGTCGAAGTCCGGCCACAGCACGTCCTGGAACACCATCTCCGCGTAGCTGCTCTGCCACATCAGGTAGTTGGACGTACGCTGCTCACCACTGGGCCGGACGAGGAGATCCACGTCCGGCATGTCCGGGTAGTACAGGTACTTCGCGAACGTCTTCTCGTTGACCTTCGACGGGTCGAGCCTGCCGGACGCCACGTCCCGGGCGATGGCCTGTGCGGCGTCCGCGATCTCCGCGCGGCCGCCGTAGTTGACGCAGAAGTACAGCGTCATCGCGTTGTTCCGGGCGGTCTGTTCCTGGGCGATCCGCAGTTCCTGGACGACGGACTTCCACATCCTCGGCATCCGGCCGACCCAGCGGATGCGAATGCCGAGTGCGTCCATCTCGTCGCGGCGACGGCGGATCACGTCCCGGTTGAAGTTCATCAGGAAGCGCACCTCGTCCGGCGAGCGCTTCCAGTTCTCGGTGGAGAAGGCGTACAGCGAGAGGTTTTGCACGCCGATCTCCAGGCAGCCCTTGAGTACGTCGAGCACGACGCTCTCGCCCACCTTGTGCCCCTCGGTGCGCGGAAGGCCGCGTTCCTTGGCCCACCGTCCGTTGCCGTCCATGACGATGGCGACGTGCTGGGGCATCAGTTGGCCGGGGATCTTCGGGGGCCGCGCGCCGGACGGGTGCGGGTCCGGCGCGCGGTACGTGTTTCGGCGGGGGGACAGGATCCCGCTACGTGCCATGGTCGTACTTCTCCTACCGGCTTCGACGGCGCTCTCGCGCCGCCGGCTCCTTCTTGACGGAACGGCGACCCGGACGCCCGTTGTCCGCCCCCTTCCCCGTGTCCCGAAGCCCCTGTTTGGGAGGACTGGGGAGACATGCGCCGCAAGGCCTACGGCCGGGTGCGGGGTCGGTCGACTGCCCACGGTCCGCGCCCAACCTCGGCACCTGACCGGACACGAGCCGACGACCAGCATGAACATCGGGTCAAGAGGGGCCGGGCGTGAAGGCGTCCACGGTCTCCCACTCGCCACCCGGCAATCTGGGTGGCCTCACTCGGTAGAACGTGTGAAGGGGCGAGAAGGTTCACCGTCCTCTCGCAGGCCCACACCCCCGCACCCCGGCTGCCGGGTGTGATCCAGCCGATACCGGCAGGCGGTCCGTGCGCGGTCGAAGGCCAGGCCGCACGGTCCGGCCGCGTCGCTGACGCACCCGGACCGGCACGGACCCCGAACCTCCTTTGACATACCTGAGAACACCCCCTACTGTTTGATACGTATCTAACTAAGTCTCCATGTGACGGGAGCGGTCATGACTCTGCCCTTCAACATCCCGGACAAGACGGATCCTCGCTGGACCAGACACGACGGCGTGTACGTCCGCAAGGCCGAGGGAACGGTCAAGTGGAACGCGGGCGACGAATACACGATCAAGGTGACGGCGGGACAGACAGGCGGTTCCCTCGGGTTCGTCACCGGTACGATTCCTCCGGGCGGCGGACCGGAGGCACACGCACACGCCAAGGAGGACGAGGCGTTCTACCTCCTGTCGGGGGAACTGGAGTTCCTCAACGGCGACCAGGTCTTCACCGCCGATGCGGGGGACTTCGTCTTCATCCCCCGCGGCAACCGGCACCGCTTCAAGAACACGGGCGCGACGAGTGCCGAGCTGCTGTTCCTCTTCACCCCGGGCGGGCAGGAAGGGTTCTTCCTGGAGACCGGTGACGACGTCGTACCCGGCAAGACGCCGGAGCCCTGGAGCCCGGAGCGTTATACACGGGTCGGCGAACTGATCGAGCTCTACGGCAACACGCTGCTGCCCGAAGACTCCTGACCCCTCGGGCCGGGACAAGGCCGGCGGCCGGTCGGGCGTCCGCGCGGCGCCTCAGAGCCTGTCGGGTCACCCGGAAGGTCGGTGGTCATCCACCCGGCGGACCTTCCCCCGGCCTGCGGGAGTCAGGGGTTCCTGCGCCCACCGGACGCCCTCGCGATACGCCTGAGTCCGGTGGTGAGCTGAGCGAGGTCATGGCCGGCGAGGTTGTCGAGCATGTGCCGCCGCACACTGGCCAGATTGGCGGGCCAGGCCTCCTTCAGGCGGGCGAGGCCAGTCGCGGTGAGGACGACATTCCAGCCGCGCAGGTCCTCGGTACAGCGGACCCGCTCGACGAACCCCTGCTTCTCAAGACGGCTGACGACACGGGTCATCCCGCTGAGGCTGAGGTTGCAGGGTACGGCGATTTCACTCATCCGCATCCGGCCCTCAGGAGCCTCGGACAGGAACTGAAGCGCGCTGTACTCGGAAAGCCGCAGTCCGGCGTCACGCACCATGTCCGCGTCGACGGCGCGGGGCAGCGCCATCATGACATCGCCCAGTACGCGTACGAGCGCTTCCTCGGCGGCATCCATGGGGCGCAGCGGCTGTTCCTCGGCCATGCCCGCACCCTATCTCCTTGACAAGTCAAGCACAAGGCAATCTACTTGACTCATCAAGTATTCGAGCCGCAACATTCAGGCCGTTTTACTTGACTCGGCAAGTATCTATCCAGTGAAGGTATGAAATATGACGAAGATCGGCATCATCCTCGGCAGCACGCGCCCCGGCCGCCTCGGCGAGTCCGTGGCGCACTGGGTGCTCGAACAGGCCACGCACCGCACCGACGCCACGTACGAGCTCGTGGACCTGCTGGACTACAAGCTGCCGCTGCTGGACGAGCCGTACCCGCCGGCCATGGGCAAGTACAGCCAGCCGCACACCCACGAGTGGGCCGCCAAGATCGCCTCCTTCGACGGCTTCGTGATCGTGACGCCCGAGTACAACCACTCGGTGCCCGGCGCGCTGAAGAACGCCATCGACTTCCTGGCCGCAGAATGGGTCAACAAGGCCGTCGGCTTCGTCAGCTACGGCGCCACCGGCGGCACCCGCGCCGTGGAACACCTGCGCCTGATCGCCGGCGAACTCCAGATGGCCGACGTCCGCGCCCAGGTGGCGCTCTCCTTCTTCAGCGACTTCGAGAACTTCGCCCTCTTCAAGCCTGTCGACGCCCAGGCCGGCGCCCTCGCCGGCACGCTGGACCAGGTCGTCGCCTGGAGCAAGGCCCTCGCACCGCTGCGCGCCAGCTGACCGAGACCCCACGGGCCCCGACGCTCCCCGTACCGGCCGATGACGCCGGTACGGGGAGTGCCCCGTACCCAGGCAAAGCCGGCGCACCGGACGCGGCACACCCGGACGCCACCGACACGGCCTGGCGTCCCGTCATACCTCCCTGTACGACCACCTTCACGACACGCTCCCACCGGACAAGAGGTTCAACGATGCTCGATGGATTCGAGGACGGCTACGCCGAGGTCAACGGAACCCGGTTGCACTACAAGGCCGGAGGCGACGGGGCACCGCTGGTCATCATGGACGGGTGGCCCCGGACATCGCACGGGCTCCACAAGATCATGCCACTGCTCGCCGAGCGCTTCCGGGTCATCGCCGTGGACTACCGGGGGATGGGCCAGTCGGACAAGCCCAAGGACGGCTACGACAAGAAGAACATGGCGAAGGACCTCCACCAGCTCGTTCACGAGCTGGGACACGAGCAGGTCAACTTGGCCGGAGGTGACGTCGGCGCCATGGTGGCCTACGCCTTCGCCGCGAACTACCCGGACGCCACCAGGAAACTCGCGCTGTGGGAGGGCGGACCCTTCTCGCAGATCTTCCTGGATGTCATCAGTCCCTTCCCGAAGCCGGGTGAGCCCAACGCATTCTGGTATCCGCTGAGCCAGATCGACGATCTGCCTCAGAAACTTCTTACCGGGCGGTTCCGTCACATCATCGACTGGACGGCCGAGCATCTCGCGCTCCACCCGGAGCGGATCAGCGAGGAGAGCCGAGCCCTGTACACCGCGGCGTACAACGAAGCGGACGCGGTGCACGCGGCCTTCGCGTTGTACCGCACCTTCCACCAGGACCTGGCCGACAACGAGTCCTATCCCCCGCTGGACATGCCCGTTCTCGGAATCGGCGCACAGCACATCGGTGTCGTCCGGGAGTCGATGGCGGGCAAGGCCTCCGACATCCGGTTCTCCGTCATCGAGGACAGCGGTCACTACATCGCGGAGGAGAACCCGCGGGCTCTCGCCGACGAGCTGGTGAAGTTCTTCGGCTGATCGGCGTCGCCGCCGGGATGTCGAAGGGGCCCCGGCCGCTACTGCGCAAAAGCAGCGGCCGGGGCCCCTTCGACATCCCGCCACGGTCAGGTCAGGTCCGTGTGGCGCCCGCGAGGGAGTTCCCGTCCTCGGGCCGCGCACCGAAACCCGCGTGCCCGTCCACGCGTCACCATCGTGCGGTCGCCTCTGCGCGTCCCGGGCGAGTGGCAGCGCGGGCAGCGGACCGGGCCTTCGAAGAACAGTTCAGCTCAGGCGGCTGAAGCCACTCGCTCAAGCGGCTGCGGGCAGCACCTGCCGGGGTGAGAGGCCCCGTTCCTGCAGAGCGAGGCGAAGAGCACGCAGCCCGTAGTGGATGCGGGACTTGGCGGTGCCCACGGGGATGCCGAGGGTGCGTGCGGTCTCCTCTATCGACTTGCCGAGCAGGTAGGTCTCGCGCAGCGTCTCCCGTTGTCCGGGTGACAGGGTCTGGAGGGATTCGGCGACGACGAGCGAGGTCAGCATGCGTTCGATGTCGTCGCGCTCGCAGGCCTTCTGATCCAGCCGCGTGACCACGTCGACCTCCTGGGGCCGGGCCGTGTTCCTGCGGTAGTCGTCGATGACCAGGTTGCGGGCCACGGTGAACAGCCAGGGCCGCAGCAACCCGCCTTCCCGGTGTCTGTACTTCGTCCAGCAGCGCAGCAGGGTCTCCTGGACCACGTCTTCGGCCCAGTACCGGTCGCCACCTGTCAGACGACACACGTATGTGTACAGGGCGGGTACATGTTTAATGTATCCGGCGAGCACATACTGCCCGTCCTCGCCCGGTTCGGCTGCTCCCATGACGGTCCAGCCCATGATTGACTCCTCTGATCCGGCGGACACAGTGGCGCCGCGACGCCTGCGGTCGAGTCACGCTGTACCCGGCCCGAAAAGACCACTTGCCTAGTTGCCCACCACGACCGCCGTGTTCCGGCGTCGCACCCGTGCGGGTCACGGCAGAAGGTCCAGCAGCGACGGGTGCCTCACCACGGCTGCTCGGCCGCGCGGACGAGCATTTCGTTGACCGCCACGCGGCGGTCCCGGGTGACCATGTAGTCCACGGCGTCGGCGATGTCCTGCGGACGCAGCAGCTCCAGGCCCTCGGTCTGCCGTGCGGCCTCCTCACGCACGCCGTCGCGCAGGTGCAGGGGCGCTTCGGTGTCCACCCGGCCGGGTCCGACGATTCCGACCCGCACCCTCTTGGGCTGCAACTCCTGGCGCAGCGACTCGGAGAACGCGTTCACACCGAATTTGGTGAGGCTGTAGACGGCCGAGCCGGACCGGGCGACCCGGCCGGCGGTGGAGCTGATCGTCACGAGGTCGGCGACCCGGCGCGGGGACCGCTCCGCGGCACGGATCAGATGCGGCAGGGCGGCCCAGGTGATGTGCAACAGGCCCTGGACGTTGACCGAGAGCATCCGCTCCCACTCCTCGAAGGGCGCCCCGACGGCCGGACCGAGGAGTCCGAGCCCCGCGTTGTTGACCACCGTGTCCAGCCGGCCGAACGCGACGACCGTGCGCTCCACGGCGGCCGCAGCCTGCTCCCTGTCGGTGATGTCGGTCTCCAGCACGAGCGGGGTCATACCGTGCGTCCGCAACTCCTCCGCCAGCGTCTTGAGGCGATCGCCGCGGCGGGCGACCAGTGCGACCGAGGCACCCCCGATCGCCAGGGTCCGGGCGGTCGCCTCGCCGATGCCGCTGCTCGCACCGGTAACGAGGGCGACCGTGTCCTTGAGTGGCTTGCTCATTGTTCCTCCGCTGACGGATCGGAAAGGTGTACATGCCGCCCCGGTGTTGCGGGGTCGGGTTCACGCCGGACACGTCGTTTTGCTCTCCGGCGTCAGGAGACCTGGTGGAGAGCGGGGTTCAGCTCAGCCTGGGCGTGTGCCGGTGCACGGCCGCCGCCCGCCCGGCCGCCTCGGCGGTCCGGGCGGCGGCGCGGCCGGCCCGCCCGGTCACCTTCCAGGCAAGGATGCGCAGGGCGCCGGGACCGGGAGGGAAGACGCCGAGTTGTCCCAGCATCGTGATGTCGTCGCGTACCGCCTCGTGCCGCACCACCTTGCCGTCCCGCAGGCTGAGCACATGTATCTGCTCGAAGTCGATCTCGGCTCCGGTGGGCGGGATCGCCTGGTCGAGGGCGCCGTCGCGGTAGCGGACGAAGGGGCCGGTGTGCCGGCCCTGCATGCGCAGCCGAACCCACACCTGATCGCCTTCGTGGGCCAGGTCGGTGACGGGGAATCGCAGATCGGTGAAGGCCGAGCGCATCCACACGCCGGACGCCAGCACTCCGGCCGGGCCCGGGATCGAGCAGGCCGCGGGTGAGACAGCCGCCTCGCGGTTGGTGAAGTCGTCGTGCACGACTTCCGCGGCCAGTGCCGCGTCCCCGGTCTCCAGGACCTCGAAGAGGCCGCGGGCCATGTCCTTGGCGTCCATTCCCATGGTGTTCATTCCTCTCGCGTACGCGGCGATCCGCCATGTACGGCATTCGGCCACTCCCGAAAAGCCTTGTTCACGGCCCGGGTTCACCATTGAAGTTATACATCACCTATTGAATAGGGCCAAGGCGTAATCATGTCGGTTACACTGGCGCCCATGCCCACCAAGCGCACGTATGTCTCACCCCGGCGAGAGCAGGCTGCCGCGCAGACGCGCGCGCTGATCCTCCAGGCTGCGACCGGGTTGTTCGCCCAGCACGGCTACGGACGGGTGACCGTCGCGGACATCGCGGCCGCGGCCGGCGTCTCCGCGAAGACCGTCTTCGCCAGCGCCGGCAGCAAGAGCGACATCCTGAACGAGATCGTCGACACTGCCGTGCGCGCCTCCGGTTACGAACAGTCCATGCAGTACGTACTCGCCGAGCAGGACCCCGAGTCGGTGCTGAGGATGGTGGCCCACGGCACCCGGACGGGCAACGAGGGCCAGTTCACGGTGCACGAGGCGATCCACAAGGCGCTGCCGTCCCATGAGGACGGCGATTCCCTGTGGGAGCGCGCCACCGCGGACTACCGCGACGCGCTCCGCGCCACCGCGCACCATCTGCACACCCTGACGCCGCCGCTCCCGTGTCCGGTGGAGGAGACGGCGGACCTCCTGTGGTTCTGGTTCGGCCCCAACGGCTGGCGCACCCTGGTGGTGGAGAACGGGTGGCCATGGGAACGTGCGGAGACGTTCCTCATCCGCACGGCGATCGCCACGCTCCGCACACGGTGAGGCCCTCCTGCCGCGGCCGGCCCTCTCGCGAAGCACCGCTTCGGCAGAGGACCCCCGTGGGCCGGCCACGACCGCCGGTGGTGCCGGACCGACAGGAAGCCCGCCGTGTGCGGACCGCCCTCGGCACCACCGCGTCCAAAACCCGCGGGACGGTCAGGCGAAGACGGCCTGCGTTTCCAGGTAGGCCGCCAGTCCGTAGCTGCCGAACTCCCGGCCCAGACCCGATTGCTTGAAGCCGCCGAAGGGAACGTCGGGGGCGTCGATGATCTCGTTGACCATCACGCGTCCGGCTTCCAGGCGGCGCGCCAGAGCCTGTCCGCGCTCGCTGTCGCCGGTGGTGATGTAGGCGTGCAGCCCGTACGGGCTGTCGTTGGCGATCGCCACGGCCTCGTCCTCGTCGCGATAGGTGATCACGGCCAGCACCGGGCCGAAGACCTCCTCCTGAGCGAGAGTGCGGTCGTTGGTCGCGGTCAGCAGCGTGGGCTTGACGTAGTTGCCCGTCTCCAGGCCCTCGGGGTGGCCGAGACCGCCGGCCAGGACCTCACCGCCCTGCTCGACACCCACCCGGATGTAGTGCTGCACCCTTTCGTACTGGTCCCGGTCCAGGACCGGGCCGACGACTGTCGAGGGCTCACGGGGATCGCCGACCTTCAGCGCGCCGACGGCTTCGGCCAGTGCGGCCTTGAACTCCTGCTCGCGGCTGAGCGGAACGAGGATCCGGGTGCCGGCGATGCAGGCCTGCCCGTTGTTGAACAGCCCCGCCTGCACAGCGAAGGGCACCGCCTGGGACAGGTCGGCGTCGTCCAGGATGATCGTCGGCGACTTGCCGCCCAGCTCCAGGGTGACCCGCTTCATGGTGTCCACGCCGTTGTGGGCGATGATCTTCCCGGTCGCCGTCGAGCCGGTGACCGACACCTTGGCGACGTCCGGGTGCGAGGTGAGGACGTTGCCGACCGGGTCGCCCTTGCCGAACACGATGTTGACCACACCGTCGGGCAGACCGGCGTCGGCGAACGCGTCGAGAACGGCCTGGGCCTGCCAGAACCCGCGCTCACTCGGCTTGATCACGACCGTGCAGCCGGCCGCGAGGGCGACGCTCGCCTTCATCGCGATGAACCAGCTGGCCCCGTTCCACGGGGTGATCAGGACGGCCACGCCGACCGGCACCTTGTGCACCGTGGCCCGGCCGATCCGCTCGCTGAAGGTCTCCTCGGACAGGAGCTTCTGCGCGAACACGAACCAGTCGCGGGACTGGCCGACGATGTAACCGGCGGTCGCCGTGGTGGTGCCGAACTCCTCGACCAGAGAGGCGATCATGTCCTCACGGTGGGCCTCGAAGGAGTCGGCCAGCTTCTGCAGGTAATCCCGGCGCTCGTCCAGCGTGGTGGCCGACCAGGCGGGAAACGCTCGCTTGGCGGCCTCTACCGCCTCGTCGGCGTCGGTGGCGTCGCCCAGCACCCCCTCGGCGATCTGCCGGCCGGTGATGGCACTGGTCACCACCTGTGTGTCCTGGCCGTGTGACGCACGCACACGGCCGTTGACGAACTGACGATTGAGAACCTTCAACGTGATCATCCTTTGCGGGACACCGGGCGCAGGACCCGGAGTGAGTGAGTAGGTGAAGTCGCGGACGTGCCACGGGTGTCGGGGTGCCGCACGCCGTACAGCGGTGGGCCGGGATCCCGGGGTGCGGGCACCCGCCGCGGGCGGGGTGTGATGCCCACGGCGCGTGGTCAGACGGTCAGCACGAGCCGGCCGCCCACCGTTCCGCTCTCGACGCGGCGGTGCGCCTCGGCGGCCTGGGCCAGGGGCATGGTCTCGGTGTGGACGGTGGCCAGGCCCTGGCTCACGGCCTGCAGACCGGCCTGCCCGGCGGGGTGGCCGAGTTCCGGGTGAGCCGGCAGATAGAAACCGACCGCGAAGCCGAGCATGGCGAGGTTGCCACCCCACAGGGCGTTGGTCTCCACGGTGTGCTGCCAGTCGCCGCTGGCGTTGCCGACCAGCAGCATCCGGCCCATGGGTGCCATCACCGGCAGGGTCTGCGTACGGAGCTTCCCGCCGACCGGATCGACCACGACGTCGAAGCGCTGGTCACCGACCGCCTCGGCCAGATCCTCGCCGGCCACGATGTCGTCGTACGGCAGCGCCGAGGCGCGCGCCTCGTCCAGTTGACCGCGCAGCACGGTGCCCACCACGTTGGTGGCGCCCAGGATGCGTGCCACGCCGGGGAAGCCCGACGCCAGCCCGCCCAGAGCCCCATGCACCAGGACGCGCTCGCCCTGCTGGAGGTGCGCCACCGCGGTGAGTGCCAGATAGGCGGTGGCGGCGTTGGGCAGCGCGGCGACCGCGAGCGCCGGATCGACCCCGGAGCCCTCCAGGCTGACCGTCATCCTCGCGTCCACCACGGCGACCGAGGCGTAGCCTCCCTCGGGTCCGGTGCCGGACAGGGTCACCACCGGCTCGCCGACCCGGAAGTCCCGCACGCCCTCGCCCAGGGCGCGGACGGTACCGGCGACTTCCAGACCGGGAACGTACGGCGGCTGCGGCAGGCTTGCCTCGTCCTTGTACAGGCCCTTGCGGATGTAGGCGTCGATCAGACCGACAGCGGCGTGAGTGACGTCGATCGCCACCTGGCCGGGCCCGGGGACCGGGTCGGGCAACTCGGTGAGTTCGAGAACCTCGGGATCCCCGAAGTGTGAAACGACTACGGCGTGCATGACCGCGTCTCCTTTCCCCTGATGGGTCGCCCGTACTGCGGCACGGCGACCCATCGCTAGTGATGTGCGCGTTCCGTGGGGTGTCCGCGCGGTCCGTGTGGGCCATGGGCGCCGCTCCTGCGGCGTCCGGCGTGGCCCGTGACCCCTACAGTGCCGTCTGCGCGGGGAGGAACCGATAGGCCATGTGACTTGTCCGACGGACCGTCGGTGACTGGCCGACGCGGCACCGGATGACTGACCTGCGAGACACCTGGGGCACCGATGACTTGCCGACGGGACACCGGATGACTGACCTGGACGGCATCGGGGACACCGATGACTTGCCGACAGGACACCGGCGGATGACCGGTGTCGGCGTCACTTCCGCGCCCGGAGTGCGGGCGAACGGCGCGGACCAGGTGTACGTCCGGTGCGGCAGCCCCGCCACCACCCGAGCGGCGAGGCCAGGGCTGCCGACCCGGTCAGTCGGCGCCCAGCAGCCGATCGAACGTCACGCCCTCGAACGGGTCAGCGACAACGGGCGCCTCCCGTCGGTGCACTTCACGGGCCAGCTCCCCCGCCGCCTGTTCGACGCGCTGCCCGAGCGAGGTACCGGCCCCCTCACCGCTGCCCCAGTCCTCCGGTGCCGCGAAGACCCCGGTGGGAACCACGGCGGCGTGCAGATAGGAGAACAGCGGCCGTACCGCGTGCTCCAGCACCAGGGAGTGCCGTCCGGTACCGCCGGTGGCGGCGATCAGCACCGGCTTGTCCACCAGCGAGCTGTGGTCCAGTGCGTCGAAGAACATCTTGAACATGCCGGTGTACGACGCGGTGAAGACGGGCGTCACCGCGATCAGCCCGTCGGCGCGGGCGATGCTGTCCTGCGCCTTCTCCAGCGCCTGGGAGGGGTAGCCGGCGATCGTCTGGTTCACCAGGTCGTGCCCGAGGTTGCGTATCTCGATGTACTCGATGCCCGGCTGCTCGCCCAGCTGCCGCAGCTGCTCGTCGGCTGACTGCGCCAGGCGCTCGGCCAGCAGCCGGGTGGACGACGGCTGCCGCAGTCCCGCGGAGACCACCACCACGGTGCGGGTCATCGCGTAGCCTCCTTCGCGGCCTTGAGGGACGCGTGTGTGGGAGCGTCGGGTACGTGTGCGGGACGGCCCACGGCGAACTCCTTGCGGAGCACCTGGACCACCTCGCCGAGCATCTCGATCTGCTGCAGCACCGTCTTGTGCGGCAGCCCGAGCGCGTCGACGGTGAAGAGCTGACGCTGGTAGTCGCCCTCGGCGTACTCGCGGAAGGCGAGGACGCGCTCGATCACCTGCTGCGGGCTGCCGACCAGGAGCGCGGTCTGTCCGATGGTCTCCTCAAGCGACGGACCGTTCCCCCACACCTCGGAGCCGTCGAAGTAGGGGCGGAACTCCCTGACCGCGTCCTGGGAATCGGGGCGTATGAAGGCGAGTGCCGCGAGGCCCACGGTGGCCTGGTCGGCCGGCCCGTGTCCGTGGTGCTCGTACCGTTCGCGGTAGAAGCCCACCATCCGCTGCACATGGTGTTTGGGCCACAGCACGTTGTTGTGCAGGAACCCGTCTCCGTAGAAGGCGGCCTGTTCGGCGATCTCCGGGCTGCGGATCGAGCCGTGCCAGACGAAGGGGGGTATGCCGTCCAGCGGCCGGGGGGTGGAGGTGAACGACTGCAAGGGAGTGCGGAACTTCCCCTCCCAGTCCACCACTTCCTCGCGCCAGAGCCGGTGCAGCAGCGCGTAGTTCTCCACGGCCAGCGGGATGCCGTCGCGGATGTCCTTGCCGAACCACGGGTAGACGGGGCCGGTGTTGCCCCGCCCCATCATCAGGTCGACTCGGCCGTCCGCGAGGTGCTGGAGCATGGCGTAGTCCTCGGCGATCTTCACCGGGTCGTTGGTGGTGATCAGCGTGGTGGACGTGGAGAGGATGATGCGGTCCGTCCGGGCCGCGACGTATCCCAGAAGCGTTGTCGGCGAGGACGGCATGAAGGGTGGGTTGTGATGCTCGCCGATGGCGAAGACGTCGAGACCGACTTCCTCGGCCAACCGCGCGTATTCCGTAACGGCCTTGATCCGTTCGTGTTCCGTCGCCATGCGGCCGGACACGGGATCGAGGACCACGTCTCCCACGCCGAAGAGCCCGAACTGCATTTCAGCCTGCTTTCTTCCGCCGCTGTCGCGCGGCAACTTCACTGACGGGTCAGGTTCGTGGGGCCGCGGGGCACCCTCCTGCCGGCCTTGGCTCCGGCGGGTGCCCCGCGGGCTGTCGCTGGCAGAGGGGCTGGTGGCCTTCGGCCCCGGTGCTCGTCACCGGGCCGCTGACCACGTCGTCGGCCCGGGCCTTCGCGGAACACGGACGCGTCCGCGAAGGCCCGGCAACAGCCGCCCTGCCGCCCCGGGCACCATGCTGCAGCGGTCAGGACACGGCCGCATCAGTCGGATGACGTGGCACCGCACCGGCCACTTCGGGTCACCTGTCCAGCAGGTCGCCCGGGTTGGCGACGCGCGGCACGGTGTGGAAGAAGCCGTTCTCCAGACGCCGGTGAACGATCCGCCAGCCCTCCGCACGCCGCTCCAACCGGTCGTGCCACAGCCCGGTGTGGATGACGTTGGCCTGGCCGTCACGCGTCTCGTGTGTGTGGAAGAACGGCGAAGTGGCCTTCGCGGTGTCGCCGTCGACGGTGACGGTCGCATAGCCCTCGCGGTGCTGCCACCGGCCGAACAGCTTGCCCAGGCCCTCGGTGCCCTTGCGGTCCGTGCCCCGCATGAAGTCGACGTAGTCCTGCAGGCCGATCGCGGCGCTCTGGCCGAGGTCGGAGGCGTCGATCACGGCGTTGGAGGCGAAGACCGCGGACCACTGCGCCAACAGGTCCTGGTCGTCGTTGTCACCTTGGTGCAGATCCTGGCCCAGGCCGTACCTCGCGATCAGGTCCTGGATCTCGATCCGGTCCAGCAGGTACCGGACCTCGGGGGGAGTCGTCATGGTTGTCCTCTTTCTTGTTGTCGTACCGCGCGGATGTGTTCGCGAAGGCCGTCGGGCGGAATTCGTGGGGCTGCCGGACCACGGGGAGCACCGGGCGATCCGGCACAGCAAGGACGTCCCTCCCTCCGGGCGGATCGGGAGGGAGGGACGATGGCCGGACCTCGGGTCAGAGCGAGCGGGATCCCCCCGCCCGGGGCCGGAAAGGCGCGTCACCGGGCCGGCCGGTCATCGCGGGACCGGCCGCGTCTACAGCTCGGTGCTGCGCGGCGGGGTGGAGGTGCCGTAGAGGAGTTCGGCGTGAGCGGCGTACGCGGCCGGGGCCTTCTCCCTGAGGACCACCGCGAACTCGGGCGGCATGCCGTTCAGAGCCGACTCCACTGTCTCGGGATCGCCCTCGTACATCAGCATGCCGAACCCGAGCGGCATGCCCTCCGGGTCCGCCTGAGCCATGCCCTCGCGGACCATGTCGTCCCACTCCTGGGCCGTGACATGTTCCTCCATGGCGGGCAGGATCTGGCTCTCCTCGGCCTCAAGGTGTTCCTTGAGGGCCACAATGAGCTCTTCCAGCGTGCCGGCCAGCGCGTCACGCGTCCGCGCGGTGGGGTTCTCGCTCCAGGCCGACAGCGCCTGGCCGACCTCGCCCACCAGCCGGTCCACCTGCTGGTGCTGCTCCTCCATCAAGGCCACGGTCGTCGAGATCAGGTCATAGCAGCGCTTCTCCAGGAGCGGCCACAGCGTGGCGTCCTCACTGGCGTGGTGGTGGTGCAGGAGACCCGTCAGCGCCGCGATGTGGCCACCGACGATCCGGACACGCTCGGCGTCCGCGGGGTCGCTGGCCCTGACCGTACGCGGCATCAGACCGATCTCACGCCGAAGCACGTCGTGTATGAGAAGCATCTCGCGCCGGTCGAACATACGTGTATTGCTCATTGCGTTGTTTCCTTCTACAGGAACGTTGGGACGCGGCCGGATCCACGCCCGCGCAGCGGCTCGGGCAGCGCGCGCGGGCGTGCCGACACACGGGTAAGACGATGCAGTGCTGCCGCAGAGAATGCGCACAACAGCTGTTGATCAGGGCTCGTACGATGGGCCGTGGACCATCGTGATCCACCACGACGGGACCTTCCCTGCCAAGGCGGCACGGTCCGGCCGACACGACCACCGAGAAAGAAGGGCAACCAGATGGCGCAGCCTGTCCGACCACCCGCCGCATCACAAGAGGTGGTCATGGCTCACACCATGTTCCAGCGCGAGTTCGGCCTCATGCCCGCGCTCGTCCGCGGTGTGGATCCCGGTGATCAGGAGCGTCGGCGGACTGTCGCGGAACACATCGAGATCGTCACCGCGCCATTTCTGAAGCACCTGCACGCTGGAGACACGTATCTGATGCCGAAGCTCCTGCAGCGGGCACGGCCACAGCAGCACGAGATGATCCGCACGGCGGCGGGCCATCTGACACAGATGGAGACGGTCACCTCCGATCTACTGGCCGTACTGGGGGAATGGCGGCTGAACGGTACGTCCGGCCACAGGCTGGCCGACTTCCTGGACGACTTGGTCGCCCGGGTCAAGGTCCACGCGGACCTGATGGAAGAGCATCTGATACCGCTGTTCGACGAGCACATCACGACAACGGAATGGGTGGAGATGATCGGCACGGAAGCGGCGGGCATGCCCACGAGGATCATGCCCGTGTCCTTCGGCATGATGATGTACGAGGCCGATCCCGCCCTGATCGACGGAATGTTCGCCGGCATGCCCGCCGATGTCCGCCTTGTGCTGAAGGAGGTGGCGTCGAAGGCGTTCGCGGCACACTCGACGACCGTCCACGGGACCGCTGCACCACCGCGGGCCCGTGCCGGGGACCAGGGTGCCCGAAGGGCGGAGTGACATCCCCTCGGGCTCACTGCGCTCCCGCGGCCGGACCGTCCCGGCCGCGGATGCACGGCATGACGGGGGTCCACGACACCGCCGCGGGCGCCCGGCCCGAAGCGTGTCCCACGGCACCGCCTAAACGCCCCACGGCCGGCCTTCCCTCCAGATTTCTCAAACCGTCTCCGCGCGCGCCCTCAAGCCCGCCAGCCACCGGGAGTTCACGCGGCTCGCCCAGTCGGGCGTCGCCTCCCGCATCGCCTTGGCCGCGATGCCCCGGGCCACGATCTCACTCGACACCACGGTCCCCGTACTCGAAGGCGTGAGCAGCCACGCCTGGTAGAACTGCAACCCGGTGGCGATCCCCGAAAGGCCCAGTCGGCGGGGCGCGGCGATCTCCGCGACCAGCAACTCGAACCGCCGGCGGTTCGCCAGCCGGACCTCGAACGCACCGTGCTTCTGCAACGTCCCCTGGCAAGGCCCGCGAAACCGCACGTCGGTCAGGCCCGGCACCCAGCCCGGCCAGTCCTCGGCAGTGACGAGCAGGTCGAACACCTGGCTCGCGGGGGCGGAGACGGTCGTCTGTGCCCGGCAGTAGCAGTCCGCTTGGTCCGGGGCGAAGCCGGGCGGCCAGTGGACGTCCGGACCGTCGTCGTCCTCGGCTACCGCGTCGTACACCGCGCTACCTCCTGGCTGCGGGAAGAGCGGTCCGCGTACAGCGGGACCGCATGGATCTTCCACCCACGTTGCGTCGGCGACCGGTGGCAGGCATACGTCAAATGACTGACCGTGTCACTGACGTGGACGGTCTTTTTCTGTTCTCTCCAGTTCCTCCAGTGCGTCACGCAGCGCGGCACGCGAGTTGATGCCGAGCTTCGGGAAGAGCTGGTAGAGATGTGTGCCAACGGTGCGGTGCGACAGGTGGAGCCGCTCGCCGATCTGCTTGTTCGTGAGCCCGCCCGCCGCCAGCAAGGCGATCTGCCGCTCCTGTGCGGTGAGCTCGGCGCTGCCCCGCCCGGTGGACCGGGTCACCGCATGGCCGGCGGCGCGGAGTTCGGCCGTGGCCCGCTCGGCCCAGGACACCGCGCCGAGCTGCTGGAAGGCCTCCAGGGCTTCGGTGAGATGGGACCGGGACGTCGACGCCGCCCGCAGCCGTCGCAGGTGTTCGCCGTACAGCAGATGCACACGCGCGGTGTCGAACGGCCATCGTTCGGCGTCCGCGACCTTGAGTGCCTGCTCGAACAGGGTGCCGGCCTCGTCACCGGAGGCGAGCAGCGCCTCGGCGGCGAAGGTGTGCATGGCCAGGCGCGGCGAGAGCAGCGGCATCGAGGAGCCGCGCATCGCCGCCGCGTGAGCGGCCGCCTCCTCGGCGCGGCCGGTGCGGGTCGCGGCCTCCACCAGGTCCAGCGCGACCCACATGGCGTGGGGAATGTACCGGGGCAGAGTGCCGGCCGGACTCAGCTTGCACGCGTGCCGGTAGGCCGCCTCGAAGTCACCGGTGCCCAGAGCGGTCAGCACCTCGGAGTGACGGGCGAAGTGACGGGCGCCGTGGGCACCGCGGGGCGCCGCCCAGCGGGAGATCTCATCGCTGAGGGCGGTGCTGGAGACGAAGTTCCCCTGCACGGCGGCCAGGACGGCCTGGACGTACTGGAAGTACCAGCGGAAGAACATGTACCCGTGTTCCTCGCACAGGCCGAGACCTTCGTCGGCGAGTTCGCCCGCTTCCCGCCAGCGGCCCGCGAGGTAGTCGTCCAGGCACAGGTGCATCAGCGCGCCGAGATGGCGCCGGACCGGTCCGGCGCCCAGGCGACCCCGATGGACCACTTCCCATGACGCCTCGCGGACAGCGCCGAGCCGTTCGGGGTAGACGGCGGCCGTGCCCATGCGGATGACCCGCGTGGGGTCGGTCTCATGACGGGAGCCGGTGAGCAGGGCGTCGAGACGGGCCAGCGCCTCGGGCCCGCACCGCGCGGGATCGGCGAACGTCCGGCTGCCCACCCACACCAGTTCGGGTACGTCGGGTGCGGCTCGTTCGACCGCTTCCAGGAACGGCTGCCACAGCGCCGGCCGGCCCGAGAACCAGCACAGCAGCATCAGCGTGTGCAGCGCGTCGGTGAGGGCTTCGTCCTGCCCGGAGTAGCCGTTGTCGCTCGACCGGATCGCGCCGACCAGCAGGCGGTGCGCGGTGTCGATGTCACCGTCACCGTTGATCAGCAGGAAGACGGCCGCGGCCACCGCGTGCAGGGAGTCGCCGCCGCCGGGATTCGTCCGGCGTGCCCCCTCCAGCAGGTGGGAGGCGTTCGTCAGCTCGCCGCCCGCGTCCGCGCCGATGTAGGCGGCCTCGGCCAGTCGCCTGCTCTGGTCGAGTGCCTCGGGGCTGAGCGTGGAGGCACGGGTGAGCATGGCCACCGCACCGACCGCGTCTCCCTTGGCCAGTCGGCTGCGCGCGGCCACTTCGAGCAGTTCGGCGACCGTCTCGTCCGGGCCCGCCGCGGCTTCTCCGAGGTGCGCCGCCCGTCGTTCCGGGGCGTCGGTCAGCGCGTCGGCCAGCACCTGGTGGGCCCAGCGCCGGTCACCGGCGGTGGACTCGTCGACCACGGCCGAGCCGATGAGCGGGTGAGGGAAGGTCAGCCGCCGGGTCACCGGGTCCACCCGGACCAGACGGTCGCGCTCGGCGGGAGCGAGGTCCGCCAGAGTGGCCTGGCCGTCCGCTGCGGCCTCGACCACCGCGAGGTCGCCCGTTCCGTCGAGCGCCGCGACCAGCAGAAGCCTGCAGCAGGCGGCGGGAAGGGCCGCGACACGTGTCGCGAACAGGGTCTGCAGCCTCTGGTTGAGCGGCAGTACCGACGGCAGCGCGGCAAGGGCGGAACGCTGCGCCCCGGTCAGGGAGCCCGGCAGTTCCACGAGCGCCAGAGGGTTTCCGCTCGCCTCGGCGATCAGCCGTCGTCGTACGGCCGGAGCCAGATCGGGATGCCGGCTGGACAGCAGTTCGTCGGCGGCCGCCTCGTCCAGCGGCCGCAGCACGTGCTCGGGCAGTCCTCCCTGCTCGAAATAACTGTCCGCGTGGGCACGGGAGGCCGCCAGGAATCCGACGCGGCTGCCGACCAGGCGGCGGGCCACGAAGCCCAGTACCGCGTTGGTCGCCCGGTCCATCCAGGGCAGGTCGTCGACGATCAGCAGCAGGGGTGTCTTCGCCGCAACGAGCCGCAGCAGGAACAGCACCGCCGTGGACAGCAGCAGACGGTCGGGCGGCGGGCCGCTGCCGAGACCGATGGCGACCCGCAGGGCGTCACGGTGGGCGGGGTCCAACTCGTCGAGGGCGTCCAGCAGCGGGATGAGCAGCTGATTGAGGCCCGAATAGCTGACATCCACCTCGAACTGCGCACCGGCCGCGCGCAGGACCCGGCCCCCCCGGCGGGCCGAGGCCAGCGCCACCGAGTCGAGCAGGGCGGTCTTGCCCACACCGGCGTCACCGGAGAGGAGCAGGGCTCCGCCCAGCACCGCCGAGTCGTCGAAGAAGGAGAGAACGAACCGTAGATCCTCGTCCCGGCCGAACAACCGTCGCGGCCCCAAAGGCGCCGGCGTATCCACCTGAAATCGCTCCCTCGAACAACGCGGCACGGCTCAGGTGCGCGCGTGTCACGCTCTGCCTCCAGCCGGTATCGAATCCATGTGACTGCTGATGTTTAGACGCCGCACATATAATTTCTGTGTACGGTGTTCTGGACACACCATAGTGGCAGCGTCTGACAGGAATGGCAGCAGGTCCGCATGAGAGACGCGCGTACGGGGCGGAGGCTTCATGCCGGTCGGCGTCACACGGGTCCGGCACGACCCCGGAGGCCGAGGCATTTCCTTGTCACCCACCTCGCTCCGAAGGGGCCGACCCCATGCAGCTCGACCCGATCACCGCGTCCCTTCGCTCCCCCACGGGCATACCCATGCCTTCATCCTTGACGAATCAAGGACCTGACCAGGGGATGCACTTCACACTGCTCGGCCCTGTCCGGGCCTGGCGTGGCGACGCCGAGGTGGAGGTCGGTCACGCAAAGGTCCGGGCCGTTCTGGCCTGCCTGCTGCTGCGCCGGGGCGGAAGGGCCACCACGGGCCAGCTCATCGACGACCTCTGGGGCATCGACGCCCCCGCTTCGGCCGAGGCCCTTGTCCGTACCTACGTCCACAAGTTGAGAAAGGGCCTGGGCTCGCCCTTCGCCGAACGGATCCGCTCGCAGGACGGCGGATACGTGCTGGACACCGACGCCGTGCCCGTCGATCTGACGACGTTCGAGGAGCGGGTGGCCGACGCCCGTGCACTGCGCGACCAGGGGGATCCGGTGGCGGCCGCCGCCCTCTACCGGGACGGTATCGCCCTGTGGAACGGACCGCCGCTGGCAGGTGTTCCCGGGCCGTACGCCGAGACGCAGCGCGCCCGGCTGGAAGGCCGGCTGCTGCGCGCGGCCGAGGAGTGGCTGGCCTGCCTGGTCGACGCGGGCCAGTACGCCGAGGCGGCCTCCGAACTCGTCCTGCTGATCGCGGACCACCCGCTGGTCGAGCGGCTGCGTGAACTGCACATGCTCGCGCTGTACGGTGGCGGCCGTCAGGCCGACGCCCTCGCCGTCTTCGCCCGGACCAGCCGTCTGCTGCGCGACGAGCTGGGTGTCGAGCCGACGCCGGCCCTCCAGGAGACGCATCGGCGTATTCTCTCCGGCGATCTCCTCCTCGGCCGACGACCGCCCGCACCCGGGCCCGGGCCCGCGCCCACGGCCGAGCGCGCCGCTCCCTGGTTCACGCCGGCGCAACTGCCCGCTTCGCTGCCCCGGTTCACGGGCCGCCAGGACCAGTGCGAACAGGTGGCCGCTCTGGCTCGCGAGACCGCCGCCCACGACACCACCACCACCTGCGTGATCCACGGCATGCCCGGTGTCGGCAAGACGACGTTCGCCACGCAGGTGGCCCACCGGGTCAAGTCCCGTTTCCCCGGTGGCCAGTTGTACGTCAACCTGCACGGCGTGGACAACGTCGCGGCGCTTGAACCGCATGACGTCCTGGCGGACTTCCTCAGTTCCCTCGGGGTGGCATCGAGTCAGCTGCCCGCCTCGACAGAGGCCCGGGCGGCGCTGTACCGCAGCGTGGTCGCCGACCGGCGGATCCTGCTGCTGCTCGACAACGCCCGCGACATCGACCAGGTCCGTCCGCTCCTTCCCGGCTCCCCCGGTTGCCTGATCCTGGTGACCAGCCGCAGCCAGATACCGGGCCTGACCGTCGCGCACCAGGCGCGCGAGATCCACCTCGGCCCGTTCGACGACAACGAGGCCCGTGCGTACCTGGCGGGGGCGCTGGGCAGCCGTCGGGTCGCCGCCCAGCCCGAGGCGGCAGGCGAGATCATCGACTTCTGCGCCGGGCTTCCCCTCGCTCTCGCCCTGGCCACCGCGCGCACCGCGCATCTCCCCACGACAAGCCTCACCCAGATCAGCGAACCCCTGCGCGACGTCTACGACGGTCTCGACGCCCTCGCCCTCGGCAAGGACCCCTCCGAGAACGCGCGCGTCGTCTTCTCCTGGTCCTACGACTCCCTGACGCCCGAGAACGCCCGGCTGTTCCGTCTGCTGTCATTGCACCCCGGCCCGGAGATCACCCCCAAGGCGGCCGCCGTGCTGGCCCGTGTCCCGGTGTCCCGGGCCGAGGTTCTGCTCGACGACCTGAACCGGGTCAACCTGCTCGGGGAGTCCACTCCCGGCCGGTACATCTGTCACGACCTTCTCAGGACGTACGCGGACGAGCTGAGCAGGGCCAGGGACTCGGCGGCGGAACGAGAGCGGGCCGTGGAACGGCTGCTCGCCTATTACGTGTTCTCGGCGGATGCCGCCAATTCACTCATCACGTCCAGCATCCGGCGCCAGATCGTCGCGGTCGCCACACACGTTCCCACGGTCGCCCCCGAGCAGTTCGCCGACGAGTGCGAGGCCGTGTCCTGGCTGGAGGCCGAACTGTCCGTACTGATCGCCACGGTGAAGTGGGCTGCCGACCAGGGCGCGGGTGACGAGGCCTGGCGGCTGAGCTGGTACCTGAACGCGCTCCCCCGAAAGTGAGCGCGGCACGGCTGGCCTGCCCCGAAGGCAGTTGCCGCTCGTCCGGCACGAAGGACACCTCCGGCCGCAGCGAATCGGCGCTGCCGCGCAGGTCCGGGGGCCGGAAGGACGGCCGCGTTCGCCGGACCGCGACCTGCCCCGGGCCACACGGAAGCGGCCTCCGCCGAGTCCGCAGGTCAGGCCCCCGGGCTCTGTCGGCGCACCCGGGCACCTCACCAAAGGCGCCGCGAGAAGGTCTGGACACCTTACGGGACGGCAAGGTTCACTCTTCTCATCGAGATACATGTCTCGAACAACTCACACCCATGATGACATCGTGCATCCATGACGTGGTCCACGACATGGATGTGACATTTCGAAGGTTCCGAAGTCGTTCTCCGCCTCCAAAGAGGAACGTGTGAGCCATTCTTCACGTAAATACCTGATCACGCGGGGTACGGCGGCCATCGCTGTCTCCCTGCTCACGCTGCTCTCCGGTGTGACCGCCCAGGCCGCCGACAACCCCCTCACCCCCACGCCGACTCACCGGAAACTCCCGGCCGGCCGTTACATCGTCACCCTGGCCGACGCTCCGACAGCCACCTATCAAGGAGGCGTGGGCGGCATCAGCCGGACCGCTCCGGCGGCGGGCGCGAAGCTGGATCCGCACAGCGCGAACGCCACCCGCTACCGTGACTTCCTGCACCACCGTCAGGACGATGCCGCAGCCTCGGTCGGAGCCAAGGTCCGCCGCCGCTACAACACGGTGACCAACGGTTTCGCCGCCGACCTGACCGCACTTCAGGCGGCCCGCCTGTCCGCACAACCTGGCGTCCTCAAGGTCAGTCCGGATGCCCGGTACGAAGTGGCCGACGACTCCAGGGCGACCGATTTCCTGGGCCTTTCCGGGCGGCACGGTGTGTGGTCAGCGCTGGGCGGTACCGCGAAGGCCGGCCGGGGCGTCGTGGTCGGCGACATCGACACCGGTATCTGGCCGGAGAGCGACTCGTTCGCGGGTTCACCGCTGGGCGGCGCACCTCCCACAGCCAGGGATCCCTATCGTCCCTATCTCAAGGGCGACGTGATCACGATGCGCAAAGCGAACGGCGGCACGTTCACCGGCAGTTGCCAGACCGGCGAGGAGTTCGGCGCCGGCTCCTGCAACACCAAGCTGGTCGGTGCGCGCTACTTCGCCGACGGCTGGCTGGCGGTGGTGCGGCCGGAGGAACGGGCCGACTACCTCTCGCCGCGTGACATCGCCGGGCACGGCACGCACACCGCGTCCACAGCGGTGGGCAACGCGAACGTCCATGCCGTCGCGGACGGGCACGACCTCGGCACCGTCTCCGGGGTTGCGCCGGGGGCGGTCGTCGCAGCGTACAAGGCCCTGTGGACCGGCAAGGACGGCAACTCCATCGGTACGACCGATGACATCGTCGCAGCCATCGACCAGGCGGCCACCGACGGGGTCGACGTGATCAATTTCTCTGCGGGCAATGCGCTGGAGACGGGTATCAACACGCCGGTCCAGGAGGCCTTCCGGGCCGCCGCGGCAGCGGGGATATTCGTCTCGGCGGCGGCGGGCAACACGGGCCCGGACACGGCGACGCTGGACAACGTGTCGCCCTGGGTCACCACGGTCGCGGCCAGCACCCTGGCACCGGTGGAAGCCACGGTGAAACTGGGAGACGGCCAGACTTTCGTCGGCTCCAGCCGGACCGTGACCGCGCCGCTCGGACCGGATCCGCTGGTCCGCGCCGAAGACGTGCGCGGTGCGGACGCCGACATGTCCTCGGCCCGACTGTGCAAGACCGACACCCTGGATCCAGCGAAGACGGCCGGCACGATCGTGATGTGCGACCGCGGCGTGAACAGCCGGGTCAGCAAGTCCCAGGAGGTCGAACGCGCAGGCGGAGCGGGCATGGTGCTGGTCAACACCACCGACCTGGACACGGACGCCGACCTGCACATGGTTCCCACCGTGCACCTGAACGCGCCGGACGCCACCGCGGTGCGCGTCTACGCGGCAAAGGCGGGCGCCACCGCCACCCTGCTGCCGGGTGGGTCCTCGGGTATCTCCTATCCTCAGGTCGCTCCCTTCTCCTCGCGCGGCCCGTCGGAGCAGAACAAAGGCGCGTTGATCAAGCCCGATGTCACCGCGCCCGGCGTCGCTGTCCTCGCCGCGGTCGCCCCGCCCGGCAACTTCGGCCGGGACTTCGACTTCATGTCCGGGACGTCGATGGCGGCGCCACAGATCTCAGGTCTCGCGGCGCTGTACTTTGGGGCGCACCCCACGTGGTCCCCGATGGCGGTGAAGTCGGCGCTCATGACGACTGCGGTGGACACGAGGACCGCGACCGGTGCAACTGTCACCGACCCGTTCGCACAGGGTTCCGGTGAGGTCGATCCTGCCGCGATGCTCGACCCCGGCCTGGTGTACGACTCATCGAACACCGACTGGCTCGCCTATGAAGCGGGCCTCGGCGTGGGAGGGGAAGGGGTACCTCCGGTCGACCCCAGTGATCTGAACTACCCGTCCATCGCCACACCTCAGCTGGTGGGTTCGAAGACCGTCACTCGCACGCTGACCGCGACGCGCGCCGGTGTGTACCAGGCGTCCGCGCAGGTGCCCGGTATCGACGTCGAGGTCAAGCCGTCAACGGTGCGCTTCACCCATGCCGGGCAGACCGCGAAGGTCAAGATCACACTGACGTTGACGACTGGTAGGTCCGACCACCTGGTAACCGGGTCACTGACCTGGAACAGCCCTGGCCACAGCAGTGTCCGCAGCCCCATCGCGGTGACGCCGTACCCCGTGCTGGCACCTGAGCGGGTGGTCGGCAGCGGGCCGGAGGGCAGCGTCTCGTACCAAGTGACACCGGGGACCGGGAAACTGACGCTGGCCGGCTACGGTCCGGTCGTCGGCCAGAAGGTGAAGGGCGAGATCTCCGCCACGGGTGAAGGTCTGCAGATGTTCGCCTTCACGGTGCCGGAGGGCGGCAGAGCGGGCGAGTTCTTCCTCACCACAAACACCCCTGAGGCTCAACTGATCCTTGAAATCGTCACCGATCCCTCGACCGGGCAGCCCTCACAAGTAGTCGGCAATTTCGGTGAGTTGGGGCACCAGGTGCGAGTCAGCGTTCCCGACCTGCCACCGGGGCGATACCTGGCCCTGGTGGTCGACATCGGCGATCCGCCGGGCACCTCGTCCACCGGGTTCGCCTTGCAGTCGAACGTGGTGGGCGTGGGTGCGTCCTTCGCCACGTCCGGAACATTCTCCGTGTCGCCCCAGCAGCCGGTGACCCGGCCCGGGGTGCCACTGACCGTCACCGGGACCTGGTCGGGGCTGGGCACGGACGACCCGGCCACCGCGTACGTCGCCTACCCGAACGGCGCGGGGACGCTGGTCAGCATCGGCGGCTGACGATGTCCCCGGGTGGCACGCCGTTCGGCGCCCCACCCGGGGGCTCACCCCCTTCATCCTGCGGAACCCACACTCCGTGACCACCTGTGCGGTCCTTCATGCCGGCTGCGAGTCGTCGAGCACCTGCGCGATGAAGGCGTCCCAGTCCATCCCGTCGGTCTCCGCCTCCGGCGGGGCGATGCGGTAGCTTTCCGCGAGCCACTCCCGAAGAGGCGGTATGGGCAGCTCGAACAGGGCGGACATGTCCCGCGAGCCGAGCATCAGCCATGACGTGGGGGCCATGGCCCGCTCGTCGAGGACAGCGGGCCGCATGCGCACGTCACCGACGCCGCTCAGCGAGTGAAGCCCCTGCTGAAGGAGCTCACGAGCGATCCGCCAGGTCACACCCAAGTCCTGGTCGGCCATGAAGGCGACGGACACGACCATGGGGCTTCCCGGGTCGAAACGGAACTCCGCCCGCATGGGACACCGAACGAATCCGTCAAGAATCCGGTGGATCGGCAGGGACAGTGCGGGCAGTCCCCACGGCGCCTGCGGGGAGTACAGCTCTGAGCGGTCGCCGTTCATGACGCGTGATTCCTTCCGTGATGCGGATTCGACGTCCTTACCTTTCTCTGTAAAGGGAGGCGCCGCATAAGTCAGTTGACGGTGCCTGTGCGGTACGTCGTAGGACCCACCTCACAGGAGGACGGGCGATCGACTGACGCACCGACCGCGCCGGCGAGCACGCGTCGGCGCTGCCGACGCCCCGGGGCAGTGCGTTCGGCGCACGTCCGTGATGCACCGTCACTCAAGCGATCGTCTCCGTCTTGCCCGGTGATGTCGTGCGAGGCGTCCTTGAACCACGCGAGTAGTACGGCGGATTCCGCCACTGCTCGAACGGAGAATGACGGTGAGCACCGAAGGGACGACGAACAGCGCCGCGACAGCCCGGAACGCACGGTTAGAGACATGGCCCGCACGCACCCCCGCCACGAGGACATGGTCATGGGGAAACCGGTATCTCCGAACGCGGCAGACAGCGAGCGCTACAACCCCGAAGCCTCGTGGAAACACGTCTCGTATCTGGCCCTCGCCATGGGCCTGTACTCACAACTCCGGGATGGCACCTCATCCGTGCGCCATCCGGATCCTTGCCGACCCGCACCCACGGCCTCGGAACAGGTGACGGGCGGGTGGTCCTCCCGGCTCCGGGGGGCGCCGGGAGGACCACCGCACCGAGGCTCACCGGTCAGTTCCCGAGGCCCTCATCTCATACGACGGACGCGACAGTCGTGGAGTTCACTTGCGTCTCGGCGAACCTGACGCCCCCGCGGTCCACTCACTCGGCGCTCGACCCTGCCCCCATCGATCGCGGTGAGCCGTACAGCCCGGAGCAGTCAGCCGCCATGGCAGGAGAAACGGACCAAGGGACGCTGCGGGAGAATCGTTCTGAGCGAAGAATCGAACTGTTCGAATGAAGAGATTCAGTGAATCGATTCGCCCGAATTAATATGACCTGCCCGCAGAAGTCAACCTGGCGCCCTGGAATCGTCATCGGTGGTCTCCCGACCGTCGCACCGCTTTCTTCATTGTTGACGGCACGACAAGAAGGGCGTCCCGTGCGCACGGCGGTTCGGCACGCTCCCCCGGTGACCGCCCCGGCTCAGAAGTGGGGCCTTCACGCCGTAATAGGCGCAGCGAAAAGCCCTGTGGGCCGACCGGGCTCGGCGCCGGTCGGCCCACAGGGCTTGCGGAAATCAGGAAGCCGCCGTATCGGACTCCTGACGTTGCCGCTGGTGACGGTTGAGGATGTCCAGCATTTTGTCGAACTCGATGTCGGTCATCTTGCGGATGAGGTGCATCGCGATGAAGGCACCGTCGTCGTAGGGCAGTCGACGTACCGAGGGCGAACCGTTTTCAAGGAGGACCGGGTCGGCCTCAGCCATCGCCTCGGTGGCTGATGCCCCGTTGGACCTGGGCTCCGGCACGCTCTCCGTTCGGTCCAGGGATCGAGCACGGCTCGACTGCCCGCTTCCCTGCTTCAGCGGGGCCTCCTCGTGAGACTCCTCGGCAGCCCTGGTGGCGGGGCTCACGGCGGCAGCCGGAACGGGGATCGGAACACGGCTCGCGGCTTCGGCCTCGGCAGGGCCCGAAGAGACCGGAACTTTCGGAGTTTCGGGAACCATTGGAACTGGTGGGACTCCGGTGACCTCCGGTTCGGCGGTGTCCACACGCGTCGGGACGGCAGATCTGCGCTCCGCTTCCTTCCTCGCCCGTTCAGCCTTCAGCTGTTCGAGTGCCGCTTCCTGGCGTTCCTGGGGTTCCTTGGCGACACTGCGCAGCAGCTCGACGGGCTCCTCGCCGACCACGGCCTGCAGTTCGGGGGTGAGGTTGAGCAGGGCGAGCCGCTGTGAGACCCATCCTTGTGATTTGCGCAGCCGCTTGGCGAGCCTGACCTGCGAGCCGTGGATCGCCAGCAGCCTTTGCAGGGCACGGGCCTCGTCGAGTGGGTCGAGGTCGTTGCGGTGAATGTTCGCGACGAGCGCGGATTCGAGGATGGCGTCGCCGTCGCTGCCCTGGTTGTCGTCGACCATCACATGGAGATGGGTGAGACCAGCCTCGTGGGCGGCGACCAGCCGGCTGCTTCCGTCGACGACGACATGGGTCGTGTCAGGTTCCAGGTCCTGGGCGCGCTCGGGGTTGGCCTTGAGGTAGGCGTCACGGTTCATCACCGTGATGGCCTGCTTCTGGCCGTGTTCCTTGAGGCTGCCCGCGAGTTCCGTGAGGTCTCCGAGCGTGGTGCGCGGGTTCTCAGGGTTGGGACTGATGAGGGTGAGCGGCAGGCGGTTGGGCGAGCCGACCCCGTCGGTGGGCACGCCGGTGGCTGCGCCGATGGCCGCTCGGCGAGCGCTGACCGGCCGTGTAGTTCCGCCGAAGCGTCCGGATCCGAGCTGATCGGCCTTGCTCATGAGATCTCCCTGGCGAGGGCGCGCATTCCGATGGCCTGCTGGGAGGAGGAGGCATAGCTCAGCAGGGGTTGCTTCATGCGCACGGCTTCCTTCTGCTCCTTCAGGTCACTGATCAGGCCGACGACTCTCGGATCCTTTATGTCGATCCATCCCTGAAGGGACGAGGTGGCGATGTAACCACGGCGGCCGTCGTAGAGGTTGACGACGATCCCCAGGTAGTCGACATCGAGACCGAGGTCGCCACGCAAGTCCTCGATCTGGTTGGTCAGCAGGTCATAGGCGTCGGCTGAACTGTCCTCGGCCTGGACGACGATGAGCGCTCCGGACTCTCCGGGCCTCTCCCCTTCACGGCGGCGGCCGTAGTAGACGGCGGCATCCATGCTCAGGCCGAGGCTCGGCGGGCAGTCAACGAGGATGACGTCGTAATCGGCTTCCAGGGGAAGGAGTGCACGTTCCAGTGCGGCTTCCCGCGCTCGGACGGCCGACAGTCGCACGTCGAGCAGGAACGCGTCGTGGCAGGCGGGCAGGAGGTGGAGCCGACCACCGAAGTGAGCGTCGTCGACGGACACGATCAGCTCTCGGAGATCCCCCTTGGGATCGCCCGCCATGTGGTTGGTGAGGCTGTCCCCGTTCATGGGCAGAGGCATGGCACCGAGTTGATTGGTGAGGTGACACTGCGGGTCGAAGTCGACCAGGAGCACGCGCAGTCCAAGACCCGGGAGCTTCTCGATGTCGAGCGGATCGGCAGCGGTGCCGGAACCGTCTCTGCCGTTCTGCGTCTCATTGGCCCGGAGAGCGGTGGCCAGAGCCTTGGCAACCCGGACGGGATACAGCTGGTCGGCGGGCTCCGACAGCGCCTCCCCCACGCCGGCGGTGATGGCGGTCTTACCGACGCCACCCTTCTGGTTACAGACAACCATGCGACGGGTGATGTCGGGACGCTGGACGTCCGGGGCTGGATTGTTGTCGAGCCACAACTGGACAGACTGGGCCAGTCCCTGGATGAGAGAGACCCGGCGGTCTTCTGTAATCGTGCGGAACTCCTCCCACTGGCTCGGGGGCAGGAAGGTGGAGAACGACTCGGCACCCGATGTGTCGATGGCCAGAGTGGTCGACGCGAGCCCGCACCACGCGTCGATCCCCTGCTCCACGGCAGACTGGATCTCGATGCCCAGCTGGGCAGTTCTGACCTTGAGGTTCTGCCGGAGCCATCCCGGCAGCTTGGAAACGACCTTTGCCCGGTCGTTCGAGGTGGCTGGCATACTCATGACGCTACCTTACTAACGTTGTAGATCGTTTGCCGCACCGACACGTTAGCTTGCATGACTTGGTGGTCCGTCAGCATCGGCGTACCTATTACGGCGTAATAGCTGAACGGGTTCACCGCGTGCCGTCTCTCCTCCGGACACAGACCAGACGCGTAACGGAATCGGGGCAGTGCCAGGTGGGCACACCACTCCCCCACTCCCAGTTGCAAGGGCGCCGGACGCGTTCCCGCTTGGTTGGTCGGCCCGGGCTATTACGCCGTAATAGCCCGGTCGAGTCAGTTTGCATGCGGGAGGAGTCGCACCGAAACACGCGGGGCGGAGCGCGCTGTCTGTCGGTCTCGTGGATCTGACGCAGCTCATCGATGTCCTGTCTCAGCCGACCCGAGGTAGCACCCCCGGCTTGGCCGGGGGGCCTCAGACTGATTGAGACGTCGGCGCCCGGTCGTCTCAATCAATGTGAGGCAACGGTGAGGGGAGCGTACGGCTATTCCGGCTGGCTTCCGCCCCGGTGGCTGCGCAGACCGCAAGGGCAAACGGCCAGAGGCTGTCCGCCGGCAAGCCGACCGCGGCCAACTAATTGCATGTCACATGCAATAGCCAGAGGTTCGTGGCTCTGCCTACCTCGTCAGAGCTCGTCCGGCAACAGCGCGTACTCCCATGTCAGTAGAGGGGGAAGGTCGAGGGGCAGGTACGGAAGCCTTTCGTCGGCTGGTGGGCCGCTCGGCTGGTTGGCCGCTCTGCGGATTGTCTCGTTGTGCAGGATCAGCGAAAGCGTGTCCCATCCGGTGTGGTGAAGGGCGAATTTCCAGTGGGTGAGGCGGTCACAGGCCCACGTGGTGAGGAGGCAAGGACTGAGATGCTGCCACCAATGCCACAGATAGACCGAGACTGCCCCAGGTCCGCTGAGACAGAACAACCGATGACGGCTGACGCATCGAGAGGTTCCGAGGTGGCCCGACCTATTACGGCGTAATAGGTCGGGCCACCGCCGTGCGGGTTCCGACCTGCCCCGAGTGGACACTTGTCCTGTCTCACTCAATCGAGTCGTTCTCTCAGCGAACCGAGTCGTTCGGGCTTCCGTCCCAGCGAACCTAGTCGCGCGGTTGAGCGTGCTCGGGGTGCTGGATGGCTGTACCGGCTGGGGTGGATCAGGCGAGGTCGTGCGTCGAGTTGTCGTACGTGGACGCGGTGCACGGGCGTCGTCGGCTTCCGCTGCGGGACTGTGTGACGGGCCGGTTCGAGGATGTCGATCCCGTACGTACGTTTCGCTGGTCGCGCGGTGAGCGTCACTTCCCGGGCTGGTACTGGGCGGCGACGACCGGGCGGCACGTCGGCTTCGAGTCGTGGCTGGAGCGGGACCGACTGCTGCTGATGGACTTCGATCCGAGCGGTAGAGCCCGTTCCACCCCTACTACCGCTGCTGAGCCTGAATACAGCCGGGTCGTGAGGCGGACCAGATGGGGGGTCACACGGCGAGGACGCCGCCGACGAAGGTACGTTCTGGCGGTGACGCCACGAGTTCGACCATGGTGCCGGCGCGGAGGTCATCACCGACGACGCGCGTGATCGCGTCGGTGAGCCCGGTGCCCAGGCGCGCGGTGATCTGGGCGGCGTCGGGGCGGTCGAAGACGCCGGCACGAACGCCCAAAATCACCGCGGCATTTGTGTCCACGGCCTTGCCACCCTGCGCGAAACGGCCCGCGGGGACTCCGCTCAGGCGGACGCTTACGAGGTCGCGGGCCCATTCGCCATAGACGTCGACGACAGCGTCGGTCAGTGCGGCGACGAGCATGGGTTCGTTCCCGGTCAGCCTGTTCTCTGGAAGGTGGACGGTCAGATGCGGCATAGTGGACCTCGTTCTCTTTGAATCCAAAGCCTTTGTTTTTAAAGATATCGGGGAGAGGTCGCTGATGTCCACGGAATCGGACGGTCCAGCCGTCAACGAGGCCGTCCGCACCCTGCTGTTGCTCATGCCACGGCTCGTGGGCCGCGCCAAGCGCCTGCCCATACCTCCAGCACTCCAGGGTCTGGACCTGGCACCGCGACACCTCGCACTGCTGGCCCACCTGGAGTACGACGGCCCCACCAGCATCAACGAGCTGGCCTCTCGGCTGGAGGTGGCTCCGACGACTGTCAGCCTCATGGTCAGCGAGCTGTCACGGCCGGGCGTCCTGCAGCGCACTGCCGATCCCGCCGACCGCCGCCGCCGCATCATCACCATCGCCCCCGCCTACGCCGCACCGATCGGCGAATGGCTTTCTGGCAGCGCCTCCGCCTGGGAGCGCGTCATGCGCGGTCTCGACCCCGCGGAACGCACCACAGTCATCACCGCCCTGCACGCCTACGAAGCCGCCTTGGAGCAGGCGGGCGACCTGCATCGGAACGCGCAGCTGCGTTAGCGGGCCGAGATTTGTCTCAACGAACCAAGTCCCCACGTCTCACCCAATCCAGTCCACGCAGGTCAGCGCAGGCGCGGACGACTAACTTCCTTGAGAAAGGACAACACTCTTCGATCTGGTGCAGCCCCTGGGCGGGAGCCACTTCTGGGCCGCCGCCACCGCCGTAAGACCGCTGGCTCAGAACTCCAGACGCAGCTTGATGCTCACTCAGTCCGCCGCGCAAGTGCCCCACACCGTGGTCATCAGGTCCGACAAACGCTGCCGGGGGAGAGCTTGCGCGACGGTGAGCCGGCAGCGGGGGCCGGGCTCTGGCCACTTCGACAACAGCGGATCCCGTGCCACCCACTGCTCGCCCGTCAGAGGGCCTGGGAACAGCGCCACTCCAGCATCGTTCTTGTTCGGCCTGCTGTTCTCGCTCCGCTGGGCTATTACGGCGTAATAGCCCAGCGGGCCTCAGCCCGAGAGAAGGAGCCCCGTGCGGAGCGTGGGGGCGAGGCGTATCAACTACCACTGAGCGACCTCGGTCCAGCTACGCGGGGAGTTCGCTGACGGAGCAGGTTTGTCGCAACAGGCTTGCCGCGGTGTTCCCTCGGGAGGAGCCCGTACCGGGCGGGCGACGACCCCGAGGCCGGCCGCGGAGTATCCGGCAAGGGGAAGGTTCTCGGCAGGATCCCGCACAGCCCTACACCGTGTACACGTTCTCGGTGGCTGAAAGGTTCACCTCGCTTCAGTCATCTCAGGAAGAACCTTCTTCGGGAGCATCACAGGTGCCTCTTCACCGCCGAGGGATCCACGACCACAGGGACCGGAACCAGCGGGACTGAAAGGGGTCAGGGACTCTTTGGTCCCTGACCCTGAGTCCCTGACGTTTTCGCAGGTCAGAGGTTGTTCGGATGCATTCTCAGGGACTGTAGGGACTGAAATTCGCAATTATAACGCGTTTAAGAGTTTACTTGTATGTGCAAGCTTCTCTTCATACACTCGTACGCGCGTACGTAAAGAAGCAATAATCCACTCATAATAAGCGAGTTGAGTCCCTACGGTCCCTGCGTCGTGCAATGGAACGTCTCTGACCTGCGAAAACGCCAAGGGACTGGATGAGGGGCTCAATCCCTGGCAGACCCTTGGTTTTGGTCCCTGCCCCTCTTCGGGCCCTGACGCCGGGCTATCAGGCCGTTGTTTTTCTGCCCGTCCTGTGGGGCTCGGGCATGGACGACTCCTGAGTCCCTGCGTCGTGTTGCAGGTCCCTCCTGCCCAGTCCCGGTGCTCCAGCGTTTTCCTGACGTCGACCTCCGGCCACTGCCCTGTTCCTTGGCCATCTGACGGTGGACGTGTCCCCCGAGCCAGGGATCCGAAAGACCGAGGCGACAATGAGGCGGCGCGCAGTCGAGGGATGCATGCTTTTCACACGAAGGGCCCTACACTCTGTCCGCATCAGAGTCCCTTTGGTCCCTGACCGTGTATGACCGGCAATCAGACGCCGGACAAACGTGATCGAGCAACAGACGTGACGAGGACGATTCCCGTGCCGCGCCAAGGCGAGAACCGTGGCAGTGCCCCCCGAGTCGGGGCGGTCTCTCCGCACGCCGTCGCGCGCTGGTGTGCCGCTCAGGGCTGGCCGGTCCACCCGCTGGCCCCCGGCCGGAAGACCCCAGCCGGAAACTGCCCGGACTGCAAGGCGCACCGGCACCATCCGACCGCATGCCCCTGTCTGCCCGCAGGACGTCCCTGCCATGGCTTCCACGCGGCCAGCCAGGATCCGGAACGGATCGACCGATGGTGGACGGACTCGCCCTCCTCGGGCGTGGGGGTTGCCTGCGGGCCGGCCGAACTCGTCGTCATCGACGTGGACTCGCACGCAGCCCCCCTCGCCGACCGGTCACGGCTGCTGCCCGGCATCCCGATCCCGGACCAGGTCAAGCTTGACGGACTGGCGTCCGGCTTCGACACGTTGGCGTTGCTGGCCGCTTACCGCGGTGAACCGGACCCGGCTCAGGACGACACGACCCTGCGGGTCCATACCCCCTCCGGGGGACTGCACATCTGGTACCGGAACCCCGACCCCGCGACGCGCTTTCGCTGCTCGACGGGCGCCGGCAGTCGAGCAGCCCTGGCCTGGCAGGTCGACGTACGGGCGGAGGGCGGCTACATCATCGCCCCGGGGATCCGGACCCGGGACGGCGTCTACCGTCCCGTGGGCCCTTCGCGGACCCCGTCCCCGCTCCCGGGCTGGCTGCGGCTGGAACTGGCCCGCACCGGCCACGTGATCGCGTCCGAGGCCGCGTCACAGCCCCCCGCCCCCCGGGGTGCTCCCAGAACGCCGTCAAGCGGCCGCACGCGCCGCCCGGCCGCCGCCGAGCAGGTCATGGCGCCCCTCATCGCCGAAGTCGCCGACTGCGCCCGCGTACCGGAGGGAAACGCCTTCACCGAGAAACTCAACAGGGCCGCATACACTGCCGGAGGGCTGATCGGCGCAGGTCACCTCGAACACGCCGTCATCCGGGACAGACTCGTTCGTGTCGCCCACCACGCCAGACCCTGGCAGCAGGCCAGGAATGAAACGATCGTTGACGACGCCCTCGCAGTGGGCTCGGCCCGCCCGCTCCACCTCGGAGGACGTCCATGAGCAGCAGCGCCGATGAGTCGACGCGTTTCGATCCGCAGGCTGCCGCTCAGCAGATGCTCGAACTTCAGTTGGCCGATCAGTCCGTACCCGCCCGGCTGCCTGCCCAGACCGCCTCCGAAGGATCCACCACGGTGGCCCGCGGCAGCAGTACCGTCCCGGCTCTGCTGCCGCCTTCGCTGTCCGACAGGGGCAACGCGCGGCTGTTCGTACAGCTGCACCGGGACCAGTTCCGCCATGTCGAGGGGCTCGGCTGGTTCTCCTGGGACGGTTACCGATGGAAGCGCGGGGGAGGCGAGAAGGCCGCGCTGTGGGCCGCGGGGGAGATGGCCGAGGAGATGCCGGACACCGACCTCCGGGGCGTCTTCAGCAACCGGGAGATCTCTCAGCACAAGCGGCGCACCCTGTCCACCGCAGGAATGAAGGCCCTGCTCATCCAGGCGAAGGCCTCACCTGACCTTTCTGTGGACCCCGACCGTCTCGACGGCGACCCGTACGCCCTGTGCACCCCCGCGGGTGTGGTCGACCTGTACAACGGCCATCTACGCAAGGCCGATCCGACCCGCGACTTCCACTCCAGGGCCACCGGCGTCGCTCCGCAGCCCATGGAGACCCCCCGCTGGCACCGCTTCCTCGCGGATACCTTCGGCGACGACGCGGAAGGTCGGGAGATGATCGGCTTTCTGCATCTGATGCTCGGCTACTCCATCACCGGCGACGTGGGAGCCCAGGTCCTGCCGTTCCTGCACGGTGAGGGCAAGAACGGCAAGTCCGTTCTGCTCGACACCATGATCCAGATTCTCGGTGACTACGCCGACGCGGCTCCGCCCGGCTTCCTGATGGACCGGGGGGCGTTCTCCGAGCACTCCACTGAGCTGACCGAACTCCACGGCCGTCGTCTGGTGGTGTGCAGCGAACTCAAACCGAACGACAAGTTCGACGAAGCACGCGTCCGCCTGCTGACCGGCGGCGACAAGATCAAGGCACGCCGCATGCGGCAGGACTACTTCTCTTTCACCCCGACCCACCACCTCTGGCTGCTGGGCAACCACCGCCCGGAGGTTTCCACAGGCGGCTTCGCCTTCTGGCGCCGGATCAGGCTGTTGCCGTTCACCCGGACCGTTCCGGCCGCGCGCAGGATCGACAACCTCGCCTTCGAACTCGTCCGTGACGAAGGGCCGGGCATCCTCCAGTGGCTCATCGAGGGCGCGCAGCGCTACCTGGCCACCAGGGATCCGCTCGAAGGCCCGGACCGGGTCAGGATCGCGACGACCGCGTACGCCACCACCGAGGATCACATCGGACGCTTTCTCGCGGAATGCTGCACACGGGACGGCGACGGCGTTCATGAACTCCGTGTGGAGCAGGGCCTGCTGTACACCCAGTACAGCTCGTGGTGCAGTACGGGGGAGGGGATCAGGCCGGCGACGCCCAGGACCTTCGCCAACCGTGTCCGCCAGGAGGTCGCAGTGGCCTCGCCCGCCGACATGATCAAGTCGAACGGCCGTAAGTACTACCCCGGTATTGCCCTGTTGGAGCACGCGTGACGGCCTTCGCGCTGCGGCCGTTCGCCCCCGGTGCTCTACACCGACCGGGTCCGGCGCTCTACGATGAGAGCCGGGCCCGTTTTGCCGGGGCACTCGTGCCATGGCCCACCACCGTTCGGCACGAGAGCCAGGGCGATGCCCGAAGACGCCGGGCCGCGTTCCTCGTGCAGGGGAACACGCTGATGAAGGAGGGGCTGCAGCCATGAGTTCGCTGTTGACGGAGAGCGACCTCAGCCACGAGGAAAAGGTGGTGTGGCTGGAGAACCCCGACGAACTGGACTACGTTCGCCAGGCACTCGACAAGACCAGGCGCCGCAACACCAAGCCGCCGTATGCCCGAGACGGCCGTATGGTGGGCTACGCGCTCCTCGGCGACTGCGCGTCGCCGGACCCCGACAGCGGTCTGTACCGGCGCCGGGTCTTCTTCCTGCTGCCGCACGACCGGGACAGCCTGCCCGACGGTCTCTACCGCGAGGGTGCTCCGGGGGAGGCCGTCGACCCCCGCACCATCGCGCCGAAGAAGCCCGGAGCGAAGACACCGCGTTCGCAGTGCGGCTCCGTGCCCATAGCGACGTCCGCGCCATGACCCGGGCACGGTAGCGCGCGGGACACGGGCAACAGCGCGACGCAAGGCGTGACGCCCCGGCCGCACGCTGCCCGTGGCCGGGTCATGGCGCTACGCGCCCTGGGCCCCGCCGGCCGGGGTCTCGCGGACGAAGGAGTGGACGACGTGTTCGAACACCTCGGGCTCCTCCAGGTGTCCCAGGTGCGCGCTGTTCTCCAGGATCACCAGCCGTGAGTCGGGGATCAGTTCGTCGAGTTCCCTGCCCCAGCGCACTCCACAGATGACGTCATGGCGGCCCACGGCCACGAGCGCCGGTACCGTCAGCCCCTTGAGCGCGGCGCGATCGTCGATGGTCTCGGGGGAGAGGTTCTCGTCCAGCCCGGAGATGTGGCTGATCCGCAGTGAGTCTCGCAACGAAGCCCACTGCTCCTCGTCGTCCCAGTAGTCGGCGATGTACGTCGGGAGCACGCCGCGCAAGGCCGCCAGGGCGGCCTCGTCGTCCCGTGCGGTGGACATCGCCTCGAAGGCGGCGAGCACATCGGGCAGCCCGGGATGCCCGACGTGCCCGGCGGCGAACTCCCTCAGCATGCGGCCCGCCTCCGTGCCGTGTTCGGGCCCGGTGACCGGCGCACCTTCGTACAGCACGACGCCCGCCAGACGCTCCGGGCGGTGCACGGCGTGGTGGGCCGCGACGAAAGCGCCGTGCGAGTGTCCCAGCAGATGAACCCTGGGGACTCCGAGGTGGTTGATGAGCACCTCAAGGAAGCGGCTGTAGCGCTCCCGGGTATAGCCGTGCGGATGCGAGGGCAGGAGGCCGGATCCGCCGGTACCGATCGGCTCCACGTAGACCATCGTCAGATGCCGCTCCAGGCCCGGCATGCGCAGGTACTCCCAGAAGGCGCCGGGCCCACCGGGGTGGGCGACGCACACCGGGCCACTGCCGTGGACGTGATACCGCTGAGCGATCCCACCCAATTCGAAGAAGTGGGCGCCGGGGGAGAGGGAACCGGAGCCGGACGATTGCGCGTTGTTGCGCATGGGCGTCTTCCTAACGTGTGCAGACGTGTCTGATACAGACAACGATTCGCCGACACATCAGAGGTTCGATTCTTTGGCTGTGATGCCTGCCACATCTAGTAGGTCCTGGACCGGACCCCGGTGCAGGTGCGTCTTCTGAGATCAAAATCGAGCCGTGGAGGACCATTGTGGCGACCCGTCCGTGATCGCGGTGCCGAAACGGTCCGGCGTGGGGCCGTGGACGGCGCGTGGCGGCCACGGCTGTCCGACTCGCGCGGAATGACTGGGCGCCCTGCGCGCTCGGCAGACACGTTCACAGTCCCGAGCGTGACTGAGCCGACACATGTTCATATCTACCGGCCGAGGTGAGATGTATGACAGGTACGCACAGGAAGTCCGAGCGACTTCTGTACGGCCTTCGCCAGGGCGTGGTCGGCGTCCATGAACCCAGGAGCGACGATCTGCCGCTTGATAACGGCGTAGGGGAACCGGCCGGACGGCGCGACGGTCCCGGAAGGTGTCGAGACCGTCGTAGACGCACTCCTGGACCGCGCGGGAGCGCGGATCGTTGTCGTCGGCTCGCACGGTGAGTCCGGGCCCGTCGACCGATCGGTCCTGAAAAAGATTCGGCGCTGGTACATGAACCGGACGGCACTCGCACACGTTGGCTTGATGGGGAGGGAGGCTGCCGCCACGGTGATGAACGGGCCGTTCAAGCGACCGGAAGAGGCGGCCGCTCGGACGGGATGCGGGCTCGCAGTCAGTTTGTGCGCGGTGGCAGGCGTGTGGAGAAAGTGGACGAATCCGTCGTAGGCATCCGGCATGACGTTGACGGGTTCGTCCATTGCACGCATGTGCGGAGCCCGCCGGCAGATCCGGCACATGGATGGCGAAGCCGGCCGGGCACCCTTGTCGGCGGGTGTCCACGGCGGGCTCGGCCGAACGGATCGCGGGTATGCCGTGTCAGCCCTCCTCGTCCGACCGGTGGGCCGTGGACCGCCGCGAGGAGGGCTCGATGAGCGAGTACATGACCGACCGCTTCTGCTTGTGACGCCTGATCCGGCCCTTGGCGACCAGCGACTCCAGAGTGTTGCGCACCACCTGGGGTGTCGGTTCGCGGTCCGGGTGCTTCTCCACCAGTTCGTCGCGCAGTTCCTTTGCCAGGCGCGGCTCTGTGTGCGCGCCGAGCAGCTCTGCCAGCACGTCCGACAGCAGAGGCTGGCGCGACTTCCCCCGTGCGCCCGCCCTGCCACCGGTCCGGCCCGGCCGTACGTCCTTGGCATGTGTCCGGCTGTGCCGGGATTCCTCGGCGGGGGCGACCCCGCCGGTGAGCAGGGGCTCCTGCTGCAACTGCTCTGGCAGCGGAGGTGCGTCCAGGGATCCCTCGTAGCGTTCCGCAAGGGCCAGGATGTCGGCCAGGAGTGCTTCCTCCTGCTTCAACATCTTTAGTTTTTCCGCCAGTTCCTGCTGTAGGAGGCGATTCTTCTCCAGGTCCGACGCGGCCTGTTCGACATACCGCGACCGGAGCGTGGCGGCTGATTGGCTGGGCACAACCGTTCACTCCCTCGAAATGGATGATGCTGCGCATGGTACCCATGTGTGCTCATCTGTGCCGAGTCCGTCAAGGAACCAGGTCAGCGGCCTGAGCCGACATGTGGGCTCAGGCGGTGTCGAGGCGCCCGAGATGCACGTGAACCTCGCGTTCCGGTTTTTTCGTCCCCTTCAATGGGGCGGGACACCCCGGACACAGTGTTCTCGGCCTTCGATCACCGCCCTGACGGGCATGGGTGAGGCGGGAGATCGTGAGGGGGATATGCCAATGAAATGTGCTGAGCGGTGAGGCATGTGTGAGACGGCCGTCCCGTCCCCGATGCGGCCACCGCTGCTCACCCGCAGGGTGTGCGATCGGGCGGGAGGGGGTACGCCGCGGCAGGCACGAACGGTCCATCGTTGTCGGCATTCCCGACCGGATCCCCGAAGGCACGGGGCAGGCACGGGGCAGGCACGGGGCACACTCGCGCGTAAGTTTTTCCGGGCCTGGCGGAACATCGACCGCCTCCCCGGGATGGAAGGCTCTGTCAGGGGCTGGCTCTTCACCGTGACACGGCATCTGATCATCGACTGGGTACGGCAGAGGCCCCAGGCTCGCAGAGAGATCGTGGGAGCCATCCACCAGGATCCCTCGTGGTCTTCCGAGGAGTTCGACAAGGTGCATGCCACCCTCGTCACCAAGCCTCTGCTGCACCGGCTGCCGTCGCAGCAACGTGCGGTTCTGGTCCATATCTACCTGTGCGACCGGACCATTCAGGAAACCGCGGGGATTCTCGGCGTACCCGCGGGGACGGTCAAGTCCCGCCAACACAACGCGCTGCGCAGGCTGCGTGCCACGATGAGTTCCGACGAGGCCGCCTGACCTCCGGGCCGTGGTCAGCGGGACCGGCAGACGCCCGCTGACCACGGCCTCGACCCGGGCCCCGTCCCCACGGTCCGGGTCGTACCCGCCCGCCGCACGGACGCAGACCGGACGCGGCGAACAGAGTTCGGCCCGGGACGGTCGCCACCTCAGCGGGGGAAGCATGCGGGACGACCGCCCCTTTCCCATCGCCGAACCAGCCAGTTCAACACTCCGGCGGTGGGAGCCTTCACTTGGGGCAACGGGCCGGACGGGCCGCAGGGTTCACGGTCTGGAGGAGAAAACTGACGGCGCCGCGCGGAAGCGGCCGACGCGGGTCACGCGGGGCTGGTGTCACGCCCGGGATGACGCACGCAGGCGGATCCCGGGGTGGACCCGGGCGCGGCCGTGGTCACAGTTGCCAGCCCGTCCATGACGATGTCCAGCACCGTGCCGCCGGGTTCCCGTCCACCGTTTTTGTCGCCGGTGTTCCAGACATAGGACATGAGCAGCAGAACCTCGCGGGCGGTGACACCGGCACGCACCTGGCCGGCGGCCCTGCACGCGATCAGGAGTGTGTCCAGGACGTCGCGCAGAACGATGTGGTGGGGCCCACCGAGGTCCGCCCGGGTGGCGGCCTGCACGGCTTGGGACGCCGCGTTGCCGAGGCTGCCGTAGGCGGCCAGCCGTTCCAGCCACAGCCGCAGTGCCGTCCGGGGCTTGTTCCGGGTAAGCAACGGGGCGGCGGCGGCGGCCAGTTCCTCGATATCGCCGCCGTAGACGTTCAGCAGCAGGTCCTCCCGGGTCCGGAAGTGCCGGTACATGGTGCCCTGGCCCACACCGGCTCCCCGTGCGATCGACTTCAGGGTCGCCTCCGGTGTGCGGGCGAAGGTCTCACGCGCGAACGCGATGATGCGCGCGCGGTTCTCCTCCGCGTCGGACCGCATCGTGCGTCGGACGGGTTGCGTCATCGACGGCCTCCGATCGGGGCACAGCGAGGACGGGAACCTCGCGGAAGTGTCGGCCGGTGTGCGGCCGGACATAAACACGTGTGAACTTATGGAAAGTGTACTGCGCCCGCGCGGCATCCGGATGACATGAGTGTGCCGCGCAGGGGACAGGGGCTGGGTCCTCGAATGTCCACGTAGTTGACACGTATGACTGGTGGGCCGACCACGGAGATGGCGGCGGGCACCGTCAGGTCGTGCGGACACAGGTCGACGCGATGCGTGCTCCCATGCCCTGGCCGGAGGCGGGGATTTCCCGGGCTCCAGGGTCACGAAGAAGCTGCGGGGCAGGCCGACGGGAGCGCGCCCGAAGCGGCCGCGGCCGGCGAGTGGGGCACGGGCCGCGCCGGACGCCCGGCGTGCCCGGGAGATCCCTGACCGGGCGCCGTTCTTGTCGCCGGATTCATATGTGTGCCTTCCGGACCCGATCGGCCCGGGACGAGTGGACCGTATGACGGACCCGGCCTCCTATCTCTGACCCACGGTGCAAAGTAGCCGTCGCTCCCGTACGTGATTCCTTCGGTGGCCCCGGCCCCACCCCGCGTACTCATAGGCTGACCGCCATGGATGACCGCACTCTCTCCGCCCCCGTCGCCGACGACGTCGACTGACTCGGCGGCCCCTACGGCGGAACGACCCAGACGCTCGCCTCGCGCCCTGGCGCACCGGAGGAACTTCCCGCCTTCCTGTTCTGGTGGGGCCGTGACGAGATCCCGCAGCGGGAGGCCGCCGGCCGTACGGCGGAAGAGGTCGCGGAGACCCGCTCGCACTATCAGCTCTCAGGTACCGGCGTCGGGACGGACCGCCCTCAGTACGTGTGGTGCGCGCCGCTCACCCCGGCCTCCCGCGACTGACCACGAACGCCCGGCACCCCTCACCCGCCTGGTCAGGCGTTCGCTGGTGCTGTGGTCTGTTCGTCGTGTTCGCGCAGCATCCGCATGACGGTGGCGGGTGAGGGGTGCTGCCCCTTCTTCGTGCCTGTGGTGATGACGAGCCGCCTGGCGATGTCGCGCAGGCTCATCTCCTTCTCATCGCGCAGGTGGAGGGCCATGGAGAGCATGTCGGGGTCGGTGACGCCGGCGCCGCCGATGGTCTTGCCGCGCTTGCGGGCGGATTCGTGGCCTTCGAGGGTGCGGTCGCGGATGTACTCGCGCTCCATGCCGGACATGGCAGTCAGCACGGTGAACACGATGCCGGAGGGGTCGTGCGAGCCCTTCAACTCCCCGGTAAGAAACTCCAGGCCGACATCGCTCGCCTTCAGCTCCTCGGCGAGCATGGCCAGTTCGATGCCGCGGCCGAGCCGCTTGTGTTCGTGGACGACGAGGGTGACGCGCACGCCGGAGGAACGGATCTCCCCGGCGAGTCTGACGGCCGCCTCCAACTCGGGGCGTTTGGTGGCGCGGGTGGAGATCTTCTCCGAGAAGACCCGGGTGACCCCGGCCTCGGCGAGGGAGTCGAGCTGTGCGTCCAGGGACTGTCGGGCGGTCGAGGCGCGGGCGTACCCGAGTCGGACGTGTCCGACCGGATCGGTGCCGGCGCTCGCGGGCCGGGGGAGCTCGGTCCAGACCGAGCCCGGCTTGCGTACGGCGGGGGTCGGGACGCTGAGGGCCTTGGCGAGTTGGGGCACGAGGCGGAAGCGGGCGGTGAAACAAACCCGGCCCGGGGAGCCTTGCGCTCGCGCTTCGGCTCTCCGGCACCAGCGCCGGGGGCGCTTGCTGTATTCCGGGAGGGCCCGCCGCACCGGCGTGGCCCGACAGGGAGAGGACTCCGGGGTAGACGAGATCGACCCGTGCGACGACGCAGCGCAGCAGTTGGCCGCAGCCAGGAACCGAACTGCTGCAGCGCACGTCTCCCGCACCATGATCTCAAGCGAGCGCCAAGAGCACGCGATTTCCACCAAGCTGGTCTCGCCGTCCGCAGTGAGTGCGGATCCGTCGAAGACCAACGACTACAACAGCTTCGCCGAGGCGTACACGGCCGCAAACGAAACCAACCTGGTCAATGCCTACTACGAGCGGCCCGCGATGCTGGCCCTCGCTGGAGACGTGGCCGGCCGGCGGATCCTCGACGCCGGCTGCGGCTCGGGGGCCCTGTTTGCCGCGCTGCGCGACCGTGGCGCCATGGTGAGTGGCTTCGACACGAGTGCCGGGATGCTGGAGCTGGCTCGGCAGCGGCTCGGCGACGGTGCGGACCTGCAGGTGGCGGACCTGGGCAGCCCGCTTCCTTACGCTGATGACACGTTCGACGATGTAGCGGCGTCCCTGGTGCTGCACTACCTGGAGGACTGGGGGCCGGCGCTGGCCGAGCTGCGACGCATACTCAGGCCCGGCGGTCGGCTGATCGCGTCTGTCGACCATCCCTTTGCCATCAGCCTCATACATCGCGAGGCCGGTCGCGAGGCCGAGTGCAACTACTTCGACACCACCAACTGGACCGTAGAGTGGACCATCGGCGGCCAGACCGCCCTGGTGAGCAGATGGCACAGGCCGCTGCACGCGATGATCGAGGCTTTCATCGGGGCCGGTTTCCGGATAACGGTCATCAGCGAGCCGGATCCTGATCCCGCCGCCCGCGAGATGTTCCCCGAGGCCATCGCGGCCGAGCCACGCTTCCTGTGCTTCCTGTTCTTCGTCCTGCAGGCCGAGTAGCAACCAGCAACGACCTGACCGCTGGGAAGCGGTCAGCTGTTCTCGTACACACCTGAGTCGCACGGACATGCGACACGTGTCGATAGCAGTTTCGGACGGATATCCGATCCCGGCGGCGCTCTGGGCGTTACCGCCGAAGCTGTGATGGGTGATGCGGAAGCCAGCTGCGGCCGGTCAGGGCAGGCAGCAGCAGGGCATCGGTCACCGTGATCAGGTGTTCCGTTGTGACCTCCTCACCGGTCAGGAGCCGTTCCATGAGGATGCTTGCGGACATGAGCGTCTCGGCGAACTCCAGTGCGGGATTGTCCGGACGGATCGTGCCTTGCTCCACGTGGCGATCGAGGACGGTGCGCAGTGCCCGGAGGTAGGGAGTGAGCAGGGCGTCGTACACGTCCTGGGCCGGTGTCGCGGGCCTGACCATCTGCCGGATACCCGGTGCGAACCCGCTGGAGGGGAGGTACGCCGACGGCAGCTGCCGGGCCACGGCGACCAGGTCCCCCCGCAGCTCACCGGTGTCGATGACGGTCAACGGCTCGTACGTGTGCGCCGACACAGCCGTTGTCGCCGGTCCGGGGCTGCTTTCCCGCTGCCGAAGGTCTGCCGTACCGGCTTCGGTGCGCCGTGCGGCCTCGTTCACCGTGGCCTGTTCGTGTCCCACCTCTGCCACGAGGCCGGGCGCCGTGTCCGGGATCTCGCGCTCACGTCCGGGCGTGAGGCGCTCGTGCCGTGTCGCCGCGGACTTCTGTATGGACATCGGTGACTCCGAATCGGTGGCCGGTCGAAGGTGGGAGGGCCGAAGGCGACGGGCGGGCGCACACGGGCCGACCGGTGTACGGCCCGTGTGCGGGGGAGTGCGCCGGATCAGGGCCGGTACACGGTCGCGAACTCCTGGAAGGCCGCCAGTCCTTCGGGGCCCAGTTCCCGTCCGAGTCCGCTCTGCTTCATGCCTCCGTACGGAGCCACGGCGTCGATCCCGTAGCCGTTGATGCCGATCGTGCCCGTGTCGATCTGCCGGGCGACGGCCAGGTTGTGGTCGGGGTCGCCGCCCCACACCGTGCCGCCCAGCCCGTACGCCGAGTCGTTCGCGATACGGATCGCGTCCGCCTCGTCCTCGTACCGGATGACGGTCAGGACCGGCCCGAAGATCTCCTCCTGGGCGATCTCGGAGGACGGGTCGACGTCGGCGAACACCGTCGGCTCGACGAACCAGCCGTCCAGGCCGCTCGGGCGCCCGCCTCCCGTGGTCAGCCGGGCTCCGCCGGCCTTTCCGCGCGCTATGAACCCTTCCACGCGTTCGCGCTGGGCGGGACTCACCAGGGGGCCCACCCGGGTGGCCGGATCGAGCGGGTCGCCGACCGTCGCCTCCCGAAGGAGCGTCGTGTACAGGTCCACGACCTCGTCGTAGCGGCTGCGCGGCGCGAGAATGCGGGTGCTGGCATAGCAGGTCTGCCCGTTGTTGAGCAGGCTCGCGGCGAACATCTCCTCCAGGTGGCCGTCGAGATCGGCGTCGTCGAGGATGACGGCCGCCGACTTGCCGCCCAGCTCCAGCGTGACAGGGCGCAGCAACTGACCGCACACCGAGGCGATATGGCGTCCGGCCCGGGTCGACCCGGTGAAGGACACCTTGTCGACGCCGGGATGCGCCACCAGATACGCCCCGATGTCGCGGCCGCCCGGAACGATGTTGATCACCCCCTGAGGCAGACCGGCCTGCCGGACGGCTTCCGCGAGGAGGAAGGAGTCGAGGACGGTTTCGGGCGAGGGCTTGAGGACCACGGTGCAACCGGCCGCCAGCGCCGGCGCGATCTTGAAGAACGCGAGGGTCTGCGGGAAGTTCCACGGGGTGACCGCGGCCACCACTCCCACGGGTTTCCGCCGCACCAGCGTCGGCTCCCGGAGCAGGCCGGGGCGGGACTCCTCCGAGGGCGACTCGCGGATCATTCCCGCGTAATAGCGCAGAAGTCTCGCCGGTACCTGCGCCTCGTAGAAGTCCGCGACAGCGATCGGCATGCCGTTCTGGGCGCTCACCCGCCGGGCCGTCTCAGGCCCGCGGGACTCAAGCGCGTCGGCGAGCCGGAGCAGGGCCTCGGCACGGCGTTCCGCGTCCCAGTGGGCCCAGCCCCCCGGATCGGTGAACGCGGCCCGGGCCGCCTCCACGGCGCGGTCCACGTCGTCCTCGACGGCTTCCGGCACCTCGCCGATCGGCTGCGCGGTGCTCGCCGACGTCACGCCGATCACCTTTCCGGTCGCGGGGGCGATCCAATCGCCGCCTATGAAGAGCGACTTGTATTCCTCGGTGCTTGGCACGTCGGGTACTCCTCGGTGTCGGATCCGGTCTACGGGGGAGTCAATATGGTCGGTCATCTTATAGGACTTTCAGTGGATTTGGTGGCGTGCGCCTCAAGGACGGGGGAGCCATCGCCCAGCAGAAGAGGCCGGGCCGACGAGGAGGTCCCGTCCGATACGGGGTCGTCGAAGGTGTGTGGGCCTGGTCGGGCCCGGGTTGCGCGGCGCGGAAATGCGGAAGACGACCCGTGCGCCTCGGCCTCCGCTCACGCGGCGGCGTCGAGGACGACGCGGAACCGGGCCTGCCCGGACATCATGCGCTCGTAGGCCTTCGGGGCCTCGGACAGCGGCATCACCTCGGTCATCGGCCGGATGCCGTGCATGAGGCTGAAGCGCAGGTTGTCCTCGTTGTCCATCGGGGTGCCGGTGAGGCTGCCGCTGATCGTACGGCCCGCGAAGACGAGGTCCGCGGTCTGCACGGTGATGGGGTCGGGGCCGACGCCGAGCACGACGAGCCGGCCGTGCGTGCGCAGCCCCGCCGCGAGCGGGGACATGGAGGGGCCACTCGAAGCCGTGGCGATGACGGCGGCGGCTCCGCCCAGTTCGCGCAGCGCCTGCCCCGGGTCCTGGGCGGCGCTGTCGATGTAGTGGTCGGCGCCGAGCGAGCGCGCCAGTTCCTCCTTCTCCCGGCCGCGTGCTATCGCGACGACGCGGTAGCCGAGCCGGTCGGCGTACTGGAGGGCGAGGTGGCCGAGGCCGCCGATGCCCTGCACGGCGACCAGAGACCCCGGCCCCGCCTCCACGCCCCGCAGTCCCACGAAGGAAGTCAGTCCGGCGCACAGCAGGGGTGCGGCCTCCACCGGGGAAAGGCCTTCGGGGATGCGGACCAGGCCGTTCGCCCGCACGCTCACGGACTCGGCGTACCCGCCGTCCACGGTCGTGCCCATCTGCTGCTGATTCTCGCAGTGGACGAAGACCCCGCGCCGGCAGGACTCGCACTCACCGCAGTGCCCGGCGAGGAATCCGACACCCACACGTTCGCCCACCTGCCACGTGTGGACTTCCGGGCCGACTTCCTCGATCACCCCGACGATCTCGTGGCCGGGCACGATGGGTGCGGAGGGGTCGGCGCGCAGCCCCTCGACGGCCAGCACGTCGGAGTGGCACACGCCGCAGGCCTCGACCCGCAGGCGTACGAAGCCCGGCTGCGGCGGTTGCGTCACTCGCCGGACGGTGGAGAAAGAACGTGAACCGGTGACCTGGACAGCCCGGTGGTCAGACATGGAAATCCTCTGTGGATACAGGTCCTGGACTGCTCCTGGACCGATGGAGACCGGCCGTGCCGCGGTGCGCGGGCGCAGACACGGGGTGACGGCCGGAGTCGGGCCGCGTGCACCCGTCGACCGATTCATAATGACCGGTCGTCTTGATTGCGGTCAAGCGAGGTCGGTACATTTGACACAAGGTAAGACGACTGCTCACATTGGGTCGGAGGTGCCCATGGCCAGACAGAGCATGCGCGAAGAGATCGTTGCCGCGGCGGCGGACCGGTTCCACACACACGGCTACAACGCGGCAGGCGTCAAGGACATCACGGATGCGGCAGGCGTACCGAAAGGCTCGTTCTACAACCATTTCCCGAGCAAAGAGGCGCTGGCCGTCACCATCCTGGAGCTGTACGGCGCGACGAGGCGGCTGAAGGAGTTGTCCGACCCGTCCGTCGAGCCCCTGACCCGCCTTCGCCGACATTTCGAGTTCCTGCGCGCCGAGCAGAAACAGTACGGGTACACACGTGGCTGCCTCCTCGGGAATTTCGGCGCCGAGGTGGCCGACCACAGCACGGAGCTGCGCGAGAGGGTGGGGGACAGCTTCGACCGGTGGAGTCGGGCCCTCGCCGGAGCGCTGCGTGACGCCGTGACATCGGGGGCCGTCGACCCGGCACTCGACCCGGACGAGACCGCGCTGTTTCTGCTGTCCGCCTGGGAGGGAGCCCTCCTGGTGGCGCGCGGCGGCCGTTCCGGCAAGCCGTTCGACGTGTTCTTCGGCATGGTCTTCGACCGGATTCTCGTACCCGGGCGGCAACAGCGGGATTAGCGGGCTGAGTGTTTCCCGGCACCGGGAGGGGACTTCGCGGCTGGACTCGGATGCCGGTCCAGTTCGCGCGCCGCGTTCCGATTCCGGTCGGGCGGCACACCGCTCAGCGGAGACGGCACGGGCGCACGAGGCCCTGGAGCGCGAGGAGCGACCGGCAAGGTGCTCATCGACGTACCGTGAGCGGCGCGGCCGTACGCACATCCCGTCCGGCGGGGTGATCCGCCGTCCGGGAACGATGCTGCGAGGTTGTCACCGGCCGGTGGCGACCCTCAGCGCTCCAGCCATCGGGCGGACTCGCCGTCGGCCTCGTCGTGGTCGGTGGAGACGCTGAGGTGGCGCCACTTCTCGTCCTCCTCCAGGCGCCGGGCCCAGGCGGTCCGCCCGAAGCCGTAGGCGTCGGAGCCGAGCAGCAGCCGGAGCGGGGGTTCGTCGAGGCCGGCGACGGTCAGGACGACCTGGGCGACCTTGGCGGGGTCGGTCGTGGCGTTCTCGGCAAAGCCGCGCATCGCCTCGGCAGCGGCTCCGACGGTGGCCCGGTAAGGCTCACTGACGGGTGGGGTGTGCATGGAGGTTCCGGCCCAGTCGGTGCGCATGCCGCCCGGCTCCAGGACGGTGACCTTGATGCCCAGGGAGGCGACCTCGGTCGCCAGGACCTCGGAGAAGCCGCCCACGGCCCACTTGGCGGACTGGTAGGCGGTCATGCCGGGGCTGGCTATCCGGCCGCCGAGGGAGGAGATCTGGATGATGTGCCCGCCGCCCTGCCGGCGCAGTACGGGCAGCGCGGCCCGGCTGGGGTGGACGACGCCGTAGAAGTTGGTGTCGATCTGGCGGCGGAACGCCTCCAGGGTGGTGTCCTCCAGTGCGGCACGGTCCCCCTGGCCCGCATTGTTGACCACGACATCCAGCCGGCCGAACGCCTCGACCGTCTCCCGCACGACGCGCTCGGCGGCTCTGGCGTCGGTCACGTCGAACCGGGAGGTGCGCAGCCGGTCGCCGTGGGCGGCGGTCAGGTCCTCAAGGGAACGCGGATCACGCGCGGTGGCCATCACCCGGTGCCCGGCGGCCAGAGCCGCCTTGACGATCTCGCGGCCCAGACCGCGGGAGGAACCGGTGACGAGAAAAACCTTGGACATGACAGATTCCGTTCGATTCGGGCGGATCCTCCGGACCGGCCGAGCAGCCTATCGCGGTCGAGCCATTAAATGGATACGTATCTAAATATAGGGAGGGTGTTCAGGTGTGTCAAAGGCTTCGCGCTGCCTGATGACCTGTCGGTGAGAAGCCCGTCGTCCGGTCCGGCGCCGACATGCGCCGATCTGGCCCAGCGTGCTGGGCACGGCGCGGACGGCGCATCTGCACCTGTGCACCTACCGACGTCTTGATGACGGGAAAAGGTCATCCGGGCAGCTGTCGGCCTGTCCGGACGACCGTCCGACGTGGTTCCGGTGGGATTTCGCCAGGTGTCCCCCATGCCGGGCGAGTAACAGCGATGATCGTGCACATGTGTTTCGTATCGAAGGTCGGGAGGCAGCTGCGATGGGTGCGGTGACTTTGTCGGACGGGGGAGCGGCGGGGACGGGAGGGAGTGGTTTCCGACACAGTCCAGGCGGCTCCCGACCACCGGTTCGGCGTGATGGCGGTGAGCGCGGATGCGTAACCGTTGCCATGCCTGCGTCCGGTGAGTTTCCGAGGTCCCGGCATGCATGAGATGAGGCAGTTCACCCGGCTCGGCGACAACCTCCTCACCTCGCGCGACGGCCGGCACGTGCTGCGTTACGACGACAGCGGCACCGCCACCTTGACCGACACCGCCTCGGGTGAGCCCCGCTGGCGGGCCGGAGTGAGCGGCACGCTGCTGCTCGGCCATGACGGTGCGCTTCAGGTCGAGGACGAGGCCAACCAGCCGCTGTGGGCCTCCGACGTGCGGCACTCGGATGCACTGACAGCGGTGATCAGCGACGACGGCGACCTGGAGTTGCTCAGCGGTGCCGGAGTACGACTGGTCAACTCCCGCACCGGCGCCGTCGAGGTGAAGGCGTTGCTCGGCTCGGCTCCGGCGGCGGCGATCACGGACATCGCCCATCTCGTGCGGCAGGGCCGCCACAAGCGGACAGTGACCCGTAACCGGGATGGATCGTTGCAGGTCACCGAGGAGATGTCGGGCGGCAGCTCCAGCCACACACTGTCCGTCTGGCTGGCTCGGTGGTTCGAGCAGGACGGCGCCGAGCTGACATGGCGTAAGGTCCCGGAGGCCCGGGGCGCGAGCTGGCGACTGGTCCTGGCGGATGCCGCGGGCGCGCTGCTGTGGCGGGACATCGGCAAGGGTGCCCCGGCGGATGTTCCGCCGTCCGCCGTGTACGCCTACGGCGGTCCCGAACTCCCGGCCGGCTGCCGACTCCGGAACCAGTCGCTGACGTCGCCGAACGGCTCGCACACCCTCGTGCACCAGGAGGACGGCAACCTGGTGCTGTACTGCAACTTCGAGCAGCGGGCGGTGTGGGCAACAGACACGTGGTGGGCCGGAAACGGCTGGGCCGACCTCACCGACGGTGACCTGACGGTGCGGACTATGTACGGTGCCCCGTTGTGGCGGGCCGGCACCACCGGCGCGACCCGGCTCGTGGTCCACGACGACGGCACGATGGTGCTCGACGGGACCTCATGGGTCGTCGACCGCCATGCCGGCTGCACCCGGCCGGGCATGAACACGGCTCGCGGCGACACCTTGCTGCGTGGGCAGGTGCTGCAGCGGCAGTCCCTGACAGCCCCCGACGGCGTCACGGTGTTCGCGCACCGCGACGACCGCCGACTGGTGCAGTTCGCCGCTGACGGTACCTGGCTGTGGGACGAGTACATCGGGGGCGACGAGCGTGGCTACCTCGCGCTGGACGACGACGGCATGCTGCGGGTGCGCACCGGTGACGGTCTCGTGGCGAAGGAGATCGCCGGTCCGGCCGATGCCCTGGTCGTCACGTCCGAAGGTGTGGAACTGCGCCGCGACGGCACGCCCTTCTGGCGCAACGGCAAGCGCGTCAACCGGAGTCCTGGAACGACTGGACGCCGGCGCTGATGGAGGACACGGCGTATTGCGCCACCTTGATCCATGACGTCGAACCGGGCGACGCACTGCGCCTGCTGCTTGGCGACGAGGCCGAAATCCATGGCGTCACACGGCATGACATGCGGACGCTCGCCGGCGAACGGGAGGCGGGCTGAGAGGACACCGCCGTCGCCGCGATCCGGATCGGCGGCCGCACGCTGCTGGTCGAGGACTACGGCTGGGAGGCGCGGGACCGGCCGGAACCGGCCGACGGCACGTTTGCGGTGACCTGCTGCCGCGACATCAACGCGCATTCCGGCTTCCGGGTGTTCCGGGACGGTGCTTCCGGTGCGGTCCGTCAGGGTTCACGAGGTCGGATGCGTCGGTGGGCAGTGTGATGCTGCCACCGGAGAGAGTGCCGGTGCTGTGCGGCTTCGGGTGCTGCTCTGGTTCACGCCTGCCCGGCGGCAGGTGTCGGCGAAGGCCCGGCTTGTGCGGCGGTCCACGCGGCGCGTCGCCCCGGCGACATACATATTTCCGCTGCCAGCAGGACCCCGCGCCCCTCCTCCAGCCCGGCTGGCCTTCTCGCGCAGGCCCGCCGGGCTGCCGCAGTACCCGAGGGGACCGCGGCCGGCTCTTCCTTCGGACCCCGCTTCATGACGCTCCCAGTCCGACCATCTCGGTGCTGCGGTCCCACAGCCGTCGAGCGAGGCCGGCGTCGACCACCTGTGGGTTGTTCCTCCGGGCGAGCTTCTTCTTCTCGTAGTAGGCACCGGGGATCCAGTCGACGGACGGTGTGCCCTCCGCCAGCCACACCAACGGCCGGGCGCCGTACTCGGCGCTCAGCAAGAAAGGCCGTACCACCGGGTTGCCGTAGACGAATCTCATGAAGCTGGTGGTATCGGTGGCGAAACCCGTGGCGACGGATCCTCCGGGGTGGAAGGCCACCGCCGACAGGCCCTGCCCGTGGAAGCGGACGTGCAACTCCTTGGTGAAGAGGATGTTGGCGAGCTTCGTGTCCCCGTACGCCTTGTGCGGTGTGTACTTGTTGTCATTGTTCAGGTCGTCGACGTCGATGTGGCCGAAGAGTCGCGCCCCGGAACTGGATGTCTGCACCACCGAAGCGCCGCTGGCCAGGAGTTTGTCCAAGAGCAGGTTGGTCAGCAGGAAGGGCGCGAGATGGTTGACCTGAAGGGTCTTCTCGAAGCCGTCGACCGTTCTGTTCCGGTCGCCGAACACCCCTCCGGCGTTGTTCACCAGTACGTCGATCCGTGGGTACCGCGCGTCGAGTTCCGCGGCCAGCTTGCGCACATCCTCGAACCTCGTGAAATCGGCGACGAAGTGATCGCTGCCCAGTTCTCCGGCGATCGCCCGCGTCTTGTCCGGCGAGCGGCCGACGATCACCGTGGTGTGCCCGTCCCGGGCCAGCCGTCGGGCGGCGGCTGCGCCGATGCCGTCGCTTCCGCCGGTGACAACGACGACCTTGGACATGTTCGATCCTCCCGATCGGGCGCCATGACACCCGCGACGCTCTGCCAGACTATGCCATGATTGACAGTCTCTGCCAATTTCAACAAGGTAGCCTGTGTTCATGCGAGAGGGTGAGGGGAAGCTGTCTGTCCTGCGGGGGCAGAAGCGGCTGGCTGTGCAGAAGCTGATCAGCGACGCGGCTCTGCCCCTTTTCCTGGAGCGGGGCTTCGCCGAGGTGACCACCGATCAGATCTCCGCGGCGGCGGGCATCTCGCCGCGCAGTTTCTTCCGGTACTTCGAGACGAAAGAGGACGTCGTCGTCGGGTATCTGACGGAAGCCGGACGGCATGTGCAGGCCGCTCTTGAGGACAGGCCCCCGGCGGAGGCTTCCTGGGACGCGCTCCGTGCGGCGTTCGGTGCCCTGTTGATGGGCTTCAGCGACTCCCGGCAGGTCCTGCGCAGGACCACGCGCATGCTTCTGGAGACCCCGTCCCTCAGGGCACGGCACCTCGAGAAGCAGCTTCAGTGGCAGGAATTCCTCGTCCCGGACATCGCGAAGCGCCTGGGATCCACCGCCGGGATCGAGGATGTACGCGCCAGCGCACTGGTCGCTTCGGCCCTTGCCTGCCTCGACGCGGCTGCCAACGCGTGGGCGGTCGCGGACGACGACACCCCGATCGAGACCCTCCTCGACGCCGCGATCAGCGCCGTCCGCCACGGCAGCTGACCACACCACGACCTCCGGAAGCCCGTCCTCGAAGGGGATCACCGCCAGGACGGGACCGAAGACCTCTCCCCGCGCGATCCGCATGCTGTTGTCGACGTCTACGTTGATGTCGACGGACAAGGCCGGCTTGGCGTAGTTCTCCTGTTCCGGTCCCGTCGACGGCTCGGGGTGGCCGGTGACCGGGCGTGCGCCTTCCTCGATGCCCGGCCGAACAGCGGGAACGCACGCGTCTCCCCTGTTCGGCGCGGACCGGCGGACCGATGAAGGTGTCCTCGTCGGACGGATCGCCGGCCGGCCTCCAGGCCCTCCAGGATCTTGAGGGCGGTTGCCGCCTCCTCGCAGCCTCGGCCGTCCGGAGGCTGCAGGCCCAGGTCCAGAGCGAGGCACGAGTGGTAGTTCCACGAGCATCCGTCGTCGTGCGGCGGCTGCACCGGTCACCGGATCGGGAGCTTCGCCGACGGAACTCGGGGCCGGGCTCCTGGCGGACCGCGTGGGGAGACGCATACCGGAAGCTGATCGTGTGAGGCTATTGCGCATCCGCCAGTCACTGGTCAGTATGGTTACGTGATGCATGCCTTTCCCTGCGGATCCCTTCCCCTCGATTTCGTCGGCACGCTGCGCACACGACGCAACGCCACGCCAACGGAGAAGCTCGCCACCCCCGCGCTGCTCGACGACTGGTTCGTGGAATCCGGAATGCTCGACCTGGCGCCCGGCGCCCGCGCGTCCGACCTCGCCCTCGCGGTGGATCTGCGTGAGTCGATCCACGCCCTGGTCGCCGCCCGCATCGACGGCCGGCCACTGCCCTCCGAGGCGGTCACTGAGGTCAATCTGCACGCTTCGGGCCTTCCCGTGACACTCCGGCTCGTCCCCGACGGCACGACCCGTACCGGCTCCGTCGCACAGGGGCTCGCCGCCCTCGCCCGCGAGACCGTGGAGATCATCGGCGGTGACGAAGGGGCGCTGCTGCGCGAGTGCGCCCGCCCGGAGTGCACCCAGGTCTACCTCGACCGCTCACGCGGTCACCGGCGGGAGTGGTGTGCCATGCGGACCTGCGGCAACCGGATCAAGGCCGCCGCCTACCGGGCACGCCGGCACAGCGCGACCGGCTGACCACAGAGCCCGCGCTGGTCCGCGCCACTTCTCAACGGCTCGTGCCTGCTTCGGGGAGAGTCCAGGTCCCTCGATCGGTCAGAGAGGTGCGCCGTCGACCGCGCAGACCGGAGGACCGCGGTGCGGTCCGCGACGAAGGTTCCAGAGTCTGACGTCCCCCCCCCGCAGGGCTCAGAGGAACTCGCGGCACCGCGAGTCAGAACCAGTCGACGCTCGACGTCGGAGCTGCTCAATGTTCGGGTACGCGACCTACGTGTCGGCCGTGTTCTCGTATAGCTGCCGCCACCCGTCATGTAGCAGAACGTGATGGGGCTGGGGTGTGGTTCTGTGCTTTCCGTCCAGGTGGGGCGGGGACGACAACTGGCCGAACCTGAGCCCGGTGCTCTCCACCAAGACGATCGACTGGGACCTGATCGCCCAGCAGTACGACCAGATCGTGAAGTACACCACCGCCCTGCGCCTGGGCACCGCCGAGGCCGAGCAGGTCCTGCGGCGCTTCACCAGGGGAGGGCCCAAGCACCCGACGTACCGGGCGATCAAGGAGTTGGGCCGGGCGGTACGTACTTCGTTCATCTGCGACTACCTCGCCGACGTTGGGATGCGCCAGGAGATTCACGAGGGGTTGCAGGTGGTGGAGAACCGGAACTCCGCGAACAAGGACCTCTTCTACGGCAAGGACGGTGACCTGGCCGGTGCGGACAAGGAATCCCAGGAGGTCAGCATGCTCGCGCTACACCTGCTCCAGTCAGCGTTGGTGCACGTCAGCACTCTGCTGATGCAGGAGGTCCTGGCCGATCCGAAGTGGGCGGACAAACTCACCGACGCGGACCGCCGGGCGCTCTCCCCGCTGTTCTGGACCCATGTGAATCCCTACGGCAGATTCGAGCTGGATATGAACAGCCGCCTCGACCTGGACCTGTCCATCCGGGCGACGGTACCCGGCCCGCGCGCCCCGCAGGGGGAGGCAGCCGCAGTTCCGGCGTGAGACCTGGGCTCCGGTCCTGGCCGGAGCCCAGGCAGCGTGCGTGAGCGTCACCAGGGGTGTTGGTGGCAGTCATGAGGGGGATGCGTCGCCTTTGCCGGCCGCGGTGGCGCTTTGGACGCAGTCGCGGAGCAGGGCGCGGCGCTGGTCATGTACGTCATCGGGTTCTTGGCTGCTGGCCGCATATACGTTGCTGACCGGTGACCAGGCCATGGACATGGCGATGACCATGGCCATGATGTCGAACGGGTCACCTGCGCGGACCCGCCCGGCGGCCTGGGCCTCGGCGATGGCCGTGAGCTTGCGGTCGTCGTAGTGCTGGTGGGTCTCGACGAGGTGCCCGGCAGGCCGACGCTCCAGTCGTGTCCAGGTCGCCAGCCGGATGAGGTCGGGGCGGCGCAGGTATTCGTCGTAGAGACGAACGGCCCACTCCGCGAGATCGTCCGCGTCGATGGGCACGACGTTGGTGATGCGCTCCAGCGAGCTGAGGAAGATCGCGTCGAAGAGTCGCTCCTTGTCGCCAAAGTAGGCGTAGAGCTGTGCCTTGTTGGTGCGCGCTGCCGTCACGATGCGTTCGATGCGCGCCCCGGCAATGCCGTGCTGGGCGAACTCTTCGGTGGCGGCGTCCAGGATGCGCTGGTAGGTCGCGGCGCCTCGCGAGGTCTGGGGCTGTTCCGGCATACCCGCACTCTACCAAACAGAACAGTTGGTTTGCCTTGGGGCACGGTCGCGCTTACGCTGCAACAGACAGAACAGTCTGTTTAAGGAGTCCCGTATGCGAACGACCACCGGATGGCAGGCGGCCGGCCCGACGGCGCTGCGGCGCGCGTCGCTGGAGCGCCGTGACCTGCGCCCGGATGACATCGCGGTGCAGGTCGACTACTGCGGCGTGTGCCACACCGACCTGCACGCCCTGCGCGCCTACGACCAGCACACGAAAGCGCCCCTGGTGCCCGGTCACGAATTCACCGGCGTGGTGGCCGGGATCGGCCCCGAGGTGACCACCTTCTCGGTCGGCGACCGCGTCGCGGTGGGCAACATCGTCGACTCCTGCGGCGTGTGCGCCATGTGCGAAGCCGGACAGGAGAATTTCTGCCACGCCTTCCCGACTCTGACCTACGGCGGCACCGACCGGCAGGACGGGTCGACCACCCTGGGCGGCTACTCCCGCGAGTACGTCGTGCGCGACGCCTTCGCCTACCCGCTCCCCTCCGGCCTCGACCCGGCCGCAGCCGCCCCGCTGATGTGCGCCGGCGTCACCGTCTGGGAACCCCTGCGCTCCCTCGGCGTGGGCCCCGGCAGTCGCGTCGCCGTGGCCGGCCTCGGTGGCCTGGGCCACCTCGCAGTCAAGATGGCCGTGGCACTCGGCGCCACCACGACCGTCATCAGCCGCACCCAGGACAAGCGCGACGACGCCCGCAAGCTCGGCGCTCACGACCTCATCGCCTCCACCGACACCCAGCAGATGGCCACGGCACGCGACACCTTCGACGTCGTCATCGACACCATCTCCGCCCCTCACGACCTCGCCCCGTATCTGAAGCTGGTGGCGATGGACGGCACCCTCAGCCTCCTCGGGTACTTGGGCCCCGTCACCGTCGAGGCCACGGACCTGCTCATCGGCCGCAAGAAGCTCAGTTCCGCGGGCAGCGGAGGCCGCCTGGCGACAGCCGAGATGCTCCAATTCTGCGCTGACAACAGCATCGCCGCCGACATCGAAGTGCTCCCGTCGTCACAGGTGGACACGGCACTCGACCGCCTCCGGCGAAACGACGTCCGCTATCGCTTCGTGCTCGACATGTCCGACCTGGGCTGAAGAGACGGTGGGTCGGGCCATGGCGTGCGGGCCGGACAACGGCGTGCGCATGGCCCGGCACTCCGCCCTCTCACAAACGACCGCTTGTGAGAGGGCGGAGTGCCGGGCCATCCGTCACTTCGCCGGGTGGAGGCGTCGCCCCCGCCCGGCTGCCTGGACGGCGCCGCTTTTACCGCCTGATAAGACGCCTCGGACTGGCGTGAACGATCATGAGTGGGGTCGCCGGCAGAGCAGACCTCGCCACGGTCTCACGTGGCGAGTCCTTTCGGTGATCCGGCAACCCGTCAACTCAGGCGGGAAGTTCGGTGATGCTGAGGGCGAAGTCCAAGTTCCCCACCCCGTGGTTGGCGAGGCCGACCGTGACCACGCCCGCTCCCTCCAGCCAGTGCGCCATTTTCAGGCCTCCGACGTCCAGCGGGCGCAGCCCGAGGGTCTCGACGAACGTCTCCACGTCTGCCTTGGCCCGCGTGCTGTCGCCGGCGATGAAGACGTCGGGCCGGCCCTTCTCCAGGACCTGGCGGAAGACGGTGTTGAACCCCTTCACCACACTGGCGCTCGCCGGGGCGACCTTGGCGACCTCCTGCGCGATAGAGGTCTCCTCGCGGTGGGCCAGCCCGTCGAACGTGGAGTTGAAGGGATTGCTGATGTCGATAATGACCTTGCCCGCGAGGGCGTCTCCGTAGTGGGCGATGGCCGGCACGACGCCGTCGTACAGCAGGGCCACGATGACGATGTCCCCGGCCGGGGCGGTGCCCCATTGTCCCGCCGTGGCACCGCCGCCGAGAGCCTTGGCCAGGCCGGCGGCCTTGGACCCGTCGCGGCCCATGACCTCGACGGTGTTGCCGCCCGCCACCGCCCGCGCGCCGATGGTGCGGGCCATGTTCCCGGTGCCGATGATGCTGATGCTGCTCATGAGATGCCCTTCCCTGGTTGCGTGTTGTCCGGTTCAGAGGGCGGTGGTGCCGCCGTCGGCGACGAGTTCCATGCCGTTGACGTAGCTGGAGTCGTCGGAGGCGAGGAAGAGGGCTGCGGTGGCGATCTCGTCGGGGCGGCCCATCGTGCCGCGGGGGATGAGGGCCTCGAACTGCGCCTTCGTGTCCGCGTCCATCACTTCCTCCATCATCGGCGTGGCCACCTGACCAGGGGTCAGGACGTTGACACGGATGCGGCGATCCTTGAGCTCGTTGAGCCAGACGCGGGCCCAGGCCTGCTGGACGGCCTTGCTGCCGGCGTAGACGCTCCAGCCTGGGAAGCCGCCGAGGGAGGCGTTGGAGCCGGTCATGAGGATGGAGCCGCCGTCGTTGAGGAGCGGGAGGGCCTTTTGGACGGTGAACAGGGTGCCGCGGGCGTTGAGCCCGAACCAGGTGTCGAACTGGGTCTCGGTGATCTCGCCGAGCGGGGCGGGCTCGCCGCCGCCGGCGCTGGCCCACAGCACGTCGAGGCTTCCCTTCTCCCGCCTGACGGTGTCGTAAAGGCGGTCCAGGTCGCCCAGGTCGGCGGCGTCGCCCTGCACGCCGGTGACGTTGCGGCCGATCTCCTTCACGGCCTCGTCCAGGGCCTCCTGGCGGCGGCCGGTGATGAAGACGTGCGCTCCCTCCTCGACGAACAGCTTCGCGCCGGCCAGCGCCATGCCGGTGGTGCCGCCGGTGATGACCGCGACCTTGCCTTCAAGCTTTCCCATGGTCGTTCCCTTGAGTCGGTGGTTCCGTGTGCACCTGGGGCGACGATGTTAAGTACACCGTCCTGTTTATTTAACGTACGGGGCGGGCGACCCGAACGCAAACTATGTACACCGGTCGTTACCCAGCTGGGGTACCCTGGAGCCATGACAGAGTTGGAAAAAGGCCCCACGGGCCGCCGCCGCGGCCGGGGCGCCCGCGAGCGCATCCTCATCGCGTCCCAGCAACTGTTCCGCGAGCAGGGCATCAACCGCACCGGCATGGACCAGCTCTGCGCGACGGCCGAGGTGTCCAAGCGCACGGCCTACCAGCACTTCACCGGCAAGGACGAACTCGTCGCCGAGTACCTGCGCCGGTTCGACCCGTCCGTTCTGTCCGACGTGTTCGACCGCACCGACCTCACGCCCCGCGAACGGCTCCTCGCCGCCTTCGACATCCCCCCCACCACCCCCCTGTGCCCCTACATCGCCGCCACCGTCGAACTCCACGACCCCCAGCACCCCGCATCCCAGTACGCACGCGACTACAAGAAGGCTGTCGCCGCACGGCTCGCCGACACCGCCCGCGAAGCCGGCGCCACCGATCCCGACCAGCTCGGCGAACAGCTCGCGCTGCTCATCGACGGCGCCGCGGCCCGCACCCGGGTCCTCAACGCCGACGCCTTCCCCACCGCCGCCGCCGTCGCCGCCGTCCTCATCGACAACGCCATCCCCGCCACCACCCGCGATCACCAGCGACAGGAGGAAGCGTCAAGCTGACGCGGGTGCAGCGAGAGCTACACCCATCCGGCTTTCGTCGCCGGTCGTGGCGAAGTGGCGGCACGTGAGTCCGTGCCTGATCCGGGCGACGCTGATGCCGGAAAAGCTCGCGATCAGCGCCAGGGCGGCGTCATTGTCGTCCAAGTAGGCCGGGGCGTAGGCCAGGTAGAGGGCGCCGAGGTCGTGCTCGTAAAGGCGGTCAAGGGCACCGACATCGAGCCGCGCACTCCCCGGCAACGTTGCGCGCCGGCCGCGAAGCGACTGACCAAGGCAAGAGCCCGCAAGCTCATCACCGCCCTGGTCGGCCAACCCCTAATCCTGCCCGCCCGGCATCAGGCGGCCTGGCCGAGGCCGGCAGCGTGCCCTCCGGCAGCTCCACCGCCCGCCGCACGAACTCCGCCACCGCTTCCGGGATGTCCTCCACCTTCGGGAAGCACCCCATGCGCTGATACGACTTCAGCGTCAGCAGCAGGGCCAGCAGATGCTCATCGCTGTCCGTACGGTCGGCGGCCCAGTCCAGCTCATCGCGAGTCGGCGAGAAGAACAGATGCAGCTCGTGCGCGGTGACCAGCCGCTTGAACCGCGGATACGCAGTCCGTTCGATCGAGGTCACAACCCACCCCAGGCCCCAGACGACAGTCAACATCACCACCAACGACACTGAGCCGAACGGGTGACGGGCCGGGCCCTCATGTCTTCAAGATCATCCCGTGGCCCCTTTTGGGCTCACCTCGGCGATACCCCCTATACGAGAACACGGCCGTGTCGGCCAAGGGAGCTATCGGCGCGCCGCCCGCTCGGCCGCCCGCGGGTGTGGCGCTCATGGCGTCACGGTGAACCGCATCGCTCCGGACGTTCTCACCCCGGCGGCCCCGGAACATCGCAAGGCCACCCCGAGGACTGCGAAGGCGTGCTGTCGACGATGTCGACCCACCGGTTCGGCGACGCCGAGGGCGACGGCACACGGTCTGGACCGCTCGGAGACCGGTAGCAGTCCTTCCCCCGCCCGGTCCCCGGCCGTCCTGGCGGTTCAGCCGCCCAAGGCTCATACCTGTGCGCATCGATACATTCCGCGCGGGCACATGTCGCCCTCTTCCATTCGTCGTGTTGTTGACACCCCGAGGAACGTCGTGACACCATCGTCACTGGTTGAACAGGTGACGATGGTGCGGCAGTTCGACTCTGCTCATACGTGCGGGATCGCCCGATCGGGCCGCCCCTGCTGGCGCGGAGCGCCGGGTTCGTTGCCACCTCGAAGGAGCACACTGACCATGGCAGGAAAGCCGAAGCCAAGGGCCGAGGGCGCACCGGTGGGGCGGCGGGCGATGCTGGGCATGCTCGGCGCAGGCGCCGCCGGGCTCGCCACCGCGCCCTACCTTCAGCGCGGCTGGGAGGGGTTTCTCGGCACCGCCTCCCAGTTCGACGTCACGGGCCTGACCGGTCTGCTGCCCAATCCGGGCGGCTTCCGGTACTACAGCGTGGTCAGCTCGGTACCGCACAAGAACGAGGCGAACTACGAGCTGCGGGTCGGCGGACTGGTGGAGAAACCGAGGACCTTCACGCTCGCCGACCTGCGCGCGATGCCGCAGACCCGGATCGTCCACGACGTGCTGTGCACGGACGGATGGCGCGTGGACCAGACCCCCTTCGAAGGTGTGAGGCTGGCGGACATCCTCGACGCCGCCGGCGTGCGTTCCCCGGGCGCGGCGGTCCGCTTCACCTGCTTCGACGGCGCCTACAGCGAGAACCTCACCCTGGAGCAGGCCCGCCGTTCCGACATGCTGGTCGCGCTGAAGATGCAGGACAGACCCATCACCCACGAGCACGGGGGACCGGTCCGCCTCTACGCGGCCCCCATGTACTTCTACAAGTCCGCCAAGTGGCTGTCCGGCATATCGGTCACCGACAAGGTCGTGCCCGGCTACTGGGAGGAACGCGGCTATGACATCGACGGATGGCTCGATGACGCCGACCGGCACAGCGAAGCGGCCTGACCCCTCGGACCGGGTCCGACGCTTCAGCACCGCCGAGCGTATGATCCACCGGGCCACCGGCTCTCTGATGCTGATGTGCATGGTCTCCGCCGCCTGTCTGTACCTCGGGCCGCTCGCCCAACTCGTCGGGCGGCGGCACCTGATGGTCACCGTCCACGAGTGGTCGGGCATCTCGCTTCCGCTGCCCTTCCTGCTGGGACTGCTGTCCGTCGAGTTCCGCGCGGACCTGCGCAGGCTGAACCGCTTCGCGGTGTACGACCGGCAGTGGCTGCGAGCCGTCCGCAGGCGCCGGATCTCGCCCGAGGCACGCCCCGCCGGCAAGTTCAACGCGGGCCAGAAGCTCTACGCGGGCTGGATCGCCGGCGCCGTCCTGGTGATGATGGCCACCGGTCTGCTGATGTGGTTCATGGGGCTGCTGCCGTTCATCTCCCGCACCAGCGCGATCTTCGTCCACGACATCCTGGCCTGGGCGATCACCTTCGTGGTGCTCGGGCACATGCGCAAGGCGTTTCAGGATCAGGAGGCGAGACTGGGCATGCGTACCGGATACGTCAGCCGGTCCTGGGCAGAGCGCCACCACTCCCGGTGGCTGGGGCAGGAGCGCGCGGGAAGCGCGACCGGCTCCGATAAGGCGAAGGCGGACAAGGTGTGACGCGTCCCCCAGGACGGTTTCAAAGTCCCGGTGATTCACGTGAGTGCTGAACGCCGCCTGTCCCGGCGGTCCGACCGACCTGCCCGGATCCGATCCGGCCGGGTCCGAGACCCTCGTGGTGGATGGCGAGAGCGCCTGTGGCTCCCGCTACGGCGAAATCTCGACCGCCGGTCTGCCTCGTCCTGGAGGCCCTCGGCACGACGAATGTCGACCGGCGCCTGACCATTGAGGGAGCGAACCCCGACGACGCCCGTCGGCAGGCGGGAGTCCGGTAGGCGGCAGCCGCCGCACGCGTCGGCGTGAACAGGGCTCGGTCCTCGAACTGGACTCACATGTCCCGCGACCGGCGGGCCCTCGGCCGCGTTCGGCTGTCCCACATCGGCACTGTGTGCGGCTGATGTGCATGCTGATCAGCTGCGGGCCGGTCTGCAGGAGCGAGTCGTCCGCTCAGTACGCGGTCGGATCCAACGTCCGGTCGGGGACCGAAACTGCCCTGGCCCGGCCGACGATCATCGTGTCGGCCGGGCCAGGGCAGGGCGGTGTCACCCCGAAGTGCCGTCAGGGCTTGACGACCTGGTAGCTCAGCATCGCCGAGGGAAGGTTGGTCTGAGTGAGCGTGCCGCTGAGCCAGGGATACGTGCCCGTGCAGTTGGCGCCGGAGTACAGCTTCACGGAGGCCGAGCCGGTGGCGATCTGGATCGATCGGGCGGGCTGCGACAGCGTGTGGCACGTGCCGAAGTCGCCGAGGTCGACGTTCGTCACCGTTCCCGTTCCGGTGGTGCCCGAGTAGAGGTATGCGCCCTCCTGCAACGGAGGCCACCCGTCGGCGTTCGCCGCCCCGGCGCCGAGGCCGATCAGAGCTGCGGCCATGGTCGCGGCGGCTGAGCTACGGAGTTTCGTCCTGGGGGTGAAGATGCTACCCACCTCTTCCTGTGTGTGACGGCGCCGGGAGGAGACATCGTCGCTACTGGTTCGGTACTGGTTCGGTCGCATGCGGCCGGAGTGAACTTTTGCACAATCAACCACGTGTCGGAGAGTGCAAAATCGGCCACACACGTGTGTGACTGGCCGGTGCACACGGGAGCAGGACGGACACTCCGGACAGAACACCTGGCCAGGAACCGGCCCTGCCTCGCGCCCCGCCTGCTGTGCAGGTCCTGTCGTGGTCCGCGGGGCTGTCAGGGGCGGGGCGTCGCTGGGCGCCGACCTCAACTGCGTGGGCCGCCACAGCTTCGCCGCCCGCCCGCCACGCGAGGGCCTGTGCTCACTGCGTGACCCGGCGACCGTCCACCTCGACGTGGACGAGGGCACCGGCGAATGACGCGGCGTTGGGGCGCGTATCGGGTCGTGATCAATGTGCATCGCAGTTTTTTGGGGCGGGTGCCCGTCTGGGGTACGGGGCCCAGCGATCTGCGGCTGCGCCGTGTGGACCTCCGGCTGTGTGCCCGCTGGCCTCATGATGCTCGGCGACAAGTCCCGCAAGCCGGAGAAGCAGGGCTGATCCTTTCGGCTTTCCCTTTGAGGGCACCCGCCGTGACCGAGGTCGCGGCAGGTGCCTCGACGCGTTCTTCAGGGCTTGGGTGCAGTGAGATACCGCTGGATCGTGGGTCCGAGCCAGTCCACGATCTCCTCACGGCTGAGCGTCATGCTCGCCGGGAACCGCAGCACGTAGCGCGTCAGCGCGAGCCCCAGCACGGCCGAGGCGCACAGCGCCGCCCGCGCCGGCGCCTGCTCCGGATCGGGGCTCACCCGGCGGGCCAGCGGGATCAACTGCTCGCGCAGCACGCTCCCCATGCGCTCGGCGGCGGCCGGGTCGGTGGCGCCGACCCGCATCAGCGCGGTGAGCTCCCCGTTCTCCTCCCACAGGGTGAGGAAGTGACGTACCAGCGTGCGGCCGATCTCCTCGCGCGGTTCGACGGACAAGCCGGGCAACCCGGGGTCGATCGCGACGGCCGCCGCGAACAGGCCCGCCTTGTTGCCGTAGTAGCGCATCACCATCGACGGGTCGATCTTCGCGTCGCGCGCGATGGCCCGGATGGTCGCCTTCTCGTAGCCGTCCGCCGCGAACCGCTCGCGGGCCGCGGCGAGGATCGTGGCGCGGGTGGCGTCGGAACGCCGTGCGGCCTGCTGGTTCTCTGTGGTGCCGGTCATGCCAACAAATGTAGGCCAACGCGTGTTGACAGTCCAGGACTGGGGCTCTACGTTTGCCAACAAGCGTTTGCCAACAAACGTTGGCAAGGCCGCAGTCGTTGGAGGACGGCGCCGATGCCCCTCAAACGTCTGTCAGATCTCCACGTGCCACAGGTGGCGAGCGTCGTGAGCGTCGCCGGATCCAGTACGGCGGTGGCCTGGCCGCGGTGCCGTGGGACAACCGATAGCGAGAGGAAGCACCGAAGATGGCCAAGCTGCAGAGTCTCGACCCGCACACGCCGATATGCGCGCAGTTCAAAGAGAAGACCGGGCCCATCGTCCTGGCCAACACCTTCTTCGTCCCGAAGGAGAGGACTGAATCGTTCCTGGCCCTCTTTCGGGGGCAGGCGGAGTTCATGAAGGCTCAGCCGGGATTCGTCTCCCTGCAGATGCACAGGGGAACGGCAGACAGCCAGCTTCTGATGAACGTCGCGGTCTGGGAGTCGACCGAGGCGCTCGCCGCGGCGTTCGGCAGCCCGGAGTTTCAGCGCATGGCGGCCGAGTTTCCCGACGACATCGTGTCGTACCCGCACATCTTCGAGCAGATCGATGCATGACACGTCAGCTGTAGCCGGGGGAGGGCGGTCGGAGAAGCCCTGCCCTCTCTCCCCGGGCAGTCACGCATCCGTACCACGCCGGGTCGCCAAGACCGCCGACCAACCCACCACGCGCAGCCCCGTCCCTGACAAGGAGTCCTTGTGGCCGTGGCACTGAATCACACCATCGTCCCCGCCCGTGACCCGCAAGCCTCAGCGCAGTTCCTGGCCGAAATCCTCGGCCTGAGTGTCGATCCGCCGGTGGCGCACTTCACGCCGGTCACGCTGGCCACCAGGTCAGCCTGGACTACGACCAGTTGGCCGCCTTCGAGCCACACCATTACGCGTTCACGGTCAGCGAGCAGGAGTTCGACGCTGCCCTCGCCCGCATCCAGCACGGTGGAATCACCCACTACGGCGATCCTGCATGCCAAGAGGACGGGCAGATCCATCACAGCAAGCGCACCGAAAGCCGCAGAGGCACTTACTTCCACGACCCCAACGGACACCTCATGGAAATCCTCACTCTGGGCGGCGCCGGGTCCTGAGGCCGATGGCAGCCCAGCGAATCACGGCTTTGCTGATGGTGGCGCGATCGCGGCAAAACGGGCATCGCCGGGGACGAACCGGCAGGTCGGCGCGGCCAGGGATGCTCCGGTAAGGCGATCTTGTCCGCCCCACCCGCATCGGTCCGCGTCATCCGGCACGTCATCGGCCGCCCCAACTACGCCCGCCGCTGAACCCTGCACAACCCCAGGCTGAACCTCAAAGGAGAAGCACCATGTCGCTGAAGAACGTCAACACGGCCCTGGCCACCGTCGTCGCCCTGTTCGTCCTCTACCTCGGGCTGTCCTTCATCCTGACCCCCGAGACGTCCACTCCAGGCGTTGGCCTGCCGAACTGGCCCGCCGGCGACGGCGACGGCTTCCTCATCATGAAGGGCATCCGCGAATTCGCGATGGGCCTGGTCATCGGCATCCTGCTGGTGACGGGCCACCGCCGTGCTCTGGGCTGGGTCCTGCTCATGGAGGCCGTCGCCCCGTTCGGCGACATGATCAACGTATTGGCCCACCACGGCTCCATCGCCGCCGCGTTCGGCATCCACGGCCTGACCTCGGCACTGATCGCGATCACTGGCCTGCTGATCCTCCGCGAGACCAGCAAGGTTCACAAGGCCACCGCCCCAGCGCCCGCCCCGCAGCCGGTCTGACAGCTGCACGCCCCGAAGGGGTGGCCCGGCAACATGGCCGAGCCACCCCTTGTCTGTCAGCGACCGCCGAGAAGGGCCAGGCAGACGATCTTCTTCCAGTGAGCGACGGTCTGACGGCCGAGGCGGCCTGCCGTGCCGCAGCGGCCATGGCCACCTGGACTGGCTGGTATTGGGCACGTGTGCCGCGGTCATCACCACGCCGCTCATCCCCGCGCCACCACGGAAACGACACCTGAGCCGGTTGAGCCGAACCAGCCCCCTGCCTCGATTCTCATAAACGGTCCTTTGCCCGAGCAAGATCCAGGACGGTGGCCCGGCGTTCGCGAAGTGTCCCGGGGGCCTTCGTCGGGTCAGGACGCTCCGAGGCCGCGCAGCAGGGTGTCGACGACGACGTCCGCCGCCTGTGCGGGGCTCAGTTCGGGCATTGTCCGGGACACCAGGTGCATGAGCTGGGGCAGCAAAGCGCTCGCCCATCCCTGCGGGAGGCCGCGGCGCAGGAGGCCTTCGTCGGTGGCGCGTTCGAGGAAGGCGTCGACCTCGCGGACGGACGCGTCACGGCGGGCGTGGACGGTGTCGTCGGCGAGCATGCGGGTGAGGTCGACGGGCCAGGTGCGGTTGACGGCGATGATGTTCTCGACGTACTGGTGCAGCGCGACGGCGACGGGTGCCTCGCGCAGCCGGGCGTTCTCGATGGCCCGTTCGATGGCCGTGAGCCGCGATTCGTAGATGGCCGCGAGGAGTTCCTCACGGCTGGCGAAGCGCCGGTAGACGGTGCGCCGGTCCACGCCCGCCTCGGCAGCGATGCTCGCAATGCTGGCGCCGGGATCGGCGGCGAGCATGCGCGCCCCGGTGGTCAGGACGGCTTCCAGGTTGCGTGCTGCGTCGGCTCTCACCGCACCGATTCTAGCGGCGGAATGTGAAACCTCAGACATCTATCGCCTCACACGAGTGAAGTATCCTCCGTTAATTGCCACATTAATGGGGCGGATGGTTCGGTGGTGCCAGCCTGGGTGAGGCTCTATTGGGGGTGTGACCGAGATACGCGCCAAAAACTCGACGCCGACTTCACCCCGCTGCGCGAGCAGGACCTGACCGCCGCCGGTCTCGGCCAGGCTGCCTGAGCCGTGAGGGAACCAGCTGGTGACGCCCTTCAAGGGAGCGGGCCGGTATACCCCAGAATCCTGCTGCGAGGGTCAGCCTCCAACACCGTGGCCCGGGCAGGTGATCCGATAGCGCTGCCGTGGGGGCGGGGTTTGTGACGGTTCTGGTGGGCCCTCGCCGTATTTCAGAGGGATACCCGCGCTGTTCCGCCAGCGGCAGAACACCGGCCGGACCGGGCTCGACGATCACTACAGTCCAGTCTCATGACGACGATTACGACGCGTACGGTCGAGTATCCGGCCGACGGTTTGACGATGATCGGGCACCTCGCGCTCCCGGCCGGTGTCGACCGCGGGCCAGCGGTGCTGCTCGGACCAGAGGGCATGGGGCTCAGCGACGTCGAGCGCCGCCGGGCCGATGCTCTCGCCGAACTGGGATATATAGCGCTGGCCTTCGACCTTCACGGCGGGCGCTATTTGGGCGACCCCGAGGAGATGCTGGCCCGTTGCCTGCCGCTGCTCGCCGACCCCGAGCGGATGCGAGGCATCGGCCATGCGGCGCTCGACGTGTTGCGCGCCGAACCGCGGACCGACCCCGACCGGATCGCCGCCGTCGGCTACGGCACCGGGGGCGCCGTCGGGCTGGAACTCGGACGCGATGGTGTCAACCTGCGCGCGATCGGGACAGTCAACGCACTGACCACGGGCCGACCGGGCGAGGCTGCGCGCATTCGCTGCCCGGTGTGGGCCGGGGTCGGGTCGGAAGACCCGATCATGCCGCCCGCGCAACGAGACGCGTTCACCGCTGAGATGCAGGCCGCGGGCGTCGACTGGCGCCTCGCGGTCTACGGCGGCGCCTTGCACGCCTTCCATCACCCGCCGGTCGGCCACCCCGTGGTCCCCGGCGTCGGCTACCACCCACGGCACGCGCAGCGAGCCTGGCGCGACATCGTCGACCTGCTCGCCGAGTGCCTGCCCGTGACGGTGGATCTGGGGCATGACCCAGGTGAGCATGCTGGCCCCGGTCACTGACAGTCCACTCCCCTCAAGTCCGCACAGCAGAAACGCATTCGGGCGGATGCTCGATCGCGGAAACGCGTTCGCAACTGCCGCAGTAAATACCGGATTTACTGCGCGGAGCCCTTACGGTGATCACCGCGACCTGCGGCGGGGCATCCCGGCCGCCGGGACGAGCTGTACGCATTTACTGCGGCAGTGCCGGAAGGGCGGGGCAGGCGTGATGATCGAACCAGTGGCCGAATCCGAGAGCAGGGGCGCGCCCCGCCTGCCGCGCGCCCGGGTCGTGCCGCTGCCCGCCCTGCCCTCGTCGTACACCGCGGCGGTCGAGCGCCGCCTCACCGGCGCGGGCATCGCGAAGTCCTCCGCGCGGATCTACCGGATCTCCCTCACGACGTGGGGATGGATGCTCGCCGGCGAACCGCCGCCGACCGGACCCGCCCGCCGAGGCGCGAAACCGCCCGTCTTCCCCGTCGCCGCGATCGACGACCCGGCGCTGCCGGAGGTCTTGGCCGAGCTGGCGGCGGCGGGGGCGGATGCGATGGACGCCGACACCGTCAACCGGGAGCTGTCCATCGCGCGCAAGGCGATCGGCTGGTGGCAGCGCCAGGGCTGGATCGAGTGCGATCCGACGATCGGCATCGAGCGGCGGCCGGCGCCGCCGGACCGCACCAAGGCTCTCGCTGAGAACCAGATCGCCGCCCTGTGGCGCCTGGACATCGCGCTGCGGGAGAAGACGCAGCGGGAGAGGACGCAGCGGGAGAAGACGCAGTGGAAGATGCTCTACGAGTCCGCCGCACGGGCCGACGAGGTGCTGTGCCTCAACGTGGAAGACCTCTACCCGCAGGACAAGCGCGGCAGGATCACCGCCAAAGGCGGGGCTACCGAGTGGATCCACTGGCAGTCCGGCACCGCCCAGCTCCTGCCCCGCCTCATCGCCCGCCGCACCCGCGGCCCGCTGTTCCTCACCGACCGCAAGGCCCCGGCCGGAACACCCACGCTCGACGTGTGCCCGGAGACAGGCTGGGCCCGGCTCTCCTACCGCCGCGCTGAGGAGATCTTCGAGGAGAACACCCGGCTACTGGCCAACCCCCTCGCCTCCCCCGACGACACCGAGGACCTGGACGGCTGGACCCTGCACCGGCTCCGCCACAGTGCCCTGACGCACGACGCGGAGGCCGGCACCTCCACCCCGACGCTGCTGGCCCGCTCCCGCCACGCCTCCGTCCGCTCCCTGGAGCGCTACGCCCGCCCCGGCATCGACTCGGTCGCCCGGCACGTCGCCGAACGCGACCCCGCCGCACGTCGCCGCAGGTAAATCCGAGCGGATCAGTGCTTCAAGATCATCCCGTTGCCCCTTTGGCGCGTATCTCGGTCACACCCCCTATTGCGTTGCCCCGGACAGCCGAGGACCTCAACGGGTTCGACGGCATCGCGTGGGTCAGCGCCGCGTATCTGCTCGCCTCGGCAGCGGTGACACCGCTGTGGGGCAAGTTCGGCGACATGTTCGGCCGCAAGCGGCTGTACCTGACCTCGACCACGATCTTCCTGATCGCCTCGGTGACCTGCGGCCTGGCGCGGAACCTGCCCGAGCTGATCGACGCACCCATTCCGGCCACCGCGCCACGTCGCAGATCAGGGTGAACGCCGTGGTGGACGAGGCGCGCACGACGGCCTGGGCCTGGCAGAAACCGTGGGCGCGAGCCGGTGAGAAACCGGACGGCCAGTGGAGGTCCGGATGGCTGTCCCAGGCATCGAGCATCCGGTTCACCTCTCGTGTTGCGAGGCGGCGTCAGGCACGGCCACCGGGGGAGGACAGGCCGGTGGCACACCCCGCGTCCAACCGTGCGCGGGGGCCTGCCACCGCGTCGAACACCGCGGTCTTGCCCACCCCCGCCTCGCCCGACAGCAGCAGCGCCGCGCCGTGGACCTCGGAGTTGCTGAAGAACGAGTGGACGAACGCGAGCCGACTGACCGTCGACGGCACGGATTCTCAATACATGTGTTTCATACGTATCCCGAATCGGCTGGCAAGCTGATCCCATGACCAAGTCGATGACACGCATGTCCCTGGCCGAGCGCGTCGAGGAACTCCTGACGACCGGCGCCCCGCTGCCCATCGTCGCCGCGGGCGATCCCGTACTGCGCGGCGTCGCCGAACCCTACGACGGGCAGCTCGGCGACGCGCTGCTCGACCGGTTCGTGGCCGCGCTGCGGGAGACGATGCACGCGGCCCCGGGCGTGGGACTGGCCGCGCCCCAGGTCGGAATCCCGCTCGCCATCGCGGTGATGGAGGACCTGGCGCGAGGGCCGCGGGAGACGCTGGAGGCGCGCGGACGCACCCCACTGCCCTTCCGGGTGCTGGTCAACCCCAGTTACGAGCCCGAGGGCGACGCCCGAGCCGCGTTCTTCGAGGGCTGCCTGAGCGTGCCCGGCTGGCAGGCGGTGGTGGCCCGCCACGCGCGGGTGAGGCTGCGCGGGCAGGACGAGCGCGGTCACACGGTCGACGAGGTGTTCACCGGCTGGCCGGCGCGCATCGTGCAGCACGAGACCGACCACCTCCACGGCACGCTCTACCTCGACGTGGCCCTGGCGCGGTCGCTGTCCACCAGCGAGGCGGTGGCGGAGCGCTGGTCACAACCCACCCCCGAGACGGCCGCCCGGGAGCTGGGATTCGACCTGCTGTGACTGCCCGTCACGTCGGAGGCACAACCTTGTATCCCACCGTCAAGTGACTGATGCGTGAGGTTTGTCCGGCAGCGCAGGCTGAGGTCGGCCGACACGTCCGGCGGACCCGTCGGCCCCCACGTACGCCGGGGACGTCCCGCGCGGACGGCCCCGGCCGACCACCCGGGCAGACCCCGTCCCACCGGCGGAGGCTCGGGCGGCGGCATGTCCGACACGGAGAAGAGGTTCTGGCGTGACCACGGTCGAGCGACAGCGTTCGTTGAACAGCAGCAATCCGATACTGTCCCGGCCCCGGTTTCCGGTGCGGCCCTGCCGAGACTCAGCAGGCGGTCCAGCCACGCACGCAGCGCGAGTAGCGGGTCCAGCGTGTCCATGAGGGCAGGCACAGCGGTGACCAGTTCGCCATACGGTTCGTCACCAGTCAAAATGGTGACGATAGGTGGGGGACTTTCCGGCAGGTGTGCGAGGCTGGAGCCCGCGCGAACGGACGCGGACAGAAAGGTGAGGTGCCATGAGCGACGTCGAGGAGAAGGCGCTGCTGGCGGGTGGCTGCTTCTGGGGGATGCAGGAGCTGATTCGGGCGCTTCCTGGTGTGGTGGACACTCGGGTGGGCTACAGCGGGGACGACGACAAGCCCCGCCCCACCTACCGTGACCACGGAAAGCACGCGGAATCGATCGAGATCACCTTCGATCCCACGGTCACCGACTACCGTGCGATCCTGGAGTACTTCTTCCAGATCCACGACCCGACCACGACGAACCGGCAGGGCAACGACGTGGGCCTCAGCTACCGCTCCGCGATCTTCTACCTCGACGACGAGCAGCGTCGTGTCGCACAGGACACCATCGCCGATGTTGAGGCGTCCGGGCTGTGGCCGGGGCCGGTGGTGACCGAGGTGGTGCCGGCCGGCCCGTTCTGGGAGGCCGAGACGGAGCACCAAAACTACCTTCAGCGCTACCCGGACGGCTACACCTGCCACTTCCCGCGCCCGAACTGGCGCTTGCCCAGGCGCGACCGGTCCTGAACACACGTGCGGCGGAAGGGCGATGCCCTTCCGCCGCACGCGTCCGGGACCGACGCCACATGTCACTGGTCCGGACCCCCGGGACGAACCAGGTCCGGCCGAGTCTGATCCGGCCGGCCGTGATCCGGTCGGCCGTAGGCCGCCTTCGCCATGTCGGCCGCAGACCGCCCTCACCGTGTCGTTTCGTACGGCGCGCTCATGCGCCGTCGGCGGTCAACCCCAGCCCTGCTTCGCCTACGGGTTCCGCGCGATGATGTCGGCCACGGCCGCAGCCGGACAACATAGGGGTGCACGGGTACGGCGTCGCAGAAGTGTGCTGCCGTCCCGATCCGTGTCTCATGAAGCTCCGATGCCATACAGGAACGTGTCGACCGAGAAACGCCGGTAGACGGTGCGCCGGTCCACCCCCGCCTCTACGGGGCCCTGGAGCCCTAGCTCAGACACCAGCCGCAAAGTAGCCGGGTGATCACGTGCTCGCCGCTGCGGCGGCCTGCTCGTCATGCTCGCGGAGCATCCGCATGACGGTGGCGGGCGAGGGGTGCTGGCCCTTCTTCGCGCCGGTGGTGATGACGAGTCGCTTGGCGATGTCGCGCAGGCTCATCTCCTGGGCGCGTAGGTGCAGGGCCATGGACAGCATGGAGTCGTCGGTAACGCCCGCGCCGCCGATGGTCTTGCCGCGCTTGCGGGCGGACTCGTGGCCTTCGAGGGTGCGGTCGCGGATGTACTCGCGCTCCATCCCGGACATCGCGGCGAGCACGGTGAACACGATCCCGGACGGGTCGTGTGAGCCCTTCAGCTCCCCGGTCAGGAACTCCAGGCCGACGTCGCTCGCCTTCAGCTCCTCGGCAAGCATGGCCAGCTCGATGCCGCGACCGAGCCGCTTGTGCTCGTGAACGACGAGGGTCACTGCGACGCCGCAGGAGCGGATCTCTCTGGCGAGCTTCACAGCGGTCTCCAGCTCGGGGCGCTTCGTGGCGCGGGTGGAGATCTTCTCCGAGAAGACCCGCGTCACTCCGGCCTCGGCGAGGGAGTCGAGCTGCGCGTCGAGGGACTGCCGGACGGTCGAGGCGCGGGCGTACCCGAGGCGGACGTGCCCGACCGGTTTGGCGCCGGCGCTCACCGGCCGGGGCAGCTCCGTCCACACCGACCCCGGTTTCCGTACTGCGGGGGTCGGCACGCTGAGCGTCTTGGCGAGCTGGGGCACAAGGCGGAAGCGGGCGGTGTGGTACTGGACCGCCACCCTGCCCTTACCGGTCCGGCACGGGGAGCCCGCCGGGACGGCACAGGTGGACATCGGACAGTCGTGCGATTCCACGCGCTTGAAGTCGTCGCTCGTAGCCCCGGAGCGTTTCATGAGGGTGTTTCAGAAGCCCAGTCGTTTGCAACAACTCATGAAACGTGATCGCCGCAGGTGGACCACCGGGTGGTGCGGTGTTTCACGAGCGACCACCTATGAAACACCAGATTCGGACCGAGACGCGCGGTCACTGACCAGCCTTCACGCTCTGGCGGTGGAAGGCGCCCCGGTAGACGGCTGGGGTCATGCCGATCTGGCGGCTCAGGTGCTGGCGGAGCGACTCGCCGGAGCCGAGGCCGCTGCGGCTGGCCACCTGGTCGACGGTGAGATCGGTGGTCTCCAGTAGCTCGCGGGCCCGCAGCAGCCGCTGCTGGAGCAGCCATTGGAATGGGGTCACGCCAGTCTCGGCTGTGAAACGGCGGGTCAGGGTCCGCACACTGACCTTGGCTTGACCGGCCAGGTCGCGCAGGGAGATCGGCTGGTCCAGGTGCTGCAGTGCCCAGATGCGGGCCGCATCCAATGAGGAGTCGGTCTCGGCCGGGAGCGGGGTCTGTACGAACTGCGCCTGCCCGCCGTGGCGGACCGGGGTGACGACAGCGGCGCGGGCCGCCGCGTTGGCCACTGCCGCGCCGTAGTCGCAACTGATCAGGTGCAGGCACAGGTCGATCCCGGCGGCCGAGCCCGCACCGGTGATGATCGGTCCGTCCTCGGCGAACAACCGGTCGGCGTCCACGCGCACCGAGGGGAAGGCGCGCTGCATTTCCTCGGCCAAGCCCCAGTGGGTGGTGGCGACACGGCCGTCGAGGAGTCCGGCCTGGGCGAGGACGAAGGCACCGCTGCAGATCGAGGTGACGCGCTTGCCCGCGGCGGCCGCCTCCCGCAAGGCGTCCAGTGCGGCCGGCTCGGCGTCGTGCCGGCTGGCGGTAGAGGGGACGATCACCGTGTCCGCCGCCGCGACCGCCTGAAGGCCGTGCCGGACCACCACCTCGATGCCGCCGGAGGCCGCGATCACGCCGGGCGTGGCGGTGCACACCGTCACCTCATAGCCGGGGCGTCCGTCGAGTTCGGCGGCGCCGAGCAGCGCGGACGGCATGGACAGGTCGAAGGGTTTGACCGCGGGAACGGCCAGGACGGCGACACGATGCATGGCTAGATCCTTGGAGGCCGTGGCTTTCAGGCCACTAACCTACCCTGCGTCCGCACGGCAGAGTTGGGCGTGCGGACGGGCCCTCCGTGAACCACGTTTCCCCCCATCGGGGAGGCGTTCCATTTTTGAAGGTGAACGGAGACAAGACCATGGGTGGATCAGTCGTCATCGGGGCAGGTGCGACCGGGGTCGCGACCGCCAGGCAACTGGCCGACGGCGGCAAGCGGGTCCGCCTCATCACCCGCAGCGGCAGTGGTCCTGACCACCCTGCCATCGAACGGGTCGCCCTGGACGCGGGCCGCACTGACGAGCTGGCAGAGGCTCTGGCCGGAGCGGACACAGTCTTCAACGCCGCCATGACCGCCTACCATACCTGGCCGGAGACCATGCCGCCGTTGTTCACCTCGATTCTCGCTGCGACCGAACGGGCCGGGGCCGACTACGTGATGCTCGGCAACCACTACGGCTATCAGCAGACCACCGGGCCGGTCACCGAGCGCACCCCGATGGCCCCGACCACCCGGAAGGGCCGGGTCAGGGCCCAGCTGTGGCAGCAGGCCAAGGACGCGCACGACGAAGGGCGGCTGCGGGCCACCGAAGTGCGAGCCGGCCAGTACCTGGGCCCGGGCGCAGTCTCACCGTTCACGCTGCTGGTCGCGCCCCGAGTCCTCGACGGCGAACTGGCCCTCGTCCACGGCAACCCCGATGCGGCCCATTCGTTTTCTTTCACCGAGGACGTCGCAGCGGCGCTGGTGGCGGTCAGCAGCGACGAGCGGACCTGGGGACGGGCCTGGCACGCCCCGGTCATCACCACGACCGTGCGTCATGCCGCAACCAACCTCGCCGAACTTCACGGAGCGCCCGAACCGCGGTTGGAGCAACTCACCGAACGGGACATGACACTGCTGTCCTTCACCGACCCACTGTGGCGGGAGTTCACCGAGATGAGCTTCATGTCTGAGCGTCCGTTCATCGTGGACGACAGCGATATCCGCGACACTTTCGGACTCAAGCCTTCAACGCTCCGGGAAGCGCTGGCGGCCTGATGCGGCGGTGGGCGGGCCGGGCCCCCGGCCCGCCCACACCTGGACACGAGGTGTGCGAGGTGCTCGACGATTGCCGCACAGTCCCGCACCGCGTAGGCGCGCATCAGACCGAGAGTCCGCGATGCGGCCACGTTCTTCCGAAGCCGGTGAGGTCCTGGAAGTCCTTCTCAACGAGCGCGAGGCCCGACTCGACGCCTTCCGATGGCTCCACCGCTACAACACCCGACGCAGACACTCCCGCCTCGGACAACGATCACCAATCGCCTTCGAGAACGCCCTCCACCTCACACCAACTACGCTCGCCCAAGCCGCATAACCCGTGTCCAGGATTCGGGGTCAAGGCCCGTCGTCCCAGTGTTTCTGAGAACTGGGCGATGAGCTTGGACCCTGCCGCGTCAGTCCAGTAACGGTTACCGTTCAGTCGTGACTGGTCTGAGGCAGCGCCCACTCCTCTTTCTCGATGTTGACGGCCCGCTCATTCGGCGTGCCCGCGTCGGTGTGCGTTCGTGCAGGTAAGCCGCACGTTCCGGCAGGCAGCGGCGGGGGTGGCTCAGTCGAACCCCACATGCCCGCCGGTCGTCGCCGACCAGTACAGCCCCGGGAAATGCCGCTGCCCCCGATACGACGGGAACCCCCGAACGGGCAGCCCTGCCTCGAACTCAATCTCCGAAGCCTTGGACAGCGGACGCCGGTGCTCACCACCGGCGTCCCGCCACCCGACCTCGAACTGATCCACGGCTGACATCTCCTGTTCGGCCGTTCCTTGTGCCCCCATGCGAGCCACTGTGCAGAAGAGGCGGGACTGATAAGAAAGAACGGGACCAAACCCCTCATCCGGGTGATCGATTGGAGACCTCGACTCACGCGGGCGCCAACACCGCTGGCAGCCGCAGAAATTGATTAGGCAGGCAGCTCAGCCTCCCCATACGTTCGATCGCATGACTGACGAGTGCTTCGGACATCCACGGCTTGCCGCGATCTATGACCCACTCGATCCCGATCGCAGCGATCTCGACGCGTACGTCCAGATGACGGAGGAGTTTGGGGCACGTCAGGTGCTGGATATCGGCTGTGGGACAGGCGTGTTCGCACTTCTGCTGGCTGAACACGGGATCAAGGTCGTCGGCGTCGATCCCGCCCAGGCATCCATCGACGTGGCCCGCGCCAAGCCAGGCAGCGAGCGAGTGCGCTGGATCTGTGGCGATGCCACGACACTCCCGCCGCTGCGGGTCGACCTGGGAACCATGACCGCGAACGCCGCCCAGCAGATCCTCGATCGGCAGGCATGGCGCGAGACCCTGCGCGGCGCGTACGAGGCACTGCGGCCTGGCGGCCGTCTGGTGTTCGAGACCAGGGATCCAGCCAGACGCGCCTGGGAGGAGTGGAACCGCGAAGCCTCATACCGCGTGACGGAGATCCCGGATGTCGGCGCCGTCGAAAGCTGGGTCCAGGTGATCGAGGTGAGCGAGCCGCTGGTGACGTTCCGCTGGACCTATGTGTTCGCTTCCGACGGGCAGGTACTGACGTCGGACTCCACCTTGCGCTTCCGCGAGCGGCAGGAGGTCGAGACGGAGCTGATCGCGCAGGGGTACGTGGTGGAGGACGTACGCGACGCTCCTGACCGGCCAGGCAAGGAGTTCGTCTTCGTCGCGCGACGTCCGTAGCTCAGCCCACGGGAGACTTCGCTGTCCCGCCTCGCTGGAGCTGAGGCACGGCGGCCGTCTGACCTGGTGTGTCTCAGGTTGAGTGAGATGCCGAGTGTCCGTCTGCCTCGCCCAACTGACTTCTGACTTGCGCCTCTTAGAGCATCTGCGTCCGGATCCAGGCTTGCTGGAAGGACTGAGCCGCACGGCCGTCGGTACCTGTAAAAGCCTTCGCCCGTGCCGCCGCCCGGATGATGAGGTGGCACGGTGATGAACCACGATGAGACCGCGACCGTCCGACCGTTGACGCTGGTTTGGGTGAGTCGGCACCTGGAAGCTGGCGAACGGATCGTCAAAGCCGAGGCGCTGCAAGGCGGCATCACCGCCGAGATGCGGAGGCTGATCGTCGGCACGCGGGACGGAGGCACCCGTGACCTGGTGCTGCGGAGCTACGTTGACCCGTTTTACATGGAGAACGCCGAGGACGGGCTGATTGGGGAGGCCGGCGCTCTGACCTTGCTCGCGGGGACCGCCGTGCCGGCTCCTTCACTAGTCGCGGTTGATCCGACCGCCGCGCAGTGCGAGTATCCGTCGCTCCTGATGACCCATCTGGCGGGCCGGACGGTCCTTGACGACATGGGAGTGGAGGCGCGTGTGCGCCTGCTGGCCCGTCAACTTGTGGCGATCCACGCGGTGTACCCCGCTGAGCGGCCCCGGGAATATACGACGTTGACGACCGCCGACACCGTCGTGGTTCCCAAGGGCGCCGACGCGGCCGTATGGGCCGCGGCTATCGAAGTGATCCGCAGACCCGCGCCACCCTATGAAGGGCGCTTCCTGCACCGGGACTTCCAACCCGGCAACGTGCTGTTCGACGTGTCGCCTTCGAACCCGGAAGGCGCTCGGATCACTGGCGTCATCGACTGGGCAGGAGCCTCCTGGGGCCCGGCCGATCTCGATGTGGCGCACTGCTCCGTCAATCTCGCGCTGCTGCACGGCCCGGCTTGGGGGCTGCGGTTCGCCGAGGCGTACGAGGAGGCCGGCGGTGTGCTGGCTGCGAGCGTGAGCGAGCGGCTGTACTGGCGGGTGCGGGACGCGCTGGCCGCCTCGGAGGAAGTGCAGTCGGTGTCGCAGCCGTGGCGGGAGGCCGGGAGAACAGAGCTGACGACGCGAGCTGTGGAGGAGCGGCTGGATGCCTATGTCACCGCCCTGATGGACGCGCCGGGCTGACACGCGAGACACAGGGGCAGTTGCCCGAGATTGAGCGAGACGTACAGCCCGATGCCTCACATCGACCGAGACTGCTTCGGCTTCAGCGAGACAGGACATTCGCCGCGCAGATTGATCGGGACTCGATCACTTCGCCGAGCAGATCCAGCGGGAAACCCTCACAAGCACTGGGAACGGACACGTGCTGCGTCGGCTCTCATCCCTCAAGATTTACGACAATGTAGAACATAAGAGATGTACTGCCGCTCGCGTGTGTATGTATTGAAGTAAAATGCTACATTGAAGTGACAGTTGAGGGAGCGTCCGAGAGAACCGAAAGTGAGAAAGCACATGATCACCTACGACCGGCTTTTCGTCGGAGGCTCTTGGGCGGTGCCGAGCGACCCGGACCTGCTCGACATCGCCTCGCCGCACGACCAGTCGGTGATCGGCCGCGTGGCACAGGCGCAGCGAGCGGACGTCGACCGCGCGCTGGCCGCGGCGCGGGCGTCGTTCGAGGCGGGTGTGTGGCGGCTGACCCCGCCGGCGGAGCGGATCGCGGCCCTGCGGCGGTTCAACGCACTGCGCGAAGAGAACGCGGAGAAGGCCGCACACCTCATCTCGCTGGAGAACGGTTCGGCGGGATGGTTCACCCGGGCCGGACAGCCCGGTCTGACCCGGCAGGCGAACGCCTACCTCAAGGCGGCGGAGGAGTTCGGCTGGGAGGAGACCCTGGTGCCCTCCGACCCGGCGTCCCCGGTGCGCAGTGTGGTGCGCCGTGAGGCGGTCGGCGTCGTGGCCGCGGTGATCCCGTGGAACTCGCCGTTCTCCTCGGCCACCTCGAAGATCATCCCGGCCCTGCTCGCCGGCAACTCCGTGGTCCTCAAGGTGTCCCCGGAGAACTCGCTGAGCATGGGCTTCCTGGCCGAACTGCTGGAGCGGGTGGGCCTGCCCGAGGGCGTGATCAGCATCCTGCCCGCGGACCGGGAAACCAGTGAGTACCTGGTGTCGCACCCGAAGGTCGACAAGATCGCGTTCACCGGTTCGACACGGGCGGGCCGCCGGATCGCCTCGATCGCGGGCGAGCAGCTCAAGCGGGTCAGCCTGGAGCTGGGCGGCAAGTCCGCCGCCGTCATCCTGCCGGACGCCGACATCGCGAAGGCCGTCGCGGGCCTGAAGTTCGGCTCCCTGCTCAACAACGGCGAGTCGTGCATCGCCCAGACGAGGATCCTGGCCCCGCGCAGCCGGTACGAGGAGGTCGTGGCCGCGCTGAAGGAGCTGGTGGAGTCGCTGAAGGTGGGCGATCCCAGCGCCCCGGACACCTTCATCGGCCCGATGATCCGTCCGGACCAGCAGGAGCGGGTGCGCGGCTACATCCGGCTCGGCATCGAGGAGGGCGCCCGGCTGGTCACCGGCGGCCCGCAGATCCCCGAGGGCCTGGAGAAGGGCAACTACGTCACGCCGACTGTCTTCGCCGATGTCGACAACTCCATGCGGATCGCGCAGGAAGAGATCTTCGGTCCGGTCCTGGTCGTCATCGCCTACGACGACGAGGACGACGCCGTCCGCATCGCCAACGACTCCGAGTACGGCCTCTCCGGCGGTGTCTGGTCCTCCGACGAGGCCCACGCCCTGGCCGTCGCCCGTCGCATCCGCACCGGAACGATCACCGTCAACGGCGCCTCCGTCGCCTTCGACGGCCCGTTCGGCGGCTTCAAGGCCAGCGGCATCGGCCGCGAGTACGGCGCGGTCGGTCTCGGCACCTACACCGAGTACCAGACCATCACCGTCTGACAGCCCGGTCGGCTGCTGCGTGGAGGCGCGGCAACGTGCGCGGTTCACGCGGGAGTCCCTCGCCGAGGTGTCCTGCGTGAGCGTGCGGGCCATCAGTGACATGGAACGTGGCCAGAGCCCGCGGCGGCAGGCGACTCTGCACGAGCTGATGGACGTCCTGGGACTGGACGAGGACGAACGGCGGCGCCTCGTGCGCGCGTCCACGCGGTTCGCCCGCGCGCCGCACAGATGCGGCCCAGGAGGAGTCCCCGCCGCAGCCGTGAGTGGACCGGCCGATCCGGAACCGAGACCGTCGTGGCCGGGCCGGGACGATCGTCCCGTCCCGGCCACGACGGGACAGTGACACCCGCAGGGTCGTCAGGGCGTGACCACCCGGTAGCTCAGCATCGCCCAGGGAAGGTCGGTCTGGGCCAGCGAGCCGCTGCGCCACGGGGTGGCGCCGGTGCAGCCGGCCTTGGAGTAGAAGCTCCAGGGATGCGGAGCCGGAGGCGATCTGGACCGAGAGGGCAGCCTTCGACAGCGTGTAACACGTGCCGAAGTCGTCGTGATCGACCGTTTTCACCGTCCCGGTTCCGGTGGTGCCCGAGTAGAGATACGCGCTCTCCTGCAACGGAGGCCAGCCGACGGCGTTCGCCGCCCCGGCGCCGAGGCCGATCAGTGGGTGCCCGCCCCCTTGAAGGCCAGGGTGCGGTCGGAGCCGGCCTTCCACCGCTGAGCGGTGGCGCCGTCGCAGGACACACCGGCACCAGGGCGGTACCGAGCGTGGCACTCCTGTCGGCGGGTACCACACATGTGCCCTGCACCACCCACAGCGACCGTCCCGGCCCGCGATCCACACCTGCAAGGCGCCGCTGTCACACGTGTCGGCCTGTGCCGCCGTGCCGTCGGCGAGTTCGGAGGCGTGGCTGACACGGGTGTGCCCGGCCGGGCACACCCGGTGCGCGTCGAAGCTTCAGCCCGACGCCGTTGGGCCAGTGGCTGCCCTGTCCTCGTACAGCTACCGCCAGGCGGCGTGTGACGTCGATCAATTGTCCGGGGGCTGCCGTCGCGCTGCTGGAGGGCGGCAAAGCCCCGGTGTGCGCCGTTCCGACGGCCTTCGAGTACGCCTGAGCCTTCTCATGCCCGGCGGCGCCCGGAAGGTACTGGAGAGGCCGGGCTCTGCCCCTTGCGGAGAAAGAGCCCGTTCATGAGAACGAAACGCCTCACCCGGCAAGCACTTTCTGTGTCTGCTCGAATACGCTTCGTGCTGTGCTGATGCGGGTGAGGCGTCTCGTACCCCGGGCTGCGCCGTGGCGGCTGGTGCTGGTCACGGTGCTGGCCGGGCTGCTGCACCTGCTCGGCTGTGCCCACGGCGCACAAGCTGCCGGGTTGCCGCGGGCTGATTCACTGCCCGCTGTTGGAGCTGTCTCCTCCCCGCACACGCACCCCGTCGCGGCAGCCACTTCGACCCTGTGCGATCACGGCGCTGCCGTGGGATGCACCGACGTGGACGAGCCTGCCGCCGCCGGTCCCCGGGCCGACCTGCCCGTGCCCCCGGCGACCGGCGGTGGGCTGCTCATCCCCGATCCCGCCGGGACGATGCCCGCGAGGAGCCGGGCGCCCTGCGGCAACGAAGGCAGTGGAGCCATTGCGGAGCACAGCCGGGCGCGGGCTGTACTGGGCGTGTGGCGGACCTGAGAGGACCTGGTCACCGGGCGCCCGCGCAATCCGGGCTCCTGGTGACGTCATCGTCCACTGATGGTTCCGTCCTCGAACACCACCGGCCCGCCTCGCCCTTGATCGGGGTGCTGTGCGGCCGGCAGGAGACCTGTGCGATGAACTCCTCCACCCTTCCCTGCTCCACCCTGGCCCCCGCCCAGCTGCTGACCGGCGCCACGCGCCGCGCCGACACCCCGGCCTCTCTGGTGGGTGACACCCCCGTGTTGTGGGTCGGTGAACCTTTCACGGATGCCGGACGCGGTTTCTGGGCCAAGCTCGAAGGCCACAACCCCGGCGGCATCAAGGACCGCACCGCCCTGTTCATGGCCGAACGCGCCCGTGAGCGCGGTGACCTGCTGCCCGGTGCGCGGATCGTGGAATCGACCTCCGGCACACTCGGTCTGGGGCTGGCCCTCGCTGGGATCGTCTTCGGCCACCCCGTCACCGTGGTCACCGATCCTGGCATGGAACCCCTGGTGTCGGGCCTGCTCGCCGCCTACGGCGCGGATGTGCAGACCGTCCGGGATCCGCATCCGGTCGGGGGCTGGCAGCAGGCTCGCCGCGACCGCGTCGGCGAACTGTTGTCCATGTATCCGGACGCGTGGTGTCCGGACCAGTACCACAACCCCGACAACGTGAGCGCCTACGCGGGCCTGGCCCGGGAGCTGGTCGCCCAGCTCGGTCGGATCGACGCCCTGGTGGTCAGCGTCGGTACCGGCGGGCACTCGGCTGGAGTGGCCTCGGTGCTGCGCGGCTTCTTCCCCGCCCTGAAGGTGGTGGGCGTCGACACGACAGGCTCCACGATCTTCGGCCAAGAGGCCGCGCCGAGGCTGATGCGGGGCCTGGGCAGCAGCATCTATCCACGCAACGTCGACTACGCCCTGTTCGACGAGGTGCACTGGGTATCCGCCGGGGAAGCGGTCTGGTCCGCGCGGGCCCTGGCCCGCTCCCGGTACGCCACCGGCGGGTGGAGCGTGGGCGCGGTCGCCCTGGTCGCCCGCCACCTGGCCACGACCCTGCCGGCCGAGGCCCGGATCGCCGCCGTCTTCCCCGACGGCCCGCACCGCTACGTCGGCACCGTCTTCGACGACGCCTGGTGTCGGGAGCGCCGGCTGCTGGGATGCGAGCCGGCCGACGCCCCGGACCAGATCACCCATCCCGGCGAGCGGGCCGTCACGCGGTGGACGAAGTGCGAAACCGTCCTGGACCCGGCACCCGCCGGGCAACCGGCCGGCGCGGGTGCGGCGACCCTGGCGGGAGCGGCCCGGTGAAGACCCTGTGGACCAGCACGCTGAGCTTCCCGCCCGCGGTGCGGCTGTTGATGGCCAATCAGTTCGCCATCAACCTCGCCTTCTACATGCTCATGCCCTACCTCGCCGCCCACCTTGCCGGTGAGCTGGGACTGGCCGCGTGGGCGGTCGGCCTCGTGCTGGGCGTGCGCAACTTCTCCCAGCAGGGCATGTTCCTCATCGGCGGTACGGTCGCCGACCGCTACGGCTACAAGGCATCGATCATGGCCGGGTGCCTGCTGCGTACCGCCGGGTTCGCCCTGCTGGGCGTCGTGGACAGCCTGCCCGTCCTGGTCATCGCGTCGGCGGCCACCGGCTTCGCCGGCGCCTTGTTCAATCCCGCCGTACGCGCCTACCTCGCCGCCGAAGCCGGAGAGGAGCGGCGGGTGGAGGCGTTCGCGACGTTCAACGTCTACTACCAGGCCGGCATACTGGCCGGCCCCCTGGTCGGCCTGGCACTGCTGGCCGCCGACTTCCGCCTGGTGTGCCTGGTGGCAGCGGGCATCTTCGCGGCCCTGACCGTCCTGCAGGGCCGGTCTCTACCCGCTCGCCGCGGTGCCGGCTCCGCCCGACGAGGCGACAGGGTGCTGGCGCAGTGGCGCACGGTGGTGGCCAACCGGCCGTTCCTGCTGTTCTCCCTCGCGATGATCGGCTCCTACCTACTGACCTTCCAGGTCTACCTCGCGCTGCCCCTGGCCGCAGGCGACGCGTTCGGGAAGGCGGGCACGAAGGCCACCAGCTTGCTGTTCGTCCTCTCCGCCGCGGTGGCCATCGCCGGACAGCTGCGGCTGACCGGCTGGGCGAAACGGCGGTGGAGCGGTGAACAGGCCCTGGTGCGCGGCCTCGCGGTATTGGGCCTGGCGTTCGCGCCGCTCGCCCTTGTCGCCGCGAGCGGCAAAGCCGTACCGGGGGCGGTGGCGCTGGCCGCGCTGGGCGCCGGGGTGATCGCCCTGTCGGCCGGCAGCGCGGTCGTCTACCCGTTCGAAATGGACACCGTCGTCTCCCTGTCCGGCAACCGCCTCGTCGCCACCCACTACGGCCTCTACAACACCATCTCCGGCATCGGCATCACCCTGGGCAACCTGGCCACCGGCGCACTGTGGGACTACGCCCAGCAGCACCGGATGCTGTGGCTGTTGTGGACCGCGCTGTCCCTGACCGGTGGGGCCTGCGCGGGCGCGGTCCTCGCCCTGGCGCGCACCGGAAGGCTTGCCGCGCGGGCGGCGCAGCCCGCGCTCGCCTGACCGGCATCCCACCCAGCAGGGCGGTCCTGCCGGGCATCCGTCATCCGGTCCCAGGTGTCGTGGGCCCAGCCCCGGCCGTTCCGTGGACCGACAAAAGCGGCTGAGCCGTCCACTTCGCGGGCCGCCCCTGGGCGCACCAGACCCGGGCGCCGGTCACAACCTCCCCCAGGAGCAGCCCGGGACGTTCACCGACACGATCCTCGAAGTCGACGGACCACCGGAACCGGACGTGGGCATCCACGGCGTGACGCCTGGATGCCCATGTCCGGTTCCGGCTGCGCCCATGACCCCCATCTCATCACCGTCTTGACAGGTGACGAGATGGGGGTGCAGGCTGATGGTCGTCCGAGCGACAAGCAGGACGCGATCCACGATCGACGAAGTGGAGAATGGCCATGAGCAAGGAACTCGCCACGGATGCCGCGGCAGCGATCCGGCACGCAAAGTACGGCAGGCTTCCCGAGCGCATCCGGTTCGAGGAGATGTCCGAAGAGGTGGAGGCCGCGCCGAGCGGCGGCGCGAACGCCTCGTACAACCCCGAAGGCTCGTGGAACTCCTACTCGTGCCTGGCCTTCGACCTGGGACTCTAGAGCCGCGGACTCCGGCTCGGCCTGCACGTGGACCGTACGCAGAGACGGATGATTCCGTATCGCCTTCTGACGTCCACAGCAGCCCTGCTGTTGCTGCGTCAGATCGCCGCCGACACTCCGCTGCTGGTCGTCATCGACGACCTGCCGTGGCTGGACCGCCCCCACGTCCCGCACGTGGGGGGAACGCCTGAACGAGTTGTGGCTCGCCCAGCACGCCAAGATGTTGCAGAACCTTCCCGGCCAGGCCCGGGAGATCCGTTAATCGGGAGATCCCTTAATCCTGCGCCGCCCTCGGACTCCTGCGTCTGAGGTGCCGTCACCCCGGTGACCACTCGACGCGGCCTGCTCGTGCGGCTCCACCACCTGAGCCGCAGCGACCACGCACCGCAGGCGCAGCCCGTCGAGGGAGAGCCTCCAGCAGATCGAGACGGCCTATCGCACGGTGCTACGGCCTCGTCGGCGATGTCGTAGCGCTGCGCGAGCCCGGAGGAGCGCGCGACCACGTGGTTCACCGCTCCCGGCAAGGTGAACAGCCCGTCGCCGACGACCTTCCGCAGCCTCGTCGTGCGCTCGCCGCCCGGTATGAGGGCGACCTGTGCCGTCGACCGTGTTGACCTCTCCTGCGTCGATCGCGCGGCTTCGCGCACCCGTACCTGTGCGGGAGCCTTCGCCCGGGTCCGGACCCCAGTCCAGGACTGGGAACGGGTCGCTTCGGTCGCTGAGGTCGCTTCGGTCGCTCGGGTCGCTGCCCCGAGTTCGCGCGCAGCGACTGAAGCCCAGCGACTGAGTATTCATTCGGTCGCTTCCTTCTACCAGGAAAAAGCGCAGGTCAGGCTCATGTCCCGAGAACGGCAGCGACCGAAGCGACTCAGAGTGCCTATATATAAGACATTCATGTGTGCGCGTGTGCGTCATATATAGAAGCCTTCAGTCGCTTCAGTCGCTATTTCCTTCGCTGCAACGCTCTGAACTGGGACTTTGTATGAGACCGAGAGGCAGCGACTCAACGAGCTCCAGTCGCTGCCCCCAGAGTTCGGTCGCTGAGCGACCGAACGGCCAGGTCTCTTATCGACACGGGCCACGCTTGTCCACAGGCTGCACGCCCCCCACGGCAGCGTTCGCTAGGGTGTGTCTGTCATTGGGTCGCTTCAGTCGCTGTCAGGGTGTGTATGTGTCTGCTGAACTGCGCTTTCCGCCCAACGACGCACGTCACCCCGCCACCGGGCCGTCAGTCGCTGAGCTCGCACTGGCCACGGCGCGGCAGTGCGCCCGCAGGGGCTGGCCGGTTCACCCCCTGGCCGTCGGCCGCAAGACACCGGCCGCGAACTGCCCCGACTGCCGACGCCCCGGCCACACCCACTCCGGCTGCGCCTGTCTGCCCGCCGGTCGCTGGTGTCACGGGTTCCACGCCGCCACCCTCGACCAGCGCCGCATCGACCGCTGGTGGGGAGCCAACCCCCACTTCGGGGTCGCGGTCGCCTGCGGGCCCGCGAGCCTGGTCGTCATCGACATCGACGCCCACGAGGCCCAGCCGCCCAGCCGTGACCGGATCCTTCCCGGGATCCCCATCGGCGACCACATCGACCTCACCGGTCTGGCCACGGGATTCCACACCCTGGCCGTCCTGGCCGCTCTGAGGGGCGTTCCGAGCCCCGCCGTGGACGACTCCACCCTGCGCGTGCGGACGCCGTCCGGGGGCCTCCACGTCTGGTACAGGACCGGTGACAACCGCCGCTGGCAGTGCTCCAGCGGTTCCAGCCAGGGCCGTGCCCTCGCCTGGCAGGTCGACGTCCGCGCCCACGGCGGCTACATCGTCGCTCCCGGCACCACCACCACAGCGGGCACCTACACCCCCCTCGGCGAGGTCCGCCGGCCCGCCGTCCTGCCGTCCTGGCTGGCCCACGAACTCGAACGCACCGGCCATCTGCCGACCTCCGGCATTCCCGCCCCCCGGCCGGTGCCGCCCCGGGCCCAGCAGGCCGTCCTGGCGGCGGGCGGTGGCCGCGCCCGCACCAGCCGTACGCTCACCGCCGTCCTGGCCCCCGTAGAGGCCTGCGGACAGGTTTCCGAAGGGGCAGGATTCTCCGACGCCCTCAACCGTGCCGCCTACACCCTCGGCGGACTCGTCGCCGCCGGCCGCCTCACCCAGGACACCGCCGAGCGAGCCCTGCGGGAGGCCGCGGCAGCCGCCCGCCCCGGCCAGGAACACCGCGCCGAGCAGATCATCCGCAGCGGCCTGACCGCCGGGCTCAAGCGCCCCCTGCACCCCGGGAGCCGCCCATGACCGCCGCGGGCAACGACAACACCCTGTTCGAGTTCGACGCCCAGACCGTCGCCGAACAGATCCGCAGCCAAGGCGCGCTCCCGCTGCCCGCCCAGGCGGGCGCCCCCGCCGCCCCGGGATCGCAGGCCACGGCCGACGGGCTGCTCCCGGACACTCTCAGCGACCGCGGCAACGCCAAGCTGTTCGTGAAGCTGTACGCCCAGGACTTCCGGCACGTCCCCGGCATCGGGTGGTACCGGTGGGACACCACCCGGTGGCAGATCGACGAGGACGACACCGTCCTGTGGGCGGCCGGCGACCTCGCCGAGAACATCGCCACCCAGGACCCCCACGGCGCGCTGACCGCGCAGGCCCTGCAACGCCACCGTCGCCGCGCCCTGTCCACGGCCGGCATCAACGCCATGCTCACCCAGGCAAAGTCCGCTCCCGGCATGGTCCTGAACGCCACCCGCCTGGACGCCGACCCCTATGCCCTGTGCACCCCGGAAGGCATCGTCGACCTGCGCACCGGCCTGGTGAAGACACCTGACCCCAACAAGGATTTCCACTCACGGTCCACCACAGTCGGCCCCCGTGTCACGCCCACCCCGCGCTGGAACGCCTTCCTGACCGACACCTTCGGCCTGGACACCGAAGGCCGTGAGATGAACGGCTACCTGCAACTGCTGCTCGGTTACGCCGTCACCGGCGATGTCGGCGGCCAGGTCCTGCCCTTCCTCTTCGGCGCCGGCAAGAACGGCAAGTCCGTCCTGCTGGATGTACTGATGAAGCTCCTCGGTGACTACGCCGATGCCGCCCCGCCCGGTTTCCTCATGGCCCGCCCCTACGAGGGCCATCCCACGGATCTCGCCGAACTCCACGGCCGGCGCGTCATCGTCTGCTCCGAGGTCAATCCCGGCGACAAGTTCGACGAGGCCCGCGTCAAACTGCTGACCGGCGGCGACCGCATCAAGGCCCGCCGCATGCGCCAGGACTTCTTCAGCTTCGACCCGACCCACAAGCTGCTGCTGGTGGGCAACCACCGGCCCGAAGTCGGCACCGGAGGCTTCGCCTTCTGGCGCCGTATGCGGCTGATCCCGTTCGAGAACACCGTCCCTGACCACCGCAAGATCGACAACCTGGCCGACATCCTCGTCACGGAAGAAGGCCCCGGCATCCTGGCCTGGCTCATCGACGGCGCCCGCCGCTACCTTGCCGGCGACCGCGACCTCACCGGACCCGAACGCGTCCGGATCGCCACCACCGCCTACGCCGAGACCGAGGACCACACGGGCCGCTTCTACGAGGAGTGCTGCACCATCGGGCCCGAGCTGCGTGCCGAGCAGGCCGGGCTCTACAACGTCTACCGAACGTGGTGTCAGAATGAGGGCGCAGCCGCCCTGTCCTCGCGTGCGTTCGCCGCCCGTACGCGGGAACTGGTGGGGCTGGCCTCGCCCAAGCAGATGATGACGTCCAACCAGCGCAAGTACTACCCGGGCATCGGACTGCTCGCCGACCAGGAGAGGGAAGCCACCGCATGAGCTCCCTGATCACCGAGGACGAGATCAGCCACGAGACCGAACTCGTGTGGCTGGAAGACATCACCGACCTCGACTACGTGCGCCAGAGCCTGGACCGGCTGCCGTCCCGCAAGGCCAAACCTGCCTACCACCGCGCCGGCCGCATGGTCGGCTACGCCCTCCTGGGCCCCACCGCCAAGCCCTCCCGCGCCTCGGGTACGTTCCGCCGCCGCGTCTTCTGGCTCCTGCCGCACGACCGCGACTGCGAGCCCGAAGGTCTGTACGCCACCGGCGCGCCCGCCGAAGCGGTCGACCCGCGTACGCTCGAACCGCGCGTCAAGGGCTACAAGACCGAGCGCTCCGAGGGCGGCCCGCCCTCCACCGCCATGCAGGAACTCGGCATAACACTGCCGCTCTGACCGAGCCGAGGCCGAGTTCGATGCCGGGCCGGACGCAGACACCGATGTCGGCCCAGTTCAGGCGGTCTCCGCGGTGGTTCCGTACACGTCGCGGAGCAGCGCTTTTAAGGGAGTTCGGGTGGCACTTCGACGGCCGACGTAGCGCTGTTGTTCACGACGGTGGACGGCGCCGTCCACCGTCGTGAAGGGATCGCCGTACACGCGTACTGGTTCCCCTACCCATCTCCCCGGACAGCCGACCCTGAACGATCACTCACCCTTCGGTGAGAGAACCTGGCGGTCAACCTTCGTTACGAGAGATCAACTGCGGGCTTCCTCTACACGAATCCTCGAACGCGATACGTACGCAATGTGTACGGCGAACGTACGCGATTCGCTCGTTTTGCGGGGTAGGGTGTTCATGTGGAGGTGTTCCATGTCCGAGTTGTTCGACGCGGTCGACGCGTTGCTCGCGTCCCGCGCCACGCTGCCGCCGCCGGCGGAACGTAAGCGGCTGCGTGCCGCACACGGCCTGACGATCGACGAGGTGGCCACCGCGCTGATGGTACGGCGGGCCACGGTCAGCGGGTGGGAGTCCGGCAAGACCGAGCCCCGGCCGCCGGAGCGGGACGCGTACGCCCGGCTGCTGGACAAGCTCGCGGAGCTCTACCCCGTCCCGGGCGACGTGGCCATGACCGTCCATCAGGCTGCGGTGCCGGCCGAGTTCACCGCCGTCGCCGCCCCGGCGGAATCGCGGACGCTGTCCCCGGGCCCGGCGCCCGAGGCAGCGGTCATGTCTGCAACGGGGAACACCCAGCCCGGCCCTGCTCCCGAGGTCGCTGCTCCGGAGGCCGCGCCGCGTCCGGCGCGCACCACCCGGTCGTCGTCGACGTCGCGCCGTCCGGGTGCGCGGAAGGCAGCCCCGACCGCGATCCCTGCGGGCGGAGCCGATCCACGGTTCGAGAACGGGCCGCTGGCGGTTCTGGACGTTGATGCAGACGGGAAGATGTTGGCGTACTGCACTGGCGGCCTGGTCCTGGACGTGCCGGCCAAGAGCCTGCCGTCCCTGGTGGACTGGACGCTCAAGGAGGCGAGGCTCGGTCAGACGAAACTGTCCGGTCCGGGCAAGGACGCCGACCCACTGCTCGTGCTCACCGAGGCCGCGCTGGAGCGCTACGGCCTCCCCACCACCCTCACGGACGAGGAGCGGCTCGCCGGGCGGCTCCCGGAGGGGCACAAGGTCATCAAGCAGCTGGTCCGCGCGGAGTGGAAGCTGACGAAGCGTGGGTTCGGGCCATGGGCGCGGATCTACCGTCCCGCCACCGGCTCGGAGCGGGCCTGCGTGCAGTTGTGCATCCCGTCGTGGAACGCGCTCGACACGCGGCACTGGGGCGAGGCCGGGCAACTTCCGCCGGCCGAACTCGCCCGCGTGCTGGGCGTGTACGCGTCCCGGGTGATGACGCCCCGCGGTTCGACGGCCGTGACCGGCCTGGAGCTGATGACCGCGCTGCACCCGGCGACCCGGGCCTCCGAGCCGGACGCCGACGGCAAGCGGCACTCCGAGCACAACCCCGGCTCGCTGGGCAAGGACCCAGTCGACCCGGCGCCGTGCGAGGCTCCCGACGGCCACCCGGTTCTCAAGGACCTGCCCCGGTTCCACGTCCGCGGTCCCGGGGAGAAGCTGTTCGAGGAGGCGTACGACTGGGCACGGCCGATGACGGATGCCGAGTGCACTTTGCGTCACCTGGTCGGAATCGACGTGAACATGGCTTTCGCGGCGGGAGCCAACGGCCTGCTCGTCGGACTCGGAGCGCCGACGCATGTCACGCATCCGGTCTTCGACCCGAAGCTGCCGGGCTCGTGGCTGGTGGACCTGTCACACGTCGACCTGTCCCGGGTGAAGGTCGGCAAGGAGTGGGTGGAGCTGGACGGCGCGCTGCTGCCCAGCCCGTTCACGCCGAAGGGCGAGTGCCCGGAAGGGCCGGCCTGGTACGCGACGCCAACCGTGGCATACGCGGTGGAGCTGGGCTACGAGGTGCGGCCTGTGGAGGCGTGGGTGCGCCGGGAGAACGGCCGCTACCTGGACGGCTGGTACAACCGGCTGCGTGATGCCTACCTCGCCACGATGGCCGACCTCGGCGCCGGCGCCGACCTGTCGCCGGCCGACTTCCTCGCCGCGATGGACGGCTACCGCAGCCGCGACCCGGAGCTGGCGATTGTCGTCTCGGCGGTCAAGGCGACGGTGAAGGGCGGCCTGGGCAAGCTGCGCGAGCGGCCCCGGGGCGAGGGCTGGAGGCCGGGCGAGCCGTGGCGCGCCCTGTCCCGCCCGACGTGGCGGCCGGACATCCGTGCGGCGGTCATCTCGCGTACCCGGATCAACCTGCACCGCAAGATCGTCAAGCACGCGGCGTTCACCGGGCAGTGCCCGGTCGCGATCCTGTCCGACTGCGTCGTCTACGCGGCCTCCGGGCCCTCGCCGCTGGACTTCCTGCCCTACCGTCAGGGCAAGCCGCTGCCCGGCGGCTTCAAGCTCGGGGTCAACCCGGGCCTGGTGAAGCACGAGGGCACGCAGACCACGCTGTGGGGCGAGGGCGTGCGGGAGCGGTTCAATGCGCCGGAGCTCAACCTCGCCCGGTACATCAAGGACGGCACCGTCACCGACGTCGACAGCGGAGAGTAGGAGAGGACGCCGATGAGCATGTTCGGGGATGGCCTGGATGCCGCGGTGCAGAAGGCGTTCACCCGCCCGGTGCCGAAGTCGGCCGGCGCGCAGATGCGTTACCTGGTCAAGCAGCTCAAGGGCACCCGGGCGGTCGCCCGGATGCTGCGGGTGTCCCAGCGCACTGTGGAGCGGTACGTGAAGAACCAGATCAAGAAGCCCCGCCCGGACCTCGCCGCCCGGCTGGAGGCAGAGGTGAAGAAGCGGTGGCAGCCGCAGATCCGGGCGAAGGCAAAAGAGAGAGCGGCGACGACCGACGGCATCGTCATCGACACCCGAGCCCGCCTCGGCTACACCGCTCCGATCGGGTCGACGGACCAGGACCGCATCCGGCACCTGACCGTCGCCCTGCCGCCCCGTCACGCCGCCCGTCTATTCGGTGCGCAGGAGGCCGGCGCCGGCGACCAGCAGTTGCGGGAGATCGCTGCCGAAGCGCTCAAGGAGGTGTACTTCCAGGACGGCGGCCGTCGTGCCGGAAGTCTGGAAGAGGTCCGGTTCACGGACGTGGAGCACCTGGAGTTCGACTTGTAGGCCCAGCCGGGCGGCCCGGTTCGCCAGGGGCTGCGGCAGGGGTTGCGCTGGGAGTTGCGACAAGATGGCCTCGAAGATCCGCACCGAGGTGAACGCCTCGATCCGTACAGGCATCCATGACCGCATGAGCGCCGCTCAGCGGGCGGGGCTCATGCGGCTGCTGGAGGAGCGCGACCCAAAGCTCGACGTCGACTTCCCCCCGCTGCGCGAGCAGGATCTGATGGCCGCCGACCTCGGCCAGGCCGCTTGACCGCCCGGCCCGGAGGCTTCTTCCTCGTGTGCGCCGGCCGTACCGTCGAGGCAGTGCCCGAAGTCAGTACCGGCCCGGCCCGCCACGGTGCACGAGAAGGACACCCACACAGATGGGGAGCGCAGGGGCTACGGTGTCAGCACGATCCTGCCGAAGACTTCGCCCGTGTCCATCTTCTGGTGCGCCAGCACGGCTCCGTCCAGTGGCAGCAGCTCGTGCACCACCGTTTCGATCCCGCCGCGACTCGCTGCGGCGAACTGCTCGCTGCGCACGGCACGCCGGTCGGCTTGGGTGACGGTGGCTGCGCTGAATGCGGCGAAGGACATCGACTTCTGGAACGCCGCCATGATCTTCGTGCCGAAGTCCGCTGGTGGCTGGCCTGCGACGGCGCCGACGGCGACCATGCGGCCGTTCGGGTTGAGCCTGTCGAAGAACGACGGCATGTCCTCACCGGCAACCACGTCGATGATGACGTCATAGCCCGCGGGAGCCTCTTCCCCTCCGTTCCCGGAGCGCTCCAGCACGTGGGTCGCGCCGAGACGGCGCAGCCGCTCGCCGCGCTCGGCCGACGATGTCGTGACCGCCACCGCGGCGGCACCACCGTGAGCGGCGAGCTGCACTGTCATGATCCCGATGCTGCCGGCCGCGCCACGTACAAGGACCGTCTGCCCAGGAGCGAAATGGGCGTGGCGAAGCCCGAAGTGGGCCACCGTACCGGAACTGCCGAGTGTCACCGCGTCGACGGCGGACAAGCCACTGGGCAGGGGAAGAATCTCCTCGACCGGCGCGACGGCCTCTTCGACGTAGCCTCCGCCGGTGCCGGTGAAGCCCCACACCCGGCGGCCGATCCACGACGCGTCGACGCCGTCACCGACCGCGGTCACGGAGCCCGCCACCTCGCCGCCCGGAATGTGGCCCTCCTTGAAGCCGTAGGCGGCCAGAGCCCCGCTTCGGATCACGGTGTCGACACCACCAACGCCCACCGCCTCGGTGGCGATCAGCACCTGCCCGGCAGCAGGTGCGGGAGCCGGCAGGTCGACCACAGCCAGACCTTCAGGACCTCCGAACCTCTGGATCACGATTGCCTTCAATGTCGTCTCCACGTTCTCGGACCGCTCAAGCACGATCCTGATCCCTACCCGCCACCGATCGCCGCCGACTGGCGGGAGGCTTCACGCCGCGGCCGGGGCTGGATCCCAGTGCTGCGCGCCCCGATGATCTCGGCGAGCTGCTACGTTCCGGGACGGTAGCGGACGCCCCCGTCCGTTCAGGCAAAGTGAGAGTGATGACCGACCATCTGCCTCATACCCTGCGTTCCGACGCGCTGGACAATCGCGAACGCATCCTCGACGCGGCCCGAGCGCTGTTCTCTGCCGACGGTCTGAACGTGCCGATGCGGGAGATCGCGCGGCGTGCCGGGGTGGGACCTGCCACCTTGTACCGTCGCTTTCCGACCAAGCAGATGCTGGTCGCCGATGCCTTCGCGGACCAGCTGCACGCTTGCCGCGCCATTGTCGACGAGGGGTGCGCAGATCCTGATCCGTGGCGTGGCCTGTGCCTGGTGATCGAGAAGATCTGTGAGCTGCACGCCCGCGATCGGGGTTTCACCGAAGCCTTCCTGTCGACTTTCCCGGCGGTAACGGATGTCGCCGCGAGCCGTGAGTACACGGTGCGAGCAGTCGCCGAACTGGCCCAGCGAGCCAAGGAAGCAGGGCACCTGCGGCCCGACTTCGTCCTGGACGACCTCATTCTCATACTCATGGCCAACAAGGGGATCCACGCCACATCGACCGCCACCCAGGTCATGGCCTCCCGACGCTTCGCAGGGTTGGTGATCCAGGCGTTCGAAGCCTGCCCTCAGCACGCACCACTACCACCAGCGGCACGACTGGCATCCGCGGCATTGTACGGCTTGCCGCGGTAAATGCCGGATTTAGATGGTGTCTTGTGTGGTGAGTTGGGGGTGTTGTTTGTAGTGGCGGGGGGTGGTGGTGGGGTTGGGGAAGGTGAGGTTGTTGTGGGGGTGGTGTTGGTAGTGGTGGTTGAGTCTGTGGTAGTGGGTCAGTCAGGAGATGGTGTGTTCGATGATCCAACGTCGGTGTCCTGACCGTTCGTTGGACTCGACTTTCTTGCGGGTGGTGCGGATGCCGTTTTGTTTGCTGTGGAGCTGTCTGTGCGGGTCGGGGATGTCGTATGTTTTGTCGGTGTGGGGTTTGTGGGGTTTGTAGTGTCGGCTGTGGTGGGGGTTGTGTCTTGTTTGGGGGCTGGCCGTCATGGGTTTCGGGCCTTGGCTGTCGTGGGTGTTGGTGGCGGAGATGCCGACGGTCAGGGGCAGTTCGTTCGCGTCCGACAGGACGTGCATCTTGGAACCCGGTTTGCCCTGGTCCGCGGGGCTCGGGTCTGTGAGTTCGCCCTTTTTTGGCCCGTACGTGGGTGGAGTCGAGGACCACGCGGGTCGGGTTGAGCAGGCCGCACTCGTCGATGCGGTCGAGCACTGCCTGGTGTAGCCGGCCCCAGGCACCGGCTCTGGACCAGATGACGAAGCGCCGGTGGGCGGTGGACTTCGAGACCTCGAAACATGGCGGCAGAGTGGTGGTCTGCGGGTGTTTGTCGGTGGTGGTTCGGCATTGTGATGTCAGTGCGGTAGTTGTGGTGTCTGTGTTGTTGAGATGGTCGTGGGGTGGTGACACGATTGCCGATTTGGTGCTGATGTTTTTGGTGATGGTGCGGGTCGGTTTGTTGTTGGTCGGTGTGGCGTGGGGTGTGTTGTTGCTGGTGGGGGCTGTGGTGGAAGGGGCTGGGTGCTGATGGTGGGGGATGGGTGCGGTTGGTGTCGCTTTCTACGGTGCGGGCTTCAGGTGGTAGCGGATTCTTGTTGCGGTGAGGTGGAGTTGTTCGCCGTCCTGGACTGTGATGAGGGGGAATAGCGGGCTGTCCGGGGCGCGGTCCTTGAGCTGTCCGTGAATGCCTGCCGCGCGTACGAGGCGGCGTGTCCAGGTGGGGAGTGGGTAGAGCCTGCATCGGCGGGATCGGGCGCCTGCCGGTCCCCTCGCGCGCGTCGGCGGGGCCGCGCGCGCCGGTTCTGACGCCGGGTGCTGCACACCGCGAGCAGGGGTGGACGCGTCCGAGAGAAGGCCGGCTGTTCCGGCCCCGTTGTTGACGGGTGCGGGCGGCACTGGTTCGGGCAGGGGTGGTACGTGTGTTGGTACAGAGTGTTTTTTGGGTGTGGTTTCGGGGTGGTAATTTCTTGGTGGTGTCAGGGTTTTTAGTTGGTGGTGTTTCCGGCGTTCGGGGATTTGTACGGTGGGTCATTTTCTGATGGGTGGTGAATTTGGTGTTTTTTTTGTGGCGACGGTTTGATTTAAGTTGGGATATCTGATGGAGTGTCAGGTGAGGGTTTTTCACGGTCTCTGTGTGGTGTGGGTGGTGGGGTCGGGTCTCCGGGCGGGGGAGGGCGGGGCAGCGCCCGGGAGTGCCCCGGGAGTGCCCCGGGAGTGCCCCGGGAGTGCTCCGGGAGTGCTCCGGGAGTGCTCCGGGGAGTGCCCTGGAGTAGGTATCAGCCCAGCTCAGGGCCACGCTGAGCTGTTCTCGGGCTCCTCGGGCCGTGGTGCTCCGTGGGCATGCCGGGAGGGGTTGAGCGGGGGAGTGGAGAGCGGTTGGGCCCTGCGGAGGGGGTAGGCCGTGGCTCCAGAGTGGGTCTAGGCCCTACATTTGAAGCAGTGGGAGTGTTGCGGATCTGCCAACGGTACATGTGCATCACCTACCGTGAGCACCCTGGCAGTTGACCCACCACCGTGGCCACCTGACCAGCCGTCCGGCGGAGCCGGACCGGTCCGGGAGCGCAGCGGACGGACCCTCAGGCCGTGAAACGGCCTCACACCCCTTGCCCGGCAAGGGGTGTGCCCCGGGGGAGCGAAGCCCCCCGGGGCATCCTCGGCGCAGCCGAGGGCCTGACCAGAGCGCAGCGAAGGAAAGGCCGGCCGCATAGCGGCCACCCCCTCGCGCAGCGAGGGGCCTCACACTCCGTCACCTGCCCCCGCGCAGCGGGGGCCGTCCCTGCCCAGCGCGCAGCGCTGGGATACCCGC